>JACSRS010000039.1 GCA_014879655.1 Burkholderiaceae bacterium
GTCGATCGTCGACAAGACCGTGCAACGCATGGGCGGCACGTTCTCGCTGGCCATCAGCACCTCGGGCGGGCTCGCCGCCCACATCAGGCTGCATGCCCACGAATGAGCGATTTTTCAAAAAAAAACTGCCGAAAACCAGCTTGAAATAGTCTTTTTCAGCTATCGATTGAGAAGCACGACAGCCCGGGCTTCGATGCTCTGCTCCTGACCCACTGGACCGAGCTTTTCTGCGGTCTTGGCCTTCACGTTGACCTGCTCCGGCGTGATGTCCAGCGCCTTTGCAATTGACTGGCGCATCGCTTCCCGGTGAGGGGCCAGCCGGGGCGCCTGCGCCACGATGGTGGAATCGACGTTCAGGATCCGCCAGCCTGCCTTGCGGGTTTGCTCGGCCGCGGTCGCGAGCAACACCGCCGAATCGGCGCCCTGGCAGCGCGGATCGGTATCCGGGAAATGGCTGCCGATATCGCCCAGTCCGGCCGCACCCAACAGCGCGTCGGTGATGGCGTGCAGCAGGACATCGGCGTCCGAATGGCCCAGCAAACCGAGGCTGTGGGGGATGTGCACCCCGCCAATCACCAATTCACGCCCCGGCACCAGGGCGTGAACGTCCCACCCTTCACCGATGCGCAGATTCACGGGGTGGCTCATAGTTGGCGGCTCTCCAGCACGGCTTGCGCCAGCGCAAAGTCCTCAGCATAGGTGACCTTGAGGTTTTGTGCGCTGCCACGCACCAGCAGCGGCCGGTGCCCCAGCGCCTCCATGGCGCTGGCTTCGTCGGTAATGCCGGCAAAGTCACTCTCCGCCGCCCGCTGCAGCGCCGCGGTCAACGCACCGAGGCGAAACATCTGCGGCGTCTGCGCCAGCCACTTGTCGTCACGCGCCTCGGTGGCCGTCACACGGCCATCCGATGCGCGCTTCAGGGTATCGGGCAGCGGCAAGGCCAGCAGGCCGCCCACGTCGTCGCTTTCGCAAGCGTCGATCAATGCCGTCACCTGCGCGGGGGTGACCAGGCAGCGCGCAGCGTCGTGCACCAGAACCCAGTCCGACGCCGCTGCGCCCCCTTCGGCCAATGCCACCAGACCCGCCAGCACACTGTGGGCGCGGCTTGCACCACCTTTGGGAACCACCCGCAAGCGCCCGTCGCCCATGGTCGCGACCGATGGCACCAGCGTCGTGTCGCCGGGCGAGACGACGACGACGCAGGTATCGATCTGCCGGACCGAGGTCAGTGCAGCCAGCGTGTGCAGCACCAGCGGTCGGCCCAGCAGCGGCTGATATTGCTTCGGCATCGCTGTTCCCGCACGCAAGCCGCTGCCGGCACAGGGCACGACCGCAAAAATTCGGGGCTGGCGCGCCCGATCCAGGGTTGGCAACAGGGTGGGCGATTCGGTTTGAGCGGTCATGGGTGGCCCCATTCTAAAATCCACGCATCACCGAACCCTAATGGCACCCTCCCGGCAGCCTCGCCGGGAGGGTGCCTTGCTTTTCCCTGATGGATTTACCCAAACTCAACCCCGGCAGGCGCCACACGCTGCCCCGCCCGGCGGGCTCCGCCGATGCACTGGTACTGGCCGAAGTGGCCCTGCGCGAGCGCCAGGCCGGGCGCATCACCGCCATCGTGACCGCTGACGCCGTCGACGCGCAACGGCTGATGGACGAAATCGGCTTCTTCAGGCCCGAGCTGCGCTGCGCGCTGTTCCCCGATTGGGAAACGCTGCCGTATGACACCTTTTCGCCGCATCAGGACCTGATCAGCGAACGGCTGGCCACGCTGTGGCGCATCCGCCAGCGCGACCATGAAGCCGGCGCCGACATCGTGCTGGTGCCGGCCACGACCGCGCTGTACCGTCTCGCTCCGCCATCCTTTCTCGCGGGCTACACCTTTCATTTCAAGGTCAAGCAGAAACTCGACGAAGCGCGGCTGAAGTCGCAGCTCACGCTGGCGGGCTACACCCATGTGACACAGGTGGTGTCGCCGGGCGAATACGCGGTGCGCGGCGGCCTGATCGACCTGTTCCCGATGGGCAGCCCGGTGCCTTTCCGTGTGGACCTGTTCGACGACGAGATCGACAGCATCCGCACCTTCGACCCCGACAGCCAGCGCAGCCTGTACCCGGTACCCGAAGTGCGCCTGCTACCGGGCCGCGAGTTCCCGATGGATGACGAAGCGCGCGCGCGGTTTCGCAACCGCTGGCGCGAACTGCTCGAAGGCGACCCCACGCGAAGCCGCATCTACAAGGACATGGGCAACGGCGTCGCCACCGCTGGTATCGAGTACTACCTGCCGCTGTTTTTTGAAGAATCGGCAACCGTGTTCGACTACCTCGGCGCTGATGCGACCGTGGTGCTGCACGGCGACCTGGAGCCGGCCTTCCAGGCGTTCTGGAAAGACACACGCGAGCGCCACCGGCTGGCCCATGGCGACCCCGAACGTCCGGTGCTGCCGCCCGATGTGCTGTTTCTGGGCATCGAACAGTTCTACGCCCGCGCCAACGAACATGCGCAGCTGGCACTGAGGCCATCCGCGCAGGATGTGACCGACAGCGCACATTTCCAGGCTCTCGAAGATCTGTCCGTGCATCGCGGCGCCGCCGAACCGCTGGCGCGACTGCAACAGCACCTGACTCGCACCACGCACCGGGTGCTGGTGCTGGCCGAAAGTGATGGCCGACGCGAAAGCCTGCTGGACTTCCTGCGTGCCAGCGGGGTCAACCCGCCAGCGTTCGATTCGCTGGCCGAGTTCCAGTCCAGCGACGAAAAGCTGGGCATCGCCACATCCCGACTGACGACGGGCTTTGCCTGGATCGAAGGCGGGCTGGATTTTGTCACCGAGACCGAGCTGTTTTCGGCCGGCCCCACGACGCGCCGCCGCAAGAAGCAGGAACAGGTCAGTGACGTCGAAGCGCTGATCAAGGACCTGGCCGAGCTGAACGTGGGCGACCCGGTGGTGCACAGCGCACACGGCATCGGTCGCTACCGGGGCCTGATCAACATGGACCTGGGCGAGAAGAACCCCGACGGTTCACCCGCCGTGCAGGAATTCCTGCACCTGGAATACGCTGCCGACGCCGTGCT
>JACSRS010000222.1 GCA_014879655.1 Burkholderiaceae bacterium
TTAAAGAAAGAAGGAAAGAGTCATGCAACTCAATCCCGCAGAAATTTCTGAACTGATCAAGAGCCGCATTGAAGGGCTGGCTGCCAGCGCCGACATTCGCAATCAAGGCACCGTTTTGTCCGTGACTGACGGCATCGTCCGTGTGCACGGCCTGTCTGATGCGATGCAGGGCGAGATGCTGGAATTCCCGGCAACGGCCGATGGCACGCCCACTTACGGTCTCGCACTGAATCTGGAGCGTGACTCCGTCGGCGCGGTGATTCTGGGCGAATACGAGCACATCGGCGAAGGCGACACCGTCAAGTGCACGGGCCGGATTCTGGAAGTGCCGGTCGGCCCCGAACTGATTGGCCGCGTGGTGAACGCGCTGGGTCAGCCCATCGACGGCAAAGGTCCGATCAACGCCAAGATGACCGACGTGATCGAGAAGGTTGCGCCGGGCGTGATTGCCCGTAAATCGGTGGACCAGCCGATGCAGACCGGCCTGAAGTCGATCGACTCCATGGTGCCGATCGGTCGTGGCCAGCGCGAACTGATCATTGGCGACCGCCAGACCGGCAAGACTGCCGTGGCGATTGACGCGATCATCAACCAGAAGGGTCAGAACATGACCTGCGTGTACGTCGCGATCGGCCAGAAGGCTTCGTCGATCAAGAACGTCGTTCGCGCACTGGAACAGGCCGGGGCGATGGAGTACACCATCGTCGTGGCGGCCTCCGCCTCTGAATCGGCTGCCATGCAGTACGTGTCGGCCTATTCGGGCTGCACGATGGGTGAATACTTCCGCGATCGTGGCCAGGATGCGCTGATCGTCTATGACGACCTGTCCAAGCAGGCGGTTGCCTACCGTCAGGTTTCGCTGCTGCTGCGTCGCCCGCCAGGCCGTGAGGCCTATCCCGGCGACGTGTTCTATCTCCACAGCCGTCTGCTCGAGCGCGCTGCGCGGGTCAACGCTGACTACGTGGAAGCTTTCACCAAGGGTGAAGTCAAAGGCAAGACCGGTTCGCTGACCGCGCTGCCGATCATTGAAACGCAGGCTGGCGACGTTTCGGCATTCGTGCCCACCAACGTGATCTCGATCACCGACGGTCAGATCTTCCTGGAAACCAGCCTGTTCAACGCCGGTATCCGCCCCGCCATCAACGCCGGTATCTCGGTGTCGCGGGTGGGCAGCTCGGCACAGACCAAGGTCATCAAAGGCCAGTCGGGCGGTATCCGTACCGACCTGGCCCAGTATCGTGAACTGGCTGCATTTGCGCAGTTTGCTTCGGATCTGGACGAGGCCACCCGCAAGCAGCTCGACCGCGGCGCCCGCGTGACCGAACTGCTCAAGCAGACCCAGTACAGCCCGCTGCCCATCAGCCTGATGGGTGCCACGCTCTTTGCGGTCAACAAGGGCTTCATGGACGATGTGGAAGTCAAGAAGATTCTGTCGTTCGAGCATGGCCTGCATGCGTGGCTGAAAGACAAGCACGCAGCCCTGCTGGCCAAAATTGAAGACAGCAAGGCGCTGGACAAAGACGCAGAGGCCGAATTGACGGGTGCTGTTGCAGCGTTCAAGAAAAGCTTTGCTTGATTTCCACCTGAGCACAAGGAGCCGTTGATGGCAGCAGGCAAGGAACTCCGCACGAAGATCAAATCGGTGGAGAACACCAAAAAGATCACCAAGGCCATGGAAATGATCTCGGTCTCGAAGATGCGCAAGGCGCAGGAGCGCATGCGTGCAGCGCGTCCGTACAGCGAGAAGGTCCGCAGCATCGCCACCAATCTGGGTGAGGCCAATCCCGAGTACGTGCACACCTTCATGAAGACCAACGACGGCAAGTCGGTGGGCTTCATCGTGGTCACCACGGACAAGGGCCTGTGCGGGGGTCTCAACACCAACCTGCTGCGTGCCGTCACCACCAAACTGCGCGAAACGCAGTCCGCTGGCATGACGCCGAAAGCGGTGGCCATTGGCAGCAAGGGACTGGGCTTTCTGAACCGGGTCGGCGCGCAAGTGGTATCCCACGTCACACACTTGGGCGACAAGCCCCACCTGGACAAGCTGATCGGCCCGGTCAAGGTGTTGCTGGATGCGTATGCCAAAGGTGAAGTCAGCGCTGTCTACCTTTGCTACAACCTCTTCGTCAGCACGATGAAGCAGGAACCAGTGGTGCAGAAACTGTTGCCCCTGTCGGCCGAACAGATGCGGGCGGAAACCCGCGCCAGCGGCTCCCAGCACGCCTGGGACTACATCTACGAGCCCGATGCGCAATCTGTCATCGACGACTTGCTGGTGCGTTATGTCGAAGCGCTCGTGTATCAGGCGCTGGCCGAGAACATGGCGTCCGAGCACGCAGCCCGCATGGTGGCCATGAAGGCAGCAACAGACAACGCCGGTAACGTGATTGCGGAACTCAAGCTGGTTTACAACAAGACCCGCCAGGCCGCCATTACCAAAGAGTTGTCGGAAATCGTCTCCGGCGCCGCAGCAATCAGCGGTTGATCGTCGCGCGGACTCAGCAAGATTCAAATTTAACTGGAGCGAACAGCATGGCTCAAGAGAACACCAACATTCAAGGAAAAATCGTCCAATGTATTGGCGCCGTGGTTGACGTGGAATTTCCGCGCGACCAGATGCCCAAGGTTTATGACGCCCTCAAGATGGAAGGGTCGGCCCTGACGCTGGAAGTTCAGCAGCAGCTGGGCGATGGTATTGTGCGCACCATTGCGCTGGGCTCTTCCGATGGTCTGCGCCGCGGCCTGATGGTTCGCAACACTTGCAAGCCCATCATGGTTCCGGTGGGCAAGGCCACGCTGGGCCGCATCATGGACGTGCTGGGCAGCCCGATCGACGAGCGCGGCCCGGTCAGCTCTGAATTGACCATGTCGATTCACCGCAAGGCACCCGCCTACGACGAACTGAGCCCCTCCCAGGAGCTGCTGGAAACCGGCATCAAGGTGATTGACCTGGTCTGCCCGTTCGCCAAGGGCGGCAAGGTGGGTCTGTTCGGTGGTGCCGGTGTGGGCAAGACCGTGAACATGATGGAACTCATCAACAACATCGCCAAGGCGCACTCGGGCCTG
>JACSRS010000077.1 GCA_014879655.1 Burkholderiaceae bacterium
CAACTCAGCCGGCGTCTGCAGATTGGCTTCCACCACGCCGCCAGTCTGCAAGTTGGGAATGGACACCTGCCCATCGGCGGCCACGGTCAACGCGGCCGGGAAATTGGCTGCTGCGTTGCCCCGCCCCAACAAAATGCGGCGGCCATCGTCGGCGCGCATGACCAGGTCGCCGGGCAGGGCATTGACCGAATACTCGCCGACCATTGCCGCGTGGCCGATAGCCGCGCCGCCGTCCTGCCACAGGATGCCAGCAGGCGAATTCATGAAGTTGAGGCTGTTGCCCACCACGTGCAGCCGGTTGTTCACCGTCAGATCGCCGTCGCGTTCCAGGGTGGCGGCGTGAGACCAGGTGTCGCCGTTCTCCGCAAACCAGTACTGCAGGTCATCCGTGTCGCGGTTCGTGGTGATGTGCCATCTATTGTTGGTCAGGGTGTTTTGGAGTTCCAGCAGGCCGGCGCTGGTGTCGTCCGGCAGTCCCCGCGCGCTGCGCAGCACGCCCTGCACCTCCAGGTTGCTGGTGATGACGCCGTTCAGGTAAAGATCATGCACCAGGATCAAGTCGCCATCCGGCTCGAAGGTGGCGGCATGCAGCCATGAGCCGCCCGACGGGATGATGCCGAGCACCAATGCATCGTCGGCGCGTCCGATCCCCAGTTGCCAGCGGTTGCCATTGGCGCCGTTGATCAACTCCAGTGCGCCGGCAAGACCGTCCTGCGGATCGTTGCGCGTGCTGCGCAGCGCACCGTTGGCGGTGAAATCCCCAGGCGCGCTGGCCAGGTTGAGCACGCGCTGCGCCACCTGGGCGCGCGGCGTCCAGCCCACCTCCTGGCGCGGGGTCAGCGTCACATAGGAGCCCTGGCCGGCCGGGCAGCGCACAGCGATCTCCAGCCAGCGGGCAGCGTTGCCGAAGACGTCGCCGAAGTCGAGGCTGGTGGCAATGTAGCCGTCAGCCAGCGTCACACCAGTGCGGAAGAGGTCGCTGCCGATTCTGGCGCCGCCGGATGCCGCGTCATAGAGACTGAACTTGAGGTCGCAGACGCCGTCGATGGGGCCGCCGGCATTGCGCAAGCTGCCCTGAAACGGCAGGCTGGTGGACGGCACAGCCAGGGCGCCATCCCCCGCACGCGGGGCGGGGGACTGGGCGTTTGCGGGCGCGAGACCGCCCAACAGGATGAGTAGAACAATGGGCAGAAGTCCTGAGATGAAGCGCAAGACCATTGACTGTCTCCCTTCGTTACTGCAACATGATGAAGGCCAGGATCTGACCTGCGCCGTCTGGGTGAGGTGCAAGCGCCTTGGCCACGACTGTGCCGGCCGGCGGCTCCCCCGCGCCGATCTGCGACCAACTGACCGCGTAGCCCGGCGTGGCGGCAGCCACCAGCAGGTCGCCCGGCTGCACCGGGCCGAGGACGTTGACGGGTTCGGCGCCGAAAACCAGCGGATGGCCCTGGACATCGGCCACAGCAATCACCAGGGGCGCTGCAGCCGCGTCGCAGTACGCTAGCGCCTGGGCAACTCCATCCCAACAGAGGACGTCCCCCTGCCGGAAATCAGGCATAGCCCCGGCAGGCGGCATCAGGTTCTCTTCGACGATGCCGCCTGTGCGCAGCCCGGTGATATGGACGCCGCCGCTGAAATCGCCTTCGTAGTTGATGCTCAGCACATCGCCGACCGTATGCACCAGCGCGCGCCCGCCATTGCCGCGGTCGGCGTCGCCTTGCATGTAGAAGTCGTTACCCAGCAAGCGAATAGTATTGCCTTCCACCTGCAGGTCTTTGATCACACGAACATCGCTGTCTAGCACCGTGCCACCGGAAAAGTCGTGGCCATAGTTTACATAGAGCGTGTCATTATCCAGATGTACCAGGGCGCGACCGCCATCGCCGCGGTTTGCAGAACCATACATCTTGAAGTCGTTGCCGGCGAAGATCAGGTCGTTGTTGTTGATCGTCGTCGCCCCGGAGATGACCAGGGGGCCGGCGATGTGCACGCCGCCGGCGAAGTCACCCTGGTGATTGACGCCCAGCACATCGCCGCCGGTGTGCACCAAGGCCCGCCCGCCGTCGCCCCGGTTGCTGTCGCCGGCGATCAGGAGATCGTTGCCGAACAAGCGGAGATAATCGCCGGCGATGGTCAGGTTGCGCTCGATCAACACGTCGCCGTCGATGCCGACGCCGCCGGCAAAGTCGTTGTCGAAATTGAGCACCAGTTTGTCGCCGAGCCAATGGGTGAAGGCGCGTCCGCCATCGCCGCGGTCAGCGCCGCCATGCAATTCCAGATCGTTGCCCTTCACCACCAGGCTGCCGCTGAGGGTGGCGCCGCTGTCGATGCGCACGCCGCCGGCAAAATCGCCGGTGTGGTTGATGACCAGCAGATCGCCGGCCTCGTGCACCAGCGCGCGCCCGCCATCCCCGCGGCCGAAGCTGGGATCCGCATTCAGGTACACGTCCGGCGAGCGCAGGGAGAGTGACGTGTTTTCGCCAGGTGCGCCAAAGATGCCGAACCCGTTCACCCACATGTCCCCATGCACGGTGAAGCCGTCGCGTCCGGTCATGGCGGTCAGCGCGTAAGGTGTACTTAGCACCCGCTGGCGGGGCGTCAGCGTCACGAAGGCGCCCGTCCCCGCCGGGCAGCGCACGCTGATTTCGATCCAGCGCTCCTCGCCGTTGAGCGGCGTGTAGCCGAAGTCCAGCGTGGTCTGAAAAAAGCCCTGCGCCACGCTCAGCGCGGGCGCCGTCACCATGTCGCCGATGCGGCTGCCGCCCGTGGCGCCGGCATAGAGAGCAAAGGTGAAGTCACAATTGCCGTTGGTGGGGACGCCGTTGTTGGCCAGCGCCCCGCGGAAGGTGAAGCCGGTGTTGTCCGAGGCTGTCACGCTGCGCGGCGCAACCGGTGCGCTTTGACCGGCCACAGCGCCGCCGTTCAATCCGGCCAGGGCAAGCAAGGTCAGGGTAACGAGAAGTCGCCGAGCGTATCGAAACATGGAGAACCCCCTTAACAGTGAACCTGGAATCGCATACCGGACGCGCCGCCGGCTGCTGCTTTCGTTTTCAGAAGCAGGAGCCGGCGGCGCGTCCAACCGTCGCTGCGCGTTAGCGTTCAATCATTGGCATGAAGCTCCAGTAGACCGTGTTGATGTCCAGACCCTGGCCGGCCAGGAAGTAGGTTCCCTTGCGCGTCACCAGGGTCACGTTGCCGGCGCCATCCACCACCTGGGCCAGCCAGAAACTGGGCAAGAGCACCGGCAGTTGTCCAACCCACTTCTGCATGTCAGGACGATACTCCAGATCGAGCGACTGGAACTGGCCACGGTTGTCCGTATAGACGATCACAACGCGGCGCACGCCGGAAGCGTCATTGGCCTCCAGTTTGATACGGGGGAACGCTGTGGTTGCCTGTGCTGAGGCATCGGTCACTTCCGCCGGGATCTGGTCCGGGGAGTTGGAATAGGTGAACTCCAGGTTCAGCCCGCCATAGAGACGCTGCTGCTTGCTGCGGGCATCGAATTGGCCCCACTCTACCACCAATTGCTGACTGGCTGCGTCCAGTTTGACTGCCAGCACAGGAGGCGCCGCCTCGAGGGGTGGGCTGGCCCCGACAGCGGCGGAAGTGCGGCCCTCGGCATCGGTGATCACCGTTGGGATCGCCGGTGTAAATCTGTCCACGTCAGAATATACACCGCCGGTCCAAATGACGCCGCGGGCGTCGGCCCCGGCCGTCTTCAGCAGATCCCGCAGGTCGCCGCTATAGAGAGGTTGGGGAGCCACCCCCACATTCCAGTTGACAGCGCCGTCCAGCGCGTAATAGGCGCCGAGGTCGGTGGTGGCGAGTTGCAGCGCCGCCGCACCATTCGCTAGTGAGATTTCCACAGACGCAGTGATTGGCTCGCCAGTTGCGGCAGACCGCGCCGTTTGCCAATTTACCTGGACGCTGGGATATGGATTCGGATCGCTATACCCAGACGGCAGTCGATACATTGGCAGTCCATAGAATGTTGCCACATGCAGAATCTTGCGGTCATATTCGCTAGGATTTCGCAACTGCTGCACATAGGCTTGCTTGGCGCGCACCCAGGCTTTCCCAACGGTCGCTGCACCATCAAACACGGGCAGATCATAAAGCTGAGTCACAAACAGGTTCATCAGCTTTCCGCTGAGTGATTCACCAGCAGTGTGGGCGAAAAATGCAAGCCCCGTGTTGCCCACGAACACCTCGGCCATCCCCAGATAGGTCTCGGCCAGGTCTTGGGGGTGGGGTTCATCAGTGGGGACATTCAGCCCGCCGTGGGCGCTCGTGACACCGACCAGCCCGCGTTCATAGTTGACGCCGGCGCTGCCAACTTGGGTGATCGGCGTCCTGCTGCCATTTCGCATCTGCAGCTCCCAATGGTTGCCGCCAATGTGCAGCACATGAACCCGGTAGAACTCATTTTCGGGTAAGTGATGCTCGGCAAACTGCTCCCATCCCCAGAACATCTCGTTGAGATCGCAATCCAGACCGTCAGCGAGGCGCGGTTCAAGACGGCGGCACAGGTCGGCAGCGGTGTCGTCCTGCAAAGTGGTGCCGGCAGCCACAACTGCAGTGCCCGTCGTAAGCTGGTAGCCGAACTGACTGCCTGCGGCTAGATATCGGTCGATGAGACTCGCAATCTGCTCCGGCGTTTCCACCAATCTCCCGACCGCTTTCTCAGGCAGGTAGAACGTGCGGCCGGCGAGTTGACGGCGCTGTTTGGTTCCATAGTAGTCGTCGGTCAGCGAAGCATTGGCGGCCAGCGCCATCCCGACTGTGCTACCCACGGTGACTTCGTGATAGTCGGCTTCGCGGCGATTATCGAGGCCACCCACATTGTCTCGCTCGCGCCGGAAGGGAATCACCCGATCATCGCCGACCAGAACGATGTACTGAATGGTTGGATGATGGGCAATCTGGGTCCAGATTGCGCCATGAACGCCCTCGGCGACCCGATTGGCACGGTCGAGATTGGCCAGGTTGCCCTGCCACTCGGCATACGCGCGCATCACATTGGGGTCGTTGTCCAGGTTGAGCAGCAGTCCGCGCGCTGCAGAGTCAGCCAACAGCAAGCCGACACGCCCCATGGCCAGATTGGCGCGCTGCTCCCCATACAACGCCACCAGGCGCTGGCGGTTGGTGACAACCAGGGTTTCGGGCGGCCCGTTCGGCGTGGGCAATGGGATCGGCCAGCCTGGCGTCGGTGTGGGCGTCGGTGTGGGCGTCGGCGGAGGTGTGTTCGTGGGTGTGGGTGACAGCGTGGGCGTCGGCGTCGGATTTTCTTGTGACGGTGTGATGCGCACTTGATACTCGGCGCCGCGCCCGGCGCTCTCTCCGTCGAAGGAGGTTACGTTCAGATAGTAGACGCCGGCGCGCGCAAAGCGCCAGAGCACGCGCGCCGAGCGGCCTGCCCCAAAGTCATCGTTGCTCCACAACGGCGTCTGGCCGTCTACGTCGTAAAGCGTGATGACAGGGTCTGCGTCCGCACCGAGGGCGTCGACGCGAATGTCGTACACGCCAGGAACCTGCACCCAGGTGCGCAGCCAGTCGCTGTCGCCGCCTGGGCAGATGTTGTGCTGCTGGGCGGCAGCACTGATCGAAAGCTCTTTGGCGATCCCGTAAAACTCGTCCGGCTCGAAGGCGTCGCCGGTGCAGGGCGGCGCATCGACGCTATAGCCGATCTGATAGCTCGCCTCGCTGCCCCCGCGGCTGGCGTCGTAGTCATAGACGCGCACGTAATAGCGGCCTGCTGCCGGCGCCTGCCAGTGGAGCAGCGACCCCAACCCCTCGCCGCTGTCGTCGTCGCAGGCCAGTTCCTCAGCCGCGGCGTCGTAGATGCAGAGCATGGTGTCGCTGGCGCCCAGGTCGAAAGTCTCCACCCGATAGGTGCGTCCTTGCTCCGCGTCCAGGTAAAACCAGTCCTGGTCGCCCGGGGTCGTGAACCTGTGCGCCTGCGGGGTGGCGGCCTGGGCCAGCGGACGAGCAGATGCCATGTCGTTGTCCGGCTCGTAGATATCCTCGGTGGCTAGCCGGCTGGTGAGCAGCAGCTCGTAGCCGGTGCCCATGCCCGCCGTCGTGACCGGGTTGTTGCGCGCCTGCACCAGCACTTCGCCGGTGGCGCCGGCAGTCCATTCCAGGGCAGCGCCGGCGGCGCCGCTTTGCATGGGCTGACCGTCACACCGGTCATACAGTGTCAGCGCCGGCGCGGCATTGGCGTCGCGGTTGCGGCTCTCCAGGCGATAGTGGTTGCCCGCCGTGACCCAGATGCGCATCCAGTCCTGTTCCTGGGGCCGGCAGAAACTGCGGCGCTGGGTAGGAACGTCCACGAGCAGCTCTTTGGCCTGGGCGCAGCCGTTATCCGGCTCATAGGCGTCGGCCGGGCAGAGCGCAGTCACGGCGAGATCGTAGCCGGTCTGGCTGCCCGGCGCAGCCGCGGTATTCGCCACTTTCACATAGACTGGCCCGTCCCGGTAGACCGGCAGACCGATCTCCGGCCCTTGCTGCGTGGTTGCACCAACACCGGTGCGCGTGGCACCGCTGCACTGCAAATGCGTTTCCAGGATGATTTCGGCATCGTTTTCCACGTTGGTGGCTGTGATGGCATATTCCACCCCCGCCTGCCCTGGGAAGACAACCCAGTCCTGGTCGCCGGCCGGGCACAAATTGTGGCGGGTCACGGCGCCGTCGGCGGTCACCGGCTCCGCCTCCTGACAGGCGTCGTCATTGGCGGCCTCGTAGACATCGGGATCGCAGCCGTCGTCACCGACCCACAGCGTGCGCATGACCACATTGTTGTCTTCATTGCACTCGTTGGGCACCTGGTTGTTGCGGTCGACCCAGGCGTAGACCACGTGCAGCCCGGGCGTGGCAAACTCATGGCCGCGCCGCGTCCAGCGCAAGTCGCCGCCGGCAATGAGGTCCGACGTGCGCGTATATGAGGTGTCGGGCGTCGTCGGCTGGGGCGGCTGCTCGGCCGGATCGACGTAGAGATAGGTGTAGAACGCGCCGGCGTTGCCGGTTCCCTGGTTGGCGATGGTGACCGTGATATCGATCGGTGCGCCCGGCTGCGGGTTGTCGTTGCTGAAGGCGAGTTCAGCCACCAGATCGGGACAGGCAGCCTGGGTCTGCGGTGTGCCGTGGGCTTCCATGCGGAAGCCCAGCAGCACCAGGGTGACGAGACAGAGGGAGAGCAGGGACCAGACAAGGATGCGAATGTTCATAGGGACCCCTTTTGTGAATTACTGCGCTGCTGCGTTTGATGTTGATCGTTGAAAGGTGATCCGCAGATCACCTGGGCAGGTCACTCCTGGCTTCGATACAAATCAAGAAACATTGGACCTACGCAGGCTGAGCCTGCCGAAGCCGGCTGCGACAGCCTCAGCCTGCGTAAATCGTAGAGATCAATCCTGGGCGTAGGTGAACAATTCTCCTGCACTACGGCACCCCTGGCGGCGGGTAAGGTGGAGTGCCGCCATTGCCTTTGGGCGGTTCACCAGCCTCTGCCCACTTGAACGTCCGCTGTTCGCTCTGGCCGCTGATTGGCGTGCATGGATTGTTGTTGTAATCGCCGGGAGCAGCACCGCCGCAGACACCTACATACCAATGGAATCCGTCTATGAACTGATACTGCGCATATGCTTTCAGGTCGAACTGGATGTTGGTGCTGTCGGTCACCAGCCAACTTGTGCCATTCGTGTGGTTGATGACCACAACATAGTGGTCGCCGCTGCTGAGGTTAGCAACCGGCCGCCACGTCAGCGTCACCGGCGATGTAGCGATGTCGGTCTCAGTGGCCGGTGACAGGAGCGTCACCGCACCATAGCTGACCGGTGCTGGCGTGGGGGAACGCGGAGTTGGTGATGGGGCTGGCGGCCGCGGTGTGAAGATGGGGGGTGGCAGTGGTGTGATTGTTGGAATTGAGGTTGGCGTTTCGGTCGCGGTGGGCGTCGGTGTGGGTGGATTTGTCGTTGTGGGTGTGCGGGTTGGCGCTACGACACGGATGGTGACATCGCCCGACCCTGGCCGCACTGTGCCATCGGTCAAATACATACGCGTTGTAAGCCGGTAATAGCCTGGGACGTTGAATGGTGCAGCGAAATTCCAGGCGCCGCGCTCATTCGTAAACGTGGTGCCGAGCATCGCCCCGTTGCCGATCACCTCGATCTGCGCCGTGGCCGGTCCGCTGCCACGAAGCGTCACGATGGTCCCCACTGGGATCGAGCCGACTGGGGAAACGGATACGATCAACAGCGGTTTGAGGGGCGTCACTGTTGGGGTAGGTGAAGCAATAAGTGGCAGCGGTGGCGGTGGTTCGCCTAAAAGGGCATATACCTCAAATGGAATAAGGAAGCCAGTGAAGTTCGCGCAGTACGTGCCTGAGTCACGATCAAAGCCTGTCTCAGCCTCTACATATTTCACTTCATGCAGCAGTTCCAGGCGCTGCGCCAGCGCGATCCGAGCAAGCCGGCCATCAAACAGGATCAGGGCTTCGCTGCGCACGCGATCCGTTACTTCCTCCACACGCACAAGCCTGGGCCGATCTGATGTGTCGCACTCCCGTTTGCCTGTAATCTCCACTGGCTCAAACAATCGCATATCGGCTGCTGTCACAAAGGCCCGTGCGCGGATGCAGATCTCGCCCAACCCTGCGCCGTTATAAAACTCCGGATTCGCGTCGATCCGCACCAATCCCTGAACTGCACTGCGAATTTCATCACTGGTCAGCACAGAGTCCTGTACAATCGTCGTCGATCGGATCAATTCTCCATAGAAGGCGCTGGCTGCCTGCCGCTTCACAATCTCAAGCAGTAGCTCCTTCGCGTTCTCCGGACTGGTATATGCTCCTGAAGAAACGCACTCGTTCATCTCGCGTTCCATAATGACGGCGTCTTGCGCAGTCGCCGAAAAGATCGGGACGATAGAGCCGAGCAGCATGAAACAGAGTATTGAAATCATGGCGTTCTGCCTGAAGCGCTGATGGGCACGCGATTCATCTAATGCGGCCATCCGGTGCGCGAGCATAGCTCGCACGCGTTGGGTTCCCGGTCTCACTGTCATTTAGAGCCTTCTTTCACTGAGCCGCTGCAACGTGCTGGCGGATTTCCTGCAACATTTCTTCTGTCAGCACCAACTCCACCCTGATCAACGCCACACCCGTCGCATCAGTATAGGTTTCATCGATGGTCTGGGTACGCATAGGCAACCATCCGCGAAGGGTTTGGACAATCGTGTCTTTTTCGATCTGACCGTTTTCTGCAGTTCTGATCCTCTCGTAGACGCTGCCAACGATCTGTTCGAGCAGATTGGCCGCTGCGTCAAGTCTGGCTGCCTGAAGTGCTGTCTGACGCCGATGTTCCGGTGTTTTGGCGTCATCTACGGCGATGCCAAATCCATCCGCTTGATAGACTGCTGAATCGGCGCGATCTGGAACTGACTGCTGTTCAGCGTCATCCGTCTGGGTAAGTTCAGCAATCTCTGTGCTGGCCGGTGCGCTTCGACTTGGTGAATCCAATGGTTGCTCGGCAGGCATCACGCTTTGCACAACCACTGCCGTTACACAGAGCATGGCTACCACAGCAACAAGTATTCCACCCGGCACATTCAGGTAGACCTGAACCAATCCACAAAATGGATTGTTATGGGACGGATTCATTATCGACTGAGATGAATCGCTGCGTCGGGCCACCGCACTTAGGACAACGAGGTGCAAAATATTGAATCCGATGACCGCGATACTGACAATTGCTTCCACAAGTTCTGCCAGTGTCTGCGGAATCTGGCCCGGAAAAAGGTGGGCAGAGTACCAGCCAATCGCCACGCAGATGCTCCCGATCAATGCAACCACAAGCTGCCAAAGTCCAATCTTCTCATATTCGTGCATGGCTATGCTCCTCGTGAGACTTGTCCTACGGCATCCCATCCACCACTGGCGCCAACATCACCTCGGCCTCCCCGCTCGCCTCGTCGTAGACCTGGCGCAGGGTCGTCACCCCGCGCAGGCGCGTCTGGATCACGCGGCGGATCACATCCGCGGTGACTTCGCCCTCCTCGACCACGGTCACCGCCTCGATCTCAGCGCCGGCCAGCCATTCGGCCAGCTTGCGCTTGGCGTCCAGCTCGGCGGCGAGCAAGGCCGCGGCGCGGCGCTGCCCGGGGTTGGTCATCGTATCGGGCGGATAGCCGTAGCCGACGATCTGCACCAGCGGTGCGCTGGCCGCCGTCACGGCCGGGGTCTCTGCGGCTGGCGCGGCTGGCGGTGCGGCTGGCGTTGGCGCAACGTCCACCACATCTGCGGCGCAATCGAGCAGCCGCTTGCCGACGATCTCGCTCTTGATCGCTTTGCGGTAGCGGTAGGCCACGGTTTCCTCGACGCCGCCGCGACGCACGATCACGCTGCCCGGCTGCCAGACCTCACTCCACTGTAGCGTGTACTCAATCCATTCGCCGGGACGCGCGGGGAGTTCCCAGCCGGCGCCGGTAAAAAGGACCTTCTTAACCTCCGCACCATACCTGGCTGCCAGTTCGCCCTCCACCGCAACCAGCGCCAGGTCGCGCCCGGCGCCAAAATCGATGCCAAGTTCCCACTCCACTGCGTCCGAAAACGCCAGGGACATGGTGGGCGCCTGGACCACCGTGTCGCCGCCTTCGCCGCAGTTGTAGACGCGCTCCGTGGTCGTTTCCAGGACGATCTCTTCTTGCGGGCCGGCTTCAGTGGCGCCGCGAACGACGGTATAGCCTTCCGGCGCGCAGGCCAGCAGCGCCAGGGCGATGAAGAAAACTGTCAGGCAGCGACGGATCATGATGGCCTCCTTTTTATAGAGCCGGTGAGAGTCGAGTGCAGGATCTGCTTTGTCTCAAATTCCGGATATCTCAGCGGCGAGATACCAGCGAGTCGGGAACAACAACCCTGAATCCGAGAAACGCATTTCTGGGATCTGGGTTGTACCAGCCGCGGTAGGCGCAGCGCACGTTTGCTTCAGTCCTCCATGACCCACCCCTTAACACGCGGTCACTGCCAGTCAATGGCCCTTTGGGGTTCTCCAGCGGAGATTGGGCATAATATGCCTCACCGTACCAGTCAGCAGTGTATTCCCACACGTTGCCAGCCAAGTCAAACGCCCCGTAAGGAGATGCGCCTGCTGGATAGCTGCCAACAGCGACTGTCCCGCTGATGCCGCTAGCTGGGAAATTCAGCAGGGTCGCATCTGGCGCCTGCTCACCCCACGGATAGGTGCGAAGGTCATTGCCTCTACACGCTTTCTCCCACATTGCCTCTGTTGGCAGACTGCCACCCACCCATTGAGCGTAGGCGTTTGCTTGCGCCCAGTCGATGTCGGTAACCGGGTGTTCGGCGAAGCGAACATCGCTCCATACACTGTTATCCGGGGTTGTACAAACCCTGGCCCGTACGCAGCGTTCATACTGGCTGTTGGTCACTTCGGTGCGCATGATCCAGAATGCATCCAGTTGTACCCGATGTACTGGCCGTTCATCTGCTTGGCCATTGCCTGATCCCATAGTGAACTCGCCGGCAGGAACATAAACATAGACTGCCTCGTCGATTGGATTGACCCAGAGGTCATAGAGATGATGTGGCGCGGCCTCTGCCGTAGCCAGAACGTCCACCATCAGCGCTACTGCCGTAGTCGTGGCATCAGGTGTGGGCGATGGCGTGGGTGTAAAGGTGGGTGTGCGGTTGGCAAAAGCGGTGGCCGTGGCACTGGCGGGGGACACTGTGCGGACTGGCGTCGGCGTACGCGTAGGCATGGCCTGACGTGGAGTTCGCGTGGCGGTCGGCATTGGGGTGGCCTGCGCCAGCAGCGCCGTAATCTCCACCGGCAGCACATAGGCTTCCACCGCGGCGCAGAAGGTATCGGTGTCAGACAGGAAGTCCGACTCGCCATAGGTGATCTTCTGCACCAGGCGCAGCAGCCGGCGCTGCTCCAGGTCGGCCAGGTCGGGTTCGTAGGCGACGATGGCCTCCACCAGCACCTCCTGGCGGGTGCGTTCGCGCAGTGTGCGCGCGCTCAGGTTGGCGTCGGCCAGACACTTGCGGCTGGCAATCAGCGCCGGCTCGAACTGGGCGCGGTCGCTCTCGGTAATGAAGACCGTGACGCGCACGCAGATTTCGCCCAGGTTCTGGCCGTTGAAGAACTCGACGCTACGCACGCGCACCACGCCGGCCACGTAGGAACTGATGGTGTCGCCGGTCACCTGGAAGTTCTCCACGGTGGTCAGCGCAGTGAGCACCTCGCCGAAGAGTTCGCTGACGGCCAACTGCTTGGCCTTGGTCTCGATGGCGGCTTGCAACTCCGTCATCGATTTGTACTCGAAGGTGAAAGCGCACGCCTCCTTGACTACCTGGCTGTCGGCGGAAGCGTGCGCCGGCCAGAGGGAGAAGACCAGGACGATGGCGAGCATTGCTGCAATTTTCATGACTATCCTTTCTGGGCACCAGCCATTGACTCGATCAGGCCCGCCGATTGAAATCGGCGTCTGCTATGCAAAGTGCGCTGAAGCGCACTGGGCGCCGGGTCAACCTGCTTCAGCAGGTTTTGCATGTCAGACACCGGTTTCAACCGGTGGCCCAGGCTTCTTCGTATCCAACCGCTGCAGACTGCTACTGCTACTTCGACTCAATCGCATCGATGCGGAAGCCCCAATCCTCATACCCGTTGCGCGTGACAAAGTGCACCTTCACCACGCGCCCAGGGATGTAGTCCGACCAAATATCCTCACCGCGCATTTCATTGAAGGTCTGCACGACGTTTCCGGAGGAATCCAGCAATTCCACATAATCGCCGCGCGCCAGCCAGAGCCACTGAAAGTGCACACGGCTCGACTGGGCATTGGCGTCAGGATTGGAGATTGTCCAGACCTGGTCGATGCCGTCCGTGTAGGGATGATCCGACTGCACCAAACCGGGATTATCGACGGACGTCGCGATGGCGTCGATGCGGAAGCCCCATCCTTCATAGCCGCCACGCGTTGTGAACCTCACTTTGATCACGCGTCCGGGGGCATAATCAGACCAGATATCCTCGGCGTAGCCTTCCTCAAACCGCTGAATCAGTGTGCCTGACGCATCCAGCAAGTCGAGAATGTCACCGCGGGCGATCTCAAGAAATGAGATATGAATCTTGCTGGACATGGCTTTCGGATCGGGGTTGGTGATCGTCCAGGTATCGTTCGTGTCGTTGTAATAGGGATGTGGCGATTGGGCAAGGCCCGGTCTCTCGACCGCAGTCGCCAATTTGTCGATCCGGAAACCCCAGTCTTCATAACCACTGCGGGTCGCAAGGCGTACTTTGACGACGCGGCCAGGCAGATAGTCGCTCCAGAAGTCATTGCCGCTGACTTCTTGAAATGCCTGCAGGACAGTCCCGCTGGCATCAAGCAGTTCCACTACATCGCCCCGCGACAGGGCAAGCCGGTCAAAATGCACCTTCGTGGACGCCGCCGTCACGTCCGGGTTGGTCAACGTCCACACCTTCTCGAAATCGTTCACATACGGATGCGCCGACTCCGCCAACGCGCTGGGCGTCGTGGGCCGATCCTCCGGCTCCCCCGGCTCCCCCGATGCCAATTCTCGGATGTTGTACCCCCACGCGCGCACCGATCCGTCGCTCACCAACTGTACCTTGACCGCCACGCCGGGCACGGCTGCGCTGGTCAGCCCCTCGGGATGGCCGCCCGTGATCCACTGGTAGGGCGTATCCTCGGCGTCCATGATCACCAGGTAATCGACGCCATCCTCCAACTCGATGCGGTCGAAGACGACCTGGGTGCCAGTGGCCGCCGGGTCGTCGTTGAGCAGCACCAGGAACTCCGCGCTGTCGTTGGGATAGGGATGCGGGCTGTAGCCCAGCGTCGGATAATCAAAGGCAGCCACCTTGTCCACGGCAAAGCCCCACGCCGTATCTGCGCCATCGGTGAGCAGTTGCACATAGGCGCCGACACCGGGAATCGGGTCGGTCCACAACCCGTCAGGATAGCTGGCGTCGATCTCCTGCATCACGCGGCCGTCGGCATCGGTGATCAGCAGGCGGTCCACCCCCGCTTCCAGCTCGATGCGCTTGAAGTGGAGTTGAAACGCGTTCTCCGGGCTGTCGTTACCGATGAACCACGACTCGTCGCTGTCGTTGGCATACGGGTGTTCGCTCTCAACTACGGTGACCATGACCGGCTCTCCGAGCAGTTCGCCCGCGGTGGCGCCGTCAGATGCCTCCTCCGGTTCTGTACCGCCGTCGTTTTTAGGCTGAGGCGTAGGGGGCGGTGGGGGATCATCGCCAAAGCTGATCAGCGCCGCCACCTCCACCGGCGTCACGTAGCCTTCCAACTTGGCGCAGTAGGTGGTCGTCTCGGGCAGGAAGCCGCTCTCCAGATAGGTCACTTTCTGGAGCAGACCCAGGAGCCGTTCACGCTTGACCCCGGCCAGGCTGCCATTGTAGTCGACCAGCGCCTGCACCGCGGCCTCTTCCTTGACGAAACTGGCCAGCTTGTCGGCGGTCAGATCCTGGTTGGAGAAGCAGAAGCGCTTGGTGAGCAGTTCCGGCGTGAATTTGGCCAGGTCTTCCGGCGTGACATACGCGCGCACCTTGACGCAAACCTCGCCCAGGTTGACGCCGTTAAAATACTCCGGGTCGCCTGCGATGCGCACGTAGCCCAGCGACGACGCTTGAATCTGGTCGCGGGTGACCACGAAATTCTCCACCGCCGTCGATCCAGAGATTAATTCGCCGAAGATCTGGTTGACCGCCTGGCGTTTGGCGTTGGTGAGCAACTCAGTCTTCATCGCTGCAGCATCGGTGTAGCCGTAGGCATAGGCGCAGTAGGTCTTTTCGATGAAGTCGTCTTGCAGCAAGGGGCGGGCCAGCGCCGGCGCCGGTGTTGCGAGCAGGCTACAAACCATCAAGATCATGACAAAGATTTTCATATCGGCTCCCTCAAGCTAGTGCTGCGTACGCGGCAAGTTCCCTGCGGCAATCATAAATCCCTTAACCAGTCGATAGCCTTCCAAACCCCCAAGCCTGCCAGAAAGACAAAAACCCCGAGGAAAATCCAGACACCCCAATCCCAATCAGACGACGCGTTTCTGGAATTTGATGAAACAGGCCGCGGACTAACCGCCACAGCCACGATTGTGGCGGTTGGCGTCGCAATCGGGGTCGCATCCAGCAATGCAATCACCTCAATGGGTACAATCGACCCAGTGATGCGAACACAATACGATTCCGTATCCTGCACAAAACCACTTTCCAGGTATTCAACCTTCTGCATGAGCGGGAGAATCTCAGCAGCATCCCGCTCAGCCAGGCGCCGGTCATAATCGATCAGCGCTTGCACCACTACCTCCTGGCGGGCTACCTCGCGCGTCTGTGTGACTGTCAGTTCCGGACGGACGATGCAGTGGCGTTTTTCACGCAAAACCGGATCAAACTTTGCCCGATCTTCCACCGTCACATACGCGCGCACCGTGACGCACGCTTCGCCCAGGGCCTGGCCGTTTCCAAACTGCGGATCCCCCTGAATCCGCACAAAGCCGACGGATGTGGTGCGAATCTGGTCGCTGATCACCACCGAGTTCTCCACGGACGTGAAGGCGGCGATCAACTCGCCGAACATCTCGTTGGCCGCCTCGCGCTTGGCGCTGGCCAGCAGGGCAGCCTTGAGTTCATCCACATCAGTGTAGCCCGTGGCGCTGGCACAGTAGGTCTTCTCGACGGTCTGTGCTGCGCTCTCCTGGGCGCGGGCTGGCAGCGCCTGGCCGAGACCACTCAACACCATGAAAACGACCATCACGATCAGGTTGGCCCGCATACGACTTCCCCCTTGCCCTGTTCAACGACGAAACGATTGGAGCACGAAATGCTCGAAAGACCGCGAAAGACACGAAAAGGTCCGCCGCCCCTTTCGTGTCTTTCGTTCCCTTCCGTGTCTATCGTGGTCCACAACCCGCCCCTCCCTTACGGTCGGGGTTCGGCTAATGCCATCCGCCCATTCCGCCAATCCGTGTTCTGCAAAAAAATTTCGGCCGCCTGCGGCGGCAACTGCACGAACCAGAGCGCCAGCGCAACCCAGAGACCAGA
>JACSRS010000122.1 GCA_014879655.1 Burkholderiaceae bacterium
TGACCGATGCCCAATGTCGAAACGCCGTATGCCCAGCTGACAGGAAGCAGGTGCGATTTTCTGATTCTGGGGGGATGTACCTGCAGGTCAGTCCGGCGGGCTCGAAGCGCTGGTTCCTGAAGTACCGGATTGCCGGGGTTGAAAAGCAACTGGCACTGGGTAGCTACCCAACGGTGAGTTTGACGGCAGCACGAAGAGCGCGGGACGTTGCGAAGCTCCAGAAGTCTGAAGGACTCGATCCAGTGCAAGTGCGCAAGATCGAGAAGCTCAAAGCCGTCAACCCAACAGGGGACACCTTCAGGGTCGTAGCTTGGGAGTGGTACGACAAGCAAGCGCCCCAATGGAGCGAGGCTCACGCGGAGCGGTCCAAACGTCAGTTCGAGCGTGATCTTCTGCCATGGCTAGGTGACCGCCGGATGAAGGAGATCGAGCCGGTGGAGCTTTTGGCGACATTGCGCAAGGTCGAGGAACGTGGTGCGGTCGAAACTGCTGACCGTGGGTTGATGCTTGCTCGGCAGGTCTGGCGCTACGGCGTGGCGACGGGACGGGTTCAGCGCGACATCACGGCAGACCTGAAGGGGGCATTGACGCCGTACCGTGGCAAGCACTTCGCGGCCATCACGGACCCGGTGAAGCTGGGCGAGTTGATCCGTGCGATCCGGGCCTACAAGGGTGGTCCTATTGTCCGGGCGGCACTTCAGCTGGCACCCATGTTGTTTCAGCGTCCTGGTGAACTGCGCGGCGCGGCGTGGACGGAGATTGATCTCGACGCGGCGCTGTGGACCATTCCAGCCGCGCGGATGAAGCGCGGCAAGGATGGCAAGGAGAACGGCGACCCGCACCTGGTCCCGCTGCCCCGCCAGGCTGTGGCAATCCTGCGAGGCTTGCACGGCTATACCGGGCACGGCGTGATGGTGTTTCCTGGTGAACGGAGCCACGAGCGACCCATTTCGGAAAACTCGGTTCGTACCGCCTTGATCACGATGGGGTACACGTCAGAGTCCCAGACTTGGCACGGATTCAGGGCCACAGCGAGAACCATGTTGGCCGAACGACTTGAATTCGACCCATTGGTTATCGAAGCCCAGCTGGCGCATGCGGTAAAGGACGCCAACGGTCGAGCCTACAACCGCACGACCTACCTGGCGCAGCGAACCGTGATGATGCAGCATTGGGCGGACTTCCTGGACAAGTTGGCCACGGGTGCCGAAGTGATCCCGCTGCGCGCGGCATAGATGCATTTCAGAAACTCTGCGCGATGAAACGATTGTCATTGGTGAAGACAGGCCACCCACAGCCGGCGGTACCGGCCGGGAATCGGATCGAGCAAAGGGGCAACCTGAGTGGCAGCGCAGCTGGAAGCTCTGAAACGCCAAGGCCGAACTTTGACCTGTCCAATTCAGACACTGCACGGAATTCTCAGGAACAGACGGCTAGACCGGCTGTGAGAACCGATCGATCAAATGCCCTGAATTTGTTTTTTTCCGGCATGGAGCTGGGCTCAGGCCAGCCTACTTCCGATGTCGTTGGTGAGGGCGAGAGAGCGCGCTATTTGGCGTTCATCCGGGAGAACTTCGACTATGAGCGGTTGGTTCACGTGGCGTCGTTCATGGCCATGGAACTGCGAATCTTTGGAGCGGCAATTGACGCCTTTGTTGAGGCTGGGCAGCAATCTGAGAATGCTCTGAAGATAGCGGTTGCTGAGACCGAGCAAAGGCTCGATGACTACCACGGTGAAACGGAAAAACTGATCGACGAAGGCGTGTCTGTCGGTGTCAAAGTTGGTGTAAGTGCAGGCATCAAGGCAGGTAAGAAGCAGGCCGCTGGGGCTGGAGGGCGCGCCAATGCCGAACGTTCGAACCAGATCAGAGCCTTTGCGATCCAACTTTTTGAGGCGGGCACTTGGAAAAGCACAAAAAAAGCTGCGGTAGAGCTTTGGCCCAAGGTCTTCGATGAGTCGAAGCGACTCAATCGTAGGATGTCGGCTGACCGAGGCCCGCAGACCTTGTACGAGTGGCTGCTGGCGCACAAGAAAAATACACGTTAGCTGGCGCACGTGTAACGTCTTCCGGATGACGGTACAGACGAAACATCTCTGAAATTCGAGACTAGCTCCCATTGGCATTAAGCGCCAATGCACTACAGGAGCAGTCAATGAAAATTCTGAGAATGCAAGCGGTCAAAGCGGAAACCGGGCACCGCAGTCACGCCAGCATTTACAACGCCGTCCGGGCCGGCACGTTCACCAAACCCGTGCAGATTGGGTTGCGCGCGGTGGGCTGGCCGGCAGATGAGGTATCGGCCATCAATTTGGCTCGGGTCGCCGGAATGTCAGAGGACCAACTCAGGCAACTTGTGATCCACCTGCATGCCAAGCGGGCTGAACTGGCAACTGCCTTCAAGGGCGAGCATTGGGCGCAATCCAGGCAGCGGGAAAAAGTCTCCGTAGGCTCGGAGGTGTGCCGTGTTGACGACCGCAGCGGCCGCAGTAGCTCCCACGCCGTTTCATCGGCGAAATGAGCGGGGCTGCGTTCCTGCGGCTGAAGAAGCTGACGGGCTCTGGGATCGTGCTTGTTGCCGCGCGTCACAATCGTCGCGCGATCCAGGCAGAGGTGGGCGCGAACGGATCGATAGACCCGTTGCGAACGCACTTGAATGAAACGCTGCACGGGCCCGCAGCCGCCGCTGACGTGGCGAAGCTGGCGAAGGACCGCATGGCCCAGGCGGGCGTGGGCAAGCCGCGCAAAGACGCAGTGATGGCGGTGGAAGTGTTGTTCAGCCTGCCGGTGGACTCGGACATTGACCAGCGCGCGTTCTTCGACCGATGCTGGCGTTGGTCCGCCGAGCAGTTTGGCGGTCTGGACAATATCCTCAGCGTGGATGTCCACAGGGACGAAGCGGCGCCTCATTGCCATGTGCTGGTGCTGCCACTGAATGGCTCGCGCATGATCGGCTCGGATATGGTTGGGAATGTGACCCGGCTGTTGGCGCTGCAGAGTCGTTTCCACAAAGAGGTTGGCGAGCCGTTCGGCCTGCCGCCGCAGCCTCGGCGGCTGTCTCGGCAGAGCAAGACTGCGGGCGCGCAAGCGATCTTGAAGCATCTGCGCATGACAAATGACGCTGTTTTCCGAAGCAGTGTATTTCCGGCAATTCGCGAAGCGATTGAGGCAAACCCGACACCGTTCCTGGTGGCGCTCAACATCGGCACCGAGAGCGCACCCGCGCCGCGCAAGAAGAAGACGATGGCGCAGATTTTTACGAGCAAGGGCAGGGGGCCGGACCGAGAGCCGAACCCTATAGGGTTTGTAGTGCCGAGTCTGTCTCAAACCCTATAGTGTTTACATGGCCGGAATGGCATCAAACCCTATCCTGTGTAGGGTTCTGCTGCATTCGGCTTTTCAGCCAGGGAGGATTTGCGGCGCACAGAAACACCGCAATAATTCAATTCCTGTCACACAAAGCTGGAGGCGCCATGTCACTCGATGGTCTGTATGAAGCTCTTTTGTCCGCCGCTGACAACGCATCGGCCATTACCCTGCGGGCCAACCTGATACCGGCCAACGCGGTACCGGGGGACGAGAAGTTTTTTGTGCTTCCCCCCACCTATGCAGAGATTGGCCACCTGGCATCGCACGTCCGCGAGGATGGCACCCACGAATACATCCTGATCGAATCTCCACAAAGCTGGGCGAACCGCCTGGAGGAGCTGCTGGACAGACCCGAGGTGGGCGTGGCACCAATCCAGGTACATGCTGCTGGACATACCTTGAGCATCAACCAGCTTCCACACCGGGTATTTGATGCTCTGCTGCGTGATTCGGAGCAGGACGGCCAGGCTTTTCGGGAAACTTCGCTGGGGCAATCGCTGACGCAGGCCCGCGCTGACAATGCGACCGCCTTGTTGCAGAACGCGCCAGGCACCTTGCTTTTTGGCGCATGGGACAGCTTCTCGGGGGCCCGAATGGGTGCGGCCAAATGGCCGGCAGCTCTGTCCGGCCAGATCATGGGTTTCGACGCATTGCAGACGAAGAAGGCGGGTATCCGTATGGACCCACTGAACATCGCCAAGGATGCCGTCGAAGGCTTCAAGTCCGAAAGCAGGGCCGAGGGCTGGACTACTGAAGCAGACAAAGCGGTGAAGGATGGGGGAGGAAAGCCCGTTCCAGTGGCCAAGGCGTCCGAGATCGGGCATGGGCACATTCTGGCGGAGCTGGCCACCAAGGGCGCCTGGGTGAGCCGGATCGAGTTGCGTTCGTCGCTATCGCTAACCCGGCTTCGCCGATATCACTTCCCCGTTGACGGAAAGGTTTCGGAAGCGGCCGACTTGGCGGCACGCACCTACCTGGCGGCATTGGCACTTTGGCTGATGTACACCCGCATGATGGCCGGGCTTGAGCTGCGGGCTGGCGCCGAACTGGATGCGACCGAGGCGTCGTTCATGGTTCGTGCGCCATTGCAGAGCGACATGATGCTGCCGGTCAATGCCGGGAGCGTTACACAGGCGCTGGCGCAGGCTGCCGAGCAGGCTCGCATCGCAGGCTTCAAATTCGCCGGTCCGGCGGCGTTCAATGCCTCAGAACGTCTCAAGAAGCTGATCGAAACCAGCGAATCGCTGAACCAATGAAGCTCACAGTCGATTTTTTGGGGCTGTATGGTGCTGCAGACGTGGCGTCTCGCGCCTCGGTGGAGTGGCCTCCCCATCCTGACCGTCTCTACCAGGCGCTGGTGGACGCGGCCTTGCCGGACGATCGCCCGGCGCTGGCCTGGATAGAAGAGCAGGTGCCTCCTGACGTGGACTGTGGCGACAGTGTGGCGCTGGAATGGGGGAGGAAGGGCAAAGTTTATGTGCCAACCAACTACCCGACGGACAGCTTGCCCGCCTTGCGAAAAAACCAGGAACGACAATTCCCGATGGCCGTGCCCGACGGTCCTGTACGTTACGTCTGGCCTGACGACCCGTCGCCGGCGGTTTTTGAGTGCATTCGGCGCACGGTCGGGCGGGTCACCCATCTTGGGCGGGCCGACTCGCTGGTGATGGCGGCGGTGGAGCCTGGTGTGTCGGCCTGCCGATGGTCAGCTCGCGACGATGGTGTGATGACGATGCGGGTGCCGTTTCGCGGTCGATTGCGCCAGCTGGATCAGGCTTTTGAAAGCAACCAGCGCGGCCCTATCGTGCCGGCCATTCGGTACGGGCGTTCTACCGACCATGCTCAACGCGGCCCCTGGGAAGGCCTGATCATCATGCGAGTCACCAAGCCCATTGCGTTAGAGCATGTGGCCCTGGCGACGGACGCAATGCGCCGAGCCGTTTTGTCCCGCCTCGGCGACAGTGCCCCGCTGCTGGCCCATGGACACGCGCAGGCCATGCATCTGGCGTGGCTGGGGCTGCCCAACCTCAGCGACTACGGTGATGGCACGATTCTCGGACTGGCAATGGCGGTGCCACTGGATTGCGATGCACTTGAAAGGGCCCAGTGTGTCGGGGCGATGCTCTCTATCGACCACATCATGATGGCAGGCCTGCGCATCGATCTGACGCGGCCCACTGCCGCGATGTCATTGCACGAGCAAACCTGGAGCAGGCCTTCGCGCCACTGGGCTTCCGCCACCCCGGTGGTGCTTGACCGGTTTCCAAAGGGCAGGCTGACAGCGGAAGAAATTGTGGCTCAAGGCTGTGAACGTGCGGGCTATCCAAGACCCACCAGGGTTGACCTAAGGCAAAACAGCGCGCTCGCGTTGCCACCCGCCCGGCAGTTCCGCCTTCGAAAGCCTGGCAGCCTGTACGCCCATGTGACACTGGAATTCGCGCACCCCGTGCACGGCCCGATGCTGGTTGGCAAAGAAAGGTACTTTGGTCTCGGCCTGTTTCTGCCGCGTAAAAGCGCGAACCCGAAGTGATTGGCATTCGCCCCAGCGGTTCGCGCTCTGCCATGGCTGGCGCTTATGGTGAGTGGACGCAAACATGACATTCAGTGGCGAGAGGTTCGCGATGTGCCCGCCGAATTTGTCGTGAAATCAATGCCTTGGAAGTGCAGAGTGTGATTCCCGGCCGTAGGTCGGGCTACGTTGAAGGTGATCAGGCGCAGCAGGCCGGTGCTGGTCATGACGTGTGATTCCCGGCCGTAGGTCGGGCTACGTTGAAGGATAGCGCGTGCCTCGCGCATCGATCAGATACCGGGTGTGATTCCCGGCCGTAGGTCGGGCTACGTTGAAGGCATCTTTGTCGACCCGTCGCGCAAGATGGTCCGAGTGTGATTCCCGGCCGTAGGTCGGGCTACGTTGAAGGAGCGTGGTGCGGGTGCGGCTGCCGATGTCGTCAAGTGTGATTCCCGGCCGTAGGTCGGGCTACGTTGAAGGACCGCACGCTTAAGCGTAGCGTTTTCAAGTCGGCGGTGTGATTCCCGGCCGTAGGTCGGGCTACGTTGAAGGAAGTCAATACCGAAGCGCCAGCAGGTCGAACTGCTGTGTGATTCCCGGCCGTAGGTCGGGCTACGTTGAAGGAACCTGCCCGTCATCACGCCGGCCGACCGCAGCGGTGTGATTCCCGGCCGTAGGTCGGGCTACGTTGAAGGAGCATCGATGGCGCAACCGGCGCGGCTGTGTTCGCGTGTGATTCCCGGCCGTAGGTCGGGCTACGTTGAAGGAGTTGCCCGTACAGGATCACCAGCGTCGAAGCGCCGTGTGATTCCCGGCCGTAGGTCGGGCTACGTTGAAGGATGCCTCTGACATAGGTAGAGTCGCTTTTGTCGTGGTGTGATTCCCGGCCGTAGGTCGGGCTACGTTGAAGGTGCGTGACTTGCTGCGTCATCGCAGCGCCTTGCTGGTGTGATTCCCGGCCGTAGGTCGGGCTACGTTGAAGCGACCACAAATAGTTGCGTGGAGGCATCGGTTTCACCGCGCGCGCGGTTAGTCTTTCGGAATCGGTACAAATCGGTGTGTGATGGCATGACCAAAGTCAGTTTCGCTTCGTTTTATCAATCACTGCACGGGTATCCACCCTTTCCCTGGCAGATTGAGCTGGCGGCGCGGGTGGCAGGAGGGCGTTGGCCTGACGCCCTGAACTTGCCGACTTCGTCGGGCAAGACAGCGGTGGTGGACGTCTGGCTATGGGCCCATGCGACGGGTGTGCCGTCAACCCCCCGGCGCCTCTACTACGTGATTGATCGGCGTCTGCTGGTGGATGCTGTTGCTGACTATGCTCAGGCCTTGATGGCAACCAGTGGCCTGCAAGGTCAGGTGGTGCGTCTGCGGGGTGGACTGGGGGCCAATGACGACACCTGGATGTTGAACCCGGCGGGTTTGACGCTGGTGAGTACCACGCTGGACCAGCTGGGCTCACGTCTGCTGTGCCGGGCCTATGGGGCCAGCCGCTGGGCGGCGCCTGTGCATGCGGGTCTGGCGGGCAATGACGCCCTGATCGTGATCGACGAAGCGCATCTGGTGGAGCCTTTCAGGCAGACACTCCAGCGCATCGCGCGTTTTCGAGCGTTGGCGAAGGTGCCCGTGGCCGCACCGTGGCACGTGGTGACGATGACGGCGACACCACTCGGTGACGCCGCTGACGTTCTAGCGTTGACCGAGCAGGACTGGAATCACCCCGTCTTGAGCCGGCGCCTGCTTGCGGCAAAGCATGCGCGCCTGCTGAGCGGCAAGCTCGGTGACCTGGCAGGTGAGGCTGTGCGCCTTCGTGGAACCGGCGCGGCTGTCGTAGGGGTTGTGGTGAATACGGTTGATACCGCACGCATGGTGCAGCGGACCCTTTCAGCGCACGGTGAGTGTCTATTGATCATCGGCCGTGCCCGGCCCCTTGAGCGCGATGCACTGGGCGAGGCAGTGATGCGGCGTGCGGGCAGCGGCACGCGGCGTTTGGGACGCGCGCATTTGTTTGTGGTGGCCACCCAGACCATCGAAGTGGGGCTTGACCTGGACTTTGATGCGCTCGTCTCCGAACTGGCCCCTGTCAGCGCGCTGCGACAGCGCCTGGGGCGGCTGGATCGCCTCGGTGAACTGGGAGCCAGTCAAGCGAGCATCGTGAAGGTGCCGGCCGCGAAGTGGCCCTACTCTAAGCAGTCGCTAGACGATGCATGGGACTGGCTCAGCTCAGCTGCGGAGAAAGCCGGCAAGCTGGGCAAGGTAGTCAATGTTGGCATCTCTAAGCAGGTGGCCGCGCCACAGGAACCCGCTTTGCGATCGGCGGTGCTGGGATTGCCGGACCTGGTTGTACTGTTCGATCCGGCGATTGATCTGGACATCACACCCTATCTCCATGGTGAGAAGCGCTCGACCGAGGTGCTTGTGGCCTGGCGCCGAGCGCTGGACGAATCGCCGTCGCAAGAGTGGGCAGAAATTGTTGAGGCCGCGCCTCCCTCGGGGCTGGAATTGATGCCCATTCCGATGCATACGTTGAAGCGATGGCTGAAGGGACAAGAAAGCCAGGCATCGGACCTAGAAAGTACAGCTGTGCCGGATGAGACGTCGAGTCGCAAAGAACGGGCCGCACAAGTGTTGATCTGGGATGGCGAGGTGGCGGAACTGGTGAGCCCCGCTGTGCTGCGACCGACCGATGTGGTGGTGTTGCCGGCATCGGTCGGCGGTTGCGACCAATTTGGCTGGAGCCCGGCCAGCACAACCCCGGTGCGCGATTTGTTTGCCGATGGCTTGATTCCACAGGCGAGGTGGACAGGCAGCAACGAGCGAACCCGGTGGGCGATTGGGCTTGCAGAACACATGGCCGGCGTTGGAACGAAGGCGAAGGCGCTGGCTTTTGCCTGTGGCTTGCCGGACGACTTTTGTCGAGCCCTGGACGAGGCCGGGCGACTGCATGATCTGGGCAAGAATGACCCACGCTTTCAGCTGATGCTGGGTGCCTACGGCGGACCGCTGCTGGCCAAGAGCGGCAGCCATGAGGTGTCGGTCTCCCGAAAGCTGGCAGGACTGCCACGCGGCTGGCGACACGAACTTGCTTCTGTAGCGCAGCGGATCGACATTGATCCGCTGGTGCGTTACTTGATTGGTTCGCATCATGGTCGGGGACGGCCGTGGATGCCCGCCAGCGCGGACCCCATGCTTTGGCGCAAGGCACAGGCGGGGGATTGGCCCGCGCTGGCAGTCGACTTGCAGACGAAATTCGGAGTTTGGGGGCTGTGTTACCTGGAAGCCATTCTGCGGCTGGCAGACTGGGCGCGCAGCACGGAGGAACAGGCCGCTGCGAGCTTGCGGGAGATGGAACATGCCGCTTGAATTGGCGCCCATGCAGGGGCACACCCCGATAGGTTTTATGGCGGCCGTCGGCTTGCTTCGCACTGCGCCCATAGGCACGCGCTTGAGCTGGGACCGCGCGAGTCAGACAGCCGAGCTGCATGGTATTGAGAAAGACGCGATCCTTGATCATTTGATCGCGCACATGGCGGGTCGGCATTTGTCGCCAGAACTGCATATCGCGGACGATGTGCGCAAGTTTGATGTCGAGAATTTTCGGACACGGTACGAGGCGGCTGATGCGTCGCTAGCTGAGTGGATGCGCGCCTGGTGGCGCGAAGGCCGCGAGGACGGCAAGGCCGAAACGACCGACTTGTGCTTGACAGGCGGGCCGCAACGCATGATCAAGATGGCCCGAGAGCTGGCTCAAGAGCTTGATCCTGCCCGCAAAAAGGGCGCTGAAAAGTTTGTCCGCGCCAAGTTCGAAGAGGCACTGTTTGGTCCCTGGCGGTATGAGGATCAGCAAGCCAGCTGGGGCTGGGACCCAGCCACCTTTCGACCGGGCGCACTGACGGGCAATGCACCTACTTCCATGAAGCTGGCGGGTGTGGCGGGGGCGTACTGGCTGGCCTGGGAGTCACAGCCGCTGTTCCCCTGCTTGCATGGCCAGGGGACCTTGGGGTTTGAGTTTCGACCGAGGGCATGGACCTGGCCTACTTGGGCTGAACCTTTGGACATTCATGCAGTTCGGGCGCTGCTGCGGCAGCCGCAGGAAGCTCGTGCCATTGGGGGGATGCGCTACCGGTCAGGTATTGTCTTGGCCGGGAAGATTCAATGGTTTGAGCCAGGCCGGGTTGTGGTGTAAAGAGGGCAAGCTTGGCCGAATAGATGGCGTGGTAGGTTGCACCTCGCCTTCAAGAGTTGAGGGATGTGCTGTTGGTGGCGCAAATCCTGATGGATCAAGCGAGCGCCTCGCGAGTTGCCAGCCGTTACATGTGGGTCTACCAAAGCTGTGCAGAACAGTTCATGGCAATTTCCACACCGGCAGCCCTCTGTCGGCTTTCGTCAGCAGAACAGTTTCACTGTGGGCGGCGGCGCCAGGACTCACAGCAGCGGGCACGCCGGGTGAAATAGAAGCCGCCAACTTCAATACGGTCAGCGTTGGCGGCTTGGATGTGTGCGTGCCGAAAGAATTCAACTACACCAGCGGAAGGTCAGCCTTCTTGGCGCCCATCAACCCAACGCGCAACCCCTGGGCTCGGAGAAACTTGGTGGCTTTGCTGTTGGTCATCAGGAGCGGCACCAAGGCCACTATTGGGATGAACATCAGCACGGCGGTCAGAATCCGAATCGGCACCGACATCTTCAGAGCGGCTGACAGGCGAACGATGGCGTAGAGCTGAAACGGGATGATGATCAAAAAGAAGATCGGAAACACCCCGAGAAGAGTCGCCAGGACGCTCTTGACGAGCAGACGCTGTGCAAGGCCGATCTCGCGGATATCAATTGCGTCCATTGGTGGCCTCTCGTTCGCTCTTGATTCCGCCGAGGTCTTCGGTTCGACTGACTGGTGAATCGCAGTCAGCGTTCAACCGGCCAGGCATGGGAAAGTGTTTGCGCGCGCGAATGGCGCCGGCGACAGGATGTGCAGGTGAGAGAGGGTCCCACCGCCTTGTTGGGGAGGAAAAGTCGGATCGCCATGGCAGTAAATGCCATGGAGCGCCTGCGCATAGGGATGCAATCATGTGGACCTCACAGAAATAACCCTGCCTACATGGCTAAGGTGAGTTTCTTGAGGCCCCCTACAGCGGAACGTGTCTTGCGCCGGTAAGCAGTAGAAGACGGCGCAACGGAATTTTGCGGTGCTTGCCTGGTGGTGTCAATATCGGGTCGGCTGGTCCCAGGCATCCACGACGCCGTCGAGTTCGAAGTCACCCTGCTCGTCGATCTCGTCAACCCATCGCTGGCCCGACGCGCAATAGTCGGCCACCAGCCAACGCACCAAGGTTTGCGGATCGTTGGAGGTGGGGAAGATGTAGAGCAGCGTCGGGGCCGGTGCTGCACGCCGCGCAGGCGGCTCCCAGTCGGCTGTGGCCTCGTCTTGCACACACAGCGCACAGACGTGAAGGCTGGGTGAACGGCGAAAGTAGAAGCCGAGTGACCAATCGCCAGCAATGGGGCCGTTGCTCTCACCGTTGCCGCGCAGGATCAGCCTGGCTGGCCGCTGCAGCTTGCGTGCCCAGCGGTCGAACTCCTCAGGGTTGTCGTCGCGCCACAGGGCGCGCATGGGGCCGCGCCTGGCCCGGGAAAACAGGTCGGGCTGCCATAGCGCCCTGGCGACCAAGGCTTCCCTGAGCTGACCCGGTGCGGGCTTTTCGCGAAAGCTGCAGTGCCAGTGCGGGGCAGTGTCGCCATCCTTGCCAAGCCCGTCAGGATGGGCCGCGCGGTAGTCGGCCATCAGCCACTGAACCAGCGTCTGAGGATCGCTGGACGCGGGGTGGATGTAGAGCAGGACGGCCACCGGCGTGGCGTCACGTCGGCTGGTCTTTTGCTCGGCGCGTTTGTCCACGCACAAGGCGCAGACATGCAATGACGGCGATGCGCGAAAGTAGAACTTCGATGCGGACCGAACCAGGCCCGGTTCGGCTTCTTCGGTCTCGCCGACGTCCTGGGTGATGGGGCTCGCGCCGGGGTGAAGCTTGCGTGCCCAGCGCGCGAACTCTTCGGGGTCTTCGTGGCACCAGAGCACTTGCATGGGGCCGCGCCGGACCCGAGAAAAGAAATCCGGTTGCCACCGTGCATTGCCCGCTGTGGCACTGCTGAGCTGAATGGTTTCCAAAGGCGCACCCCAACAAAAAAATCCCGCCTGCGATGCGCAAAGCGGGACCTGTCGGCACCCCCTTTAGCTGCATTTATTACGCGCCCGCAAGCAGTACAAATCGGCGCGAGCAAATTCTGAACGCCCAGGTTTGGGGTGTCAAGACGCGACGCCGATGTTGTTTCGCTGGCCAATTTCGGTAGCAGTCGATCGGGGCAAAAAAAGTGACCCCAAGGTATTGATTCGTTCCCGTGGCGCCGATATCATCGCGGCGCCAGCTCGGTGACTCGGGTTGGCGTCGCTCATTTATCCGCTACTTGCGGGCGACTCACAAATACTGCTAAAGCGCGGCGGCTTCGGTGCTCCCCCGATTGCTCGCCGAAAGGCGAGTGGAGCATTGGAGTACACATGGCATTGCCAACTGCGGCCCAGATGGGCCCGGCGTTCGGGTTGCTGCCCGACATCGCGTGGGGAATGACGCGGCATCAGATTGAACCGCAAGAGCGTTCGATTCCGGACTACCCGCCGCCCAAGCACCTGCGTCACCTGCACGACCCCTGGTTCTTTGCGCTGCTCTGGGATCGGGTGCTGGAGCACATCCGCAACCCGGTTCGGGTTCATCAGGGCGACAGCGGCACTTGCCTGGTCGAGGTGCTCGGCGACATGGTGATCGAACTCGCACTGGACGGCCAACTGAAGGTCCGGTTGTGGGAAGTCCGGCGCATTGGCCAGGGCGAGCTGATCGAGGTCGACCCGTGCGCCATCGCCTTGCAAGGCATGCCCTGGCGACGGAAGTGGCTGACAGCGATGGCGGCCAGTGCGGCGCTGGAGGTTGAACATTGGGCAAAGCGCTTCATGCCGGATCGCGCGCATGGTCCGACCCTGAAAGAGGCGCAGGCCTACGCTGCATGGGCGTTCGATTGCTTCAGCCTGCAGATCAGGCGGCACTGCGATCTGGGGGTGATGCGACGCCGGATTGCCACGGCCCTGCGTCTGGACCCATGGGCGAAGCGGGTGGCCTTCCGCTCGACAGGTGGACATCACAGTCCGTCAGTGAGTCGGGTGGCGGACTACAACCTGGTGATGCGTCACCGCGCGGCGTTTGCTTCGCTGGATCGCGACGCGCCCAAGCTGATTCCGCTGTTCGGTGTGTTCTGCGAACGCAAGGGCTTCCCCGACGCGGGCGAGCCATTGACCCGGCTGAAGACCTTTCTGCGTTCGCACGGCATTTCGGACCGCACCTGGCGGCAGGTCGTGCAGGGCGATGCCCGCCTGATGACGCAGGTGAAGGCGTTCTACGACGGCAATTTGGCCGAAGCCACGCTGGACTATCTGCGTTGCCTGGAGTGTGTGGATGCGCCGCCCACCAGACGCAACTGGCTTGTGCGGGAGTTCCTGAGCCAGTGGGGTCACGCCGGCCTTCGTCGCAAGGCGTACACCGTCTACTTTGTCGGCGCCAGGGTTCCGTATCGACACATCGCCAGGGCCTTGCTGCGCGAGTACGGCCCGGTTGCCGCGCCCAGCCGAGAGATGTTGGCCGAGTTGTCGCTGGTGCTGCGGTGGGAACGCGATTCGGCAGCAGTGCCGGCGCCGGACAAACTCCAGCGCCGGGCCGGTTGGCCGTGGTTGCTTCGCCGCGCGACGGACTGGCACGAGCAACAGGCGCAGCGGCTGCAGCTGAATCCAGCCCGGTGGGCAGTGCCGTTCGACAGGCTGCCGTGGCATGACCTGGAGGTGGTGGCGCTTGCGGACGAGTTGGCGCTTTGGGAAGAGGCACATGCCATGCAGCACTGCGCCAATTCGCTTGCCGATGGCTGCAGAAAGGGCGAACACCTGATTCTGTCGGTGCGCCGGGGAGGGCGCCGGCTTTGCACGCTGGGCTTGAACCGCTTGAACGGGGCGTGGGTGCATTGGCAAGCGGTGGGGAGAGCCAATGCCGAATTGGCGCCGGGGTTGGCGAGGTCGTTGCAGGGGCTGGTGGCCCTCATCAACCAGCAGTGACATCGACCGTTTTTGGTAGTGATTGGCTGCTTTTTTTTCGCACGTCCGCAACCACGCGCGCGCGAGGCGTGAATTCTACTATGTGAAATAACATTTCCAATAATGGGAAATTGATGCCTTGCAGCCCACTGTTTCAGTTGACCCTGCTGACAAAAATAGCCAGGTTTTGAGCATGGTGTCGCAGTTGTTGTCGAACGAGGTCAGCTCCCCAGCGCGGTACGTTCCAGGACTTGTATTGCGTGTTGAATCGGCCGCCATGTGCCTTAGCAACGGACCTCACCAAGGAGACCAGGTCAGGGTCGAAGGCGATGACCCTGACCGCAATATCCCCACTGGTGAACTGCTTGACCGAGACCCATCGACCTGAAAACTTGATGATTTCTTCGGGAAGGTATGTCCGGTTGACGGGCAGTGGGGGTTGGGTGGGTGCAAGCGGTTCTGCCAGCAGCGGGGGACATTCCATCGGCCAGACCCAGTTCTTGCGTGTCAGGGACGTGACGACTGAATCGCGCACCGCGACCGGGTCGAAGTTGTCTGGCGTGAAGTGGCTCAGGTCGATCTCTAGTGCGGGAAGGTTCAGGCTCTCGAACGCCGCGACCTTGATCAGATCGCAAAATGACGAATACGCAATCTCGATGGCGACCTGAACCCCGCCCGAGGTCACTACCAGCAGATCGGGCTTGATGTTGCCGATCATCACTTCCTCCTGGACCGACGCCAGCGCGTGCAACTGGTCAGGCGAATCCGCATCACTGATTCCAAGGAAAAGGGCAACCGCTGGCGTCATGGGTGCCATCAGTCCTTTGGCCTGAACGATCAATTGCTTGGCGTAGCGGTGGAGGAGGGACTCGTGGCTGGAGTCACAGGGCTCCCGGTTCGACGCATGAGCAAAGTGATGGCCCCGCACATTGCCCTGCCGTGCGATGAGGGGCTCTTCGCAAACGACACAGCGGCATTGGCAAGCAAGTCCGCGATCGACCTCGCTCACATGCACCAGATGATTAAACTCGTCGAGACCAAAAAGGGAAGACATTGAGCACTCCTTGAAAAATCGGGTTGAGGTGGTTCTTAGTCTTCCGGATTGCGCCGGTCGCAACCAGTCCGCAACCGGCCGCGTACCGGTACAAGGGGGGTTATGAAAGCGAAGATTCAGTGCCTGATCGACTGGTTGGGTGAAAACCGGTCTGATTCACAGGCTTGGCAGATTCTTTTTGCCCTGGCCAGTGAGACGCTCAAGCGGGCGGATAGCGCCGACCCTGCGCAGCGTGAGTTCGATGTGCTGGGGATTGCGCAGGCCTGCCACGATGGCCGTGACTGGGACTATGAGTCGGCCAAGCGCTGGTTCTCGCGCGCTGCAGTTCAAACCTACCTTGAGGCCCGTCGATCAGAGCTGGACGCCTATTTCCGCGAGAGAGGACACGATCAATCGTTTGCGGTGACTCAGCGGCCTTCGACGGGGCGGTATCGGGCGCAGTGGTATTTGAGTCCTCGTGACCTGGAAAGCGGTGACGCCGGCGATGGTTCGGCAGTTGGGCCCAACCTATCCCAAACCGGTTGCGGGTCGGTTGAGCCTGATCTGGTCTACGAATTCACGCCCCCGTCAGCGATCAAGCTCAGTTTCGTCGGACGATGGCTGATGGGACAGGGTTCGTTCGTGACACGATCGTTCCGGGGGTCGCTGTGGGCCGCGTTGATGATGGGGTCGCTGCTGGCGCTGCTGGCGCTGCTGGCAAGTCTGTACCTGTTCTGGTCGATGAGCCGATTGCAACGACCGGTGACGACTGGCGACCTGATTGGCATCATGATCCTGGTCGGCGGTGCCTGGGTTTTCTGGCTGTTTCTTGTGCGCCCTTGGGTTCGATTGCTGGAGGATCGGATCGTTCCGGCGGGGGAGGTGCTGATCGGCTGGCATGAAGCCCCTGCCTATCTGGATATGACCAAAGACGGCAAGTTTCGGTATGTCAGGCTGGTTCGCTATGGCGGTGTTTGCCCGGTCTGCGCCGGCACGATCTGTCTCTTATACACATCTGACGCTGCCGACGACGGA
>JACSRS010000224.1 GCA_014879655.1 Burkholderiaceae bacterium
TGCGCATCACCCTGCTTTCCTTTATCTTTCCAACACTTACGAGAAGGTTCTTGCAGGGTCCGTGAAATCCTAGCAATACCCCTTAAACCGGCTCAACCCCAATCCACGCCACGCGGCTGACCCTTTTGCGGGATCCAGCCTCATGAGTGCGGCGCTGCGCAGTTGCCCGAGGCACGCAAGCCCCGGTTCCGCAAGGCGTCCTCTCTATAATTGGCCACGCTGCGCGGTCTTGTTCATCGCATCCCTCAAGTGCGCGCCCCCTCCCCCCGCTCCGTTGTTTTCGCGTGACAGCCGACCACCGCCAGCCTTCTTCCGAGTCCGCCTCCCGATCCGAGCCTCGGCGCCACCCGGTGCTGCGCGTGCTGGGCAAGGCTGCGCTGGCTCTGGCGGGTCTGGCGCTGGCCGGCCTGCTGCTGGTGGTCTTCGTGTTCGCGATCGTCTACGCGCAGCTGCCGCCGATCGACGCAGTGACCGACTACCGCCCCAAGATCCCACTGCGCGTGTGGACCGCCGACGGCGCGCTGATCGGCGAGTTCGGCGAAGAGCGGCGAAACCTCACGCCCATTGCCGAGATTCCCCAGGTCATGAAAGACGCCGTGCTCTCCATTGAAGATGCGCGTTTTTACAAACATGGCGGCGTGGACTATCTGGGAGTGATCCGCGCCGGACTGGCCAACCTGGGGCGCATCAAGAGTCAGGGGGCGTCCACCATCACGATGCAGGTGGCGCGCAACGTCTATCTGTCGTCCGAAAAGACCTACACACGCAAGATTTACGAGATCCTGCTGACGTTCAAGCTTGAACATTTGCTCACGAAAGACCAGATTCTTGAGATCTACATGAATCAGATTTTCCTGGGCAATCGTGCCTACGGATTCGCGGCCGCCTCCGAAGCTTACTTTGGCAAGCCGCTCAAGTCGATTTCCATTGCCGAAGCCGCGATGCTGGCCGGTTTGCCGAAGGCGCCTTCTGCTTACAACCCGATCAGCAACCCGACCCGCGCCCGCTCGCGCCAGCTCTACATCATCGAGCGAATGGAGGAAAACGGCTTCATCACCCCCGCCCAGGCCGAAGCCGCCAAGAAGGAAGAACTCAAGATCCGGACCGGTGCGAATGCCTCACGGGTACACGCCGAGTCGGTCGCCGAGATGGTGCGCCAACTGGTGTTTTCGCAGTATGGCGACGAAACCTATACCCGAGGCCTGAACGTCTACACCACACTGAAGGCGAACGACCAGGAAGTCGCCTACCGGGCGCTTCGCAAAGGCATCATGGACTACGAGCGGCGGCAGATCTACCGCGGCCCGGAGCAGTTCATCACGCTGCCCGTCGACCCCAAGGAGCGCGACGACGCCATCGATGACGCGCTGGCCGATCACCCGGACAACGGTGACGTGCTGGCTGCCGTGGTGCTTGAAGCCAATCCTAAAAAGATCGTGGCAGTGCGGCAAAACGGCGAACGCGTGGAAATTACCGGCGAAGGACTCCGGCCAGCGCAGTCGGGTCTTTCGGAAAAAGCTGCGCCCAAGATCAAGATCATCCCGGGCGCTGTCGTTCGCGTCACGCGCACGCCCAAGGACAACTGGGAAATTACGCAACTGCCCGAGGTCGAAGGCGCTTTCGTTGCACTCGATCCGCGTGACGGGGCCATCCGGTCGCTGGTCGGTGGTTTTGACTTCAACAAAAACAAGTTCAACCATGTGACGCAGGCCTGGCGCCAGCCTGGCTCCAGCTTCAAGCCATTCATCTACTCGGCCGCGCTTGAGAAAGGCTTCACACCGGCCACCATCGTCAACGATGCACCGCTGTTCTTCGACGCCGGCGTCACCGGCGGGCAGCCCTGGGAACCCAAAAACTACGATGGCAAGTTCGAAGGTCCGATGCCGCTGCATACCGCGCTGGCCAAGTCCAAGAACATGGTCTCGATCCGGGTGCTGCAGTCGGTCGGCGCCCAGAACGCCCAGGACTGGATCCGCAGGTTCGGCTTTGACGCTGACAAGCACCCGCCCTACCTCACGATGGCGCTGGGTGCGGGCTCGGTCACACCGATGCAACTGGCCATCGCCTATTCGGTGTTTGCCAATGGAGGCTACCTTGTCAACCCTTGGCTGATCACCCGCATCACCGACCAGAAAGGCAAAGTGCTGATCGAAAGCCAGCCACCGCTGCTGAACGAAACCATGCGGGTGATCGACGCCCGTAACGCATTCATCATGGACCGGCTGCTGCAGGAGGTGGCGCGTTCCGGCACCGCCGCACGGGCACAGGCCACTCTGAAACGGCCCGACCTGTACGGCAAGACCGGCACCACGAATGACTCGATCGACAACTGGTTTGCCGGCTTCCAGCCGACGTTGACCGCCGTTGTCTGGATGGGCTATGACACCCCCCGCTCGCTGGGTGAAAGTGAGACCGGCGGTCGCCTGAGCCTGCCGGTCTGGATCACCTACATGGAATCCGCACTCAAAGGCGTGCCGGTGATGGAACTGACACCGCCCGAAGGTGTCGTGAACGTGGGCGGCGAGTGGTTCTTTGACGAATATGCCCGGGGCGCAGGTGTCAGCAGCCTGGGGCTGGAAGAGCGCATGCCGGAGGCTGTTCCTTCTGGCACGCCACCGACAGCGGCGCAGCCCCTGCCCCCGTCTGAAGAACGAAGGCGCATCCTGGACCTGTTCCGCAACTGATCAGGCGGAAAAGGTCAGTGGCTGCCCAGCCTGTGCACTGGCATCGCGCGTCAGGCTCGCAAAAAATTCGCCATTGCCTTTGGTATCCATCCAGCGTGAGCCGTCGAACCTGAAGTGGTATCCGCCGGAGCGCGCAGCGAGCCAGACTTCCTGCAAGGGCTTTTGCAGGTTCACGATGATCTGGCTGCCTCCGGGAAAACTCAGCGTGATCATGCCGCCGACGCGCTGGTTGTCGATGTCCGCATCGGTCTGTTCCTGTCTCTTATACACATCT
>JACSRS010000180.1 GCA_014879655.1 Burkholderiaceae bacterium
AAACCGATGCGGGTCAGAAACATCTTCATCTGCTCGGGCGTGGTGTTCTGCGCTTCGTCCAGGATCACGAACGCGTGGTTCAGCGTGCGCCCGCGCATGAAGGCCAGCGGCGCGATTTCCAGCGCGCCGCGCTCGAATGCCTTGGTCACCTTGTCGAAACCCATCAGGTCGTACAGCGCGTCATAGAGCGGGCGCAGATAGGGGTCGACCTTCTGGCTCAGGTCGCCCGGCAGGTAGCCGAGCTTCTCGCCAGCCTCGACCGCGGGGCGCGTCAGCACGATGCGCTGCACCGCGCTGCGCTCCAGTGCATCCACGGCCATCGCCACTGCCAGATAGGTCTTGCCGGTGCCGGCCGGTCCGATGCCGAAAGTGATGTCGTGGCTGGTCATCGACTCCAGATAGGCGTTCTGGTTGGGTGTGCGAGCGCGCAGGTCGGCACGACGGGTCTGCAGCACCAGACCGGCGTCACCGCCTTCGGCCAGCACCGCACCGTCGCCCGCGAGCATCAGCTGCACCTTGTCGGCGGGAATCTCCCGCTCGGCCATTTCGTACATCGCCTGCAGCACTTCCATCGCCCGCGTCGCGACGGCCTTCGGACCATCGATCTTGAACTGCTCGTGCCGGTGCGCAACCGTGACCTGCAATGCCGCCTCGATGGTGCGCAGATGGGCGTCCATCGGTCCGCACAGATTGGACAGTCGGGTGTTGTTGTGGGGGGTGAAGGTGTGTCTGACGATCAAGCTGATAATTCCGGCAGGGCGAGCCTTCAACCGAGGCCCGCAAACCGCCATGATAGGCATTTGATTCCACCGGACCGGAAAACCCAATTTCATGATCGGCCGATTGCAGGGCCAGCTGGCCGCCAAGAACCCGCCGCAGGTACTGATTGACTGCCACGGCGTGGGCTATGACGTCGATGTGCCGATGAGCACGTTCTACAACCTGCCCGCCCTGGGGGAGGCAGTGACCTTGCTGACGCATTTCGTCGTGCGCGAAGACGCGCAGATCCTCTATGGCTTTGCCACGGCCGCCGAGCGCGATGCGTTCCGCCAGCTGATCCGCATCAGCGGTGTCGGGCCGCGCATGGCGCTGTCGGTGCTGTCAGCGCTGAGCGTCGGCGAACTCGCACAGGTCATCACGACGCAGGAGGTCGGCCGGCTGGTGAAGGTGCCCGGCATCGGCAAGAAGACCGCCGAGCGTCTGCTGCTGGAGCTCAAGGGCAAGCTGGGCGCCGACATCGGCCTGCCCGCAAGCCCGGCCACCGACGCGCACGCCGACATCCAGCAGGCGCTGGTGGCGCTGGGCTACAGCGACAAGGAAGCCGCTCTGGCCCTCAAGGCGCTGCCGCCCGATGTGGGCGTGAGCGAGGGCATCAAGCGGGCGCTGAAGGCGCTGGCGAAGTGAGCGAATATCCATGAGCATCCAGACCGACGACTTTCTGCCCGTGCCACCGAAGCGCGTGATGGCGGCTGCGGCCGCGTCGCCGCAGGAAGAAGCGCTGGAACGCGCGCTGCGGCCCAGGCTGCTGGACGAATACGTCGGCCAGGCCAAGGTGCGCGAGCAGCTGGAGATCTTCATCGGCGCGGCGCGCCAGCGCGGCGAAGCGCTGGATCATGTGCTGCTGTTCGGCCCGCCGGGCCTGGGCAAGACCACGCTGTCGCACATCATTGCGCACGAACTGGGCGTCAACCTGCGTCAGACCTCGGGCCCGGTGCTGGAAAAGCCGAAGGACCTGGCGGCGCTACTGACCAATCTGGAAAAGAACGACGTCCTGTTCATCGACGAGATCCACCGCCTGTCGCCGGTGGTGGAAGAAATCCTCTACCCCGCGCTGGAGGACTACCAGATCGACATCATGATCGGCGAAGGCCCGGCCGCGCGCTCGATCAAGCTCGACCTGCAGCCCTTCACGCTGGTGGGCGCCACCACGCGCGCCGGCATGCTGACCAACCCGCTGCGCGACCGTTTCGGCATCGTCTCGCGGCTGGAGTTCTACAACGCCGAGGAACTGGCACGTATCGTCACCCGCAGCGCCGGGCTGCTGAAGACACCGATGGACGCCGAAGGCGGCTTCGAGATTGCCCGGCGCTCGCGCGGCACGCCGCGCATCGCCAACCGGCTGCTGCGCCGGGTGCGCGACTACGCCGAAGTCAAGGGCGCCGGCCGCATCACGCAGGACATGGCCAACCGCGCACTGGCCATGCTGGATGTGGACCCGATGGGCTTTGACGTGATGGACCGCAAGCTGCTCGAAGCCATCGTGCACCGCTTTGACGGCGGGCCAGTGGGGCTGGAAAACGTCGCCGCCGCCATTGGCGAAGAGGCGGGGACGATCGAGGACGTGATCGAGCCCTACCTGATCCAGCAGGGTTATCTGCAGCGCACGCCGCGCGGCCGGGTTGCCACATTGGCGGCGTTCCGGCACCTGGGCGTGGCCCCGCCCAAGGCAGCCGGCGAACTGTTCGGCTGAGCCGGCGGCCGTGCACAGAAAACCGGGCTCCGGGACGAATTTCTGCAAATATTTCACACAACGGCGAGCGCAGTCACTGCTGTCCATCAGATCAGTGGGCGTTCAATACCTTGACGCCGGACAATCTGCTTTCGTACCCGGCAGCCGATGGGCCAGCCGGACGGTTCCCAGCGCTTGCATCGACCCTAGGAGTCATTCATGAAAAAGTATCTTGCAGAGTTTTTCGGCACGTTCTGGCTGGTGTTCGGCGGCTGTGGCAGTGCCGTGTTCGCGGCCGCCTTCCCGGAACTGGGTATCGGCTTTACCGGTGTGGCGCTGGCGTTCGGCCTGACCGTTGTCACGATGGCATTTGCCATCGGCCACATCTCCGGTTGTCACCTGAACCCGGCCGTCTCGTTCGGCCTGTGGGCGGGCGGGCGCTTCGGGGGGCGCGACCTGGTGCCCTACAT
>JACSRS010000088.1 GCA_014879655.1 Burkholderiaceae bacterium
AGATGTGTATAAGAGACAGCCCCACCACCAGCCGTATCCCCGGCATCACCTGCCCGGACTCGGTGCGACGCTCCAGGGCCAGGGGCGCCCAGCCGGCAGGCGCCTCACCCTCAATAAGCCGGCCGCCCCAGCCTCTGGCTCGCCCGTGAGATCGCATAGTTCACCAGGCAATACAGCACCGCCACGACCAGGTACACCGGCACGAGCGAGCGGTAGTTGGCGATGAGAACCTTGGCGTTCTGCATCAGTTCACCGTAGGTGACCACATAGCCGAACGTGGTGTCCTTGACCACGATGACCAGTTGGGCAACCAGTGCCGGGACGATGTAGCGGAAGGCCTGGGGGAAGACGATCAACCCGAACACTTGCGCCTTGCTGAGGCCGAGCGCGCGTGCCGCATCGGTCTGGCCGCGGGGAACGGCGAGCACGCCTGCGCGGTACACCTCGGCCACCACGGCGGCGGTGCTGAGCCCGACGGGCAAGGTGAGCATCCAGTAGGCACTGAGCTTGATGCCGACGGAGGGCAGAACCAGAAAGCACACGTAGATGAGCAGCAGCGTGGGCACGCCGCGCAGGAATTCGATGACGGCCACCGCGGGCCAGCGCACGATCCGCGACGGTGAGAGGCGGCCGACCAGCAGCACCAGGCCCAGCACGAGCGCGATGACGGCCGCCGCGGCCGCGGATGCCAGCGTGCCGAGCAGGCCTTTGCCCAGAAAGACCCAGGTCGTCTGCCAGGCGAAGAATTCCCACAGCCGCCCGGCGAACTGCCCCGCATCCTGAAAGCGGTACACGATGGCCGCGATGAGCACCAACAGCGCCGCCGCGACGCTCACGCTCACGACGCGGGTGACGGCCTGCGCCTTGTGGGTCAGGTCGCCGAAGAGAACGTCTTCCAGGGCGCGGCTCATCGCAGGATGCGGACCTTCCGGTCCAGGGTGGCGCCCGCCCAGGCGATCACCAGGCCGGAGGCCAGGTACAGCGCCGCCGCCACAGCAAATGCCGCGATGCCGGCGGCGGAGTCGTTGGCGATCTTGGCCACCAGCGCCGTGAGCTCCTTGCCGGGCAGGGGCACCTGGGATGCCAGCGCGGTCGAGAGCATCAGCGCGATGAGCAGCGAGGTCATGGGCTGCACCACCGAACGCAGCGCCTGTGGCAGGACCACCGAGGTGATGGTGGTCATGGGCCGCATGCCCAGGCTGCGCGCCGCGTCGATCTGCCCACCACCAACGGTGTTGATGCCCGTGCGCAGATAGTCTGCCGTGAAGGCAGAGCACACCAGGCACAGGGTCAGGATGACGCTCGGCTCATAGTCGATCACGACGTTGAGATCGGGTAGCGCGAACACGATGAAGATCAGCAGCGCCACGCTGGGGATGTTGCGAAAGACCTCGACGTACAAGGTCAGCACAAATCGAAGCGGCCGCAGCGGCAGCAACCGTGCCACCGTGATGACGATGCCCAGCGCGAAGCCAGACACGAAGGACAGTACCGTGAGCTTCCATGTGAGCAAAAGGGCCTGCACAAAGGCAGGCCCGTACTCGGTCAAAAGCTGCGACACGCTCCCCATCGGTTACTGAATGGCAGGCGGCGTGGGAACGTTCGTGCTGCCGGTGCGCTGGCCGATGCTCACCGTCCACAGCTTGGCCCAGGTGCCATCCGCCTCGATCTTCTTCAGAAAGGCATTGACAAAGGCCACACCGTCCGAACCCTTGGGCAGACCGATGCCGTACGGGTCTTGCGGCCCGAACGGCGCACCCGCGAGTTGTGCCTCGCCGGTGCCTTGGCTCAACACATTGAGCAGCAGCGTGTAGTCGGTCACGTAGGCTTCGACACGGCCCTGGCGCAGGGCATCGAGGGCTTCCTGGTGCGTCTGGAATTCCTGCACGGTGGCCTTGGGCGCAAACTGCGCCAGGATGGCGGGGCCGGTCGATCCGGCCTGGGTGGCGGTCCGCTTGCCGGCGAGATCGTTGTACGACTGGATCGCCTTGTTGTTCGACTTGACCAGCACGCCGGCCTGCGAGCTGTAGTACGGCCCGGCAAATGAAATCTTCTCGGCGCGCGCCGGGGTGATGGAATACGTCGCCAGCACCATGTCCACCTGGTCGTTGATGAGCACCTGCTCGCGCGTGGACGAGGTCACCTGCGTGAATTTGTACTTGGACGCATCGCCCAGGATGTAGCGGGTGAGCATCTGGGCCAGGCCCGCATCGAAGCCGCGGATCTTGCCGTCCTTCTCGTTGAGCATCGAAAACAGGTTCGAGGTCTGCGTGGCGCCCAGGCGCAGCGCGTCGGCCTGCTTGATCTTGCTGGCCCATTTGTTCGAGGCAATCGTCGCGGCGTCGGCCACCGGACCCTGGGCGACCAGCGCGTCGAACGCAGCCGCATTGATGGGGGTGCCTTGCGCATGGACGGACGCACCGGCGGCGACGGCAAATGCAAGCACGGTGGCCTTCAGGACGGATGAAGTTGACATGGTTTCTCTCGGTTGGTGAGTCACGCCAAGAATGTATAGCAGTCCTGCGGGGGTTGCAGCCGCATGGTCTGCCTGTATTTTGGGGCTCCCCCTACCCCACCACCAGCCGGATCCCCGGCAGCACCTGCTCCGACTCGGCGCGGCGCTCCAGGGCCAGGCGCATGTTCATCTGGGCGACTTCGGTGTGTTCCACCGCGAGGTTCTGGGCGCGGGTGCCTTCGCCGCGTTTGAGCGCGTCGAACAGCATGTGGTGCTGGCGGTGGGCGTAGAGCATCCAGTCGCGGTCCAGCGCCACGGTGCCTTGCATGGGCAGCATGGCCGACGCGGGGGCGAAGGGCAGTTTGTCGTTCAGCGCCACGGCGCGCTGCAGGGCGCGGTTGCCGCAGGCGTCCAGGATCAGCGCGTGAAAGCGGTCGTTCATGCCGGCGTAGGCGGCGTAGCTCTCCAGCGTGAGCGGGTTGTCGGCCAGCAGGCGGTCGCCCGCCTCCAGGCAGGCCTGCAGGTCGCCCTGCAGCTGGCGCGACACGCCATGCTCGGCCACCAGGCGCGCGGCCATGCCCTCCAGATGGCCGCGCACGGCAATGGCGTCGGCCACTTCCTGCGCGGTGAACTGGCGCACCAGGTATTTGCCGGTGTCGCTGGCCTCGACCAGGCCCTCCTGCTCCAGCGTGACGAGCGCGCTGCGCACGGGCGTGCGCGAGGCGCCCAGGCGCTCGGCCAGTTGCTGCTCGGCCAGGCGCTGGCCGGGCTCGAAGGCGCCGCGCAGGATCAGGTCGCGCAGTTGCATCAATACGGTTTCTTGCAGGCTCATCGCAGTAACTGTACACAGAAACCTGATTTTGGGATACCGTTTTGACAAATCTTGCCAGACGGTGCACGATTGGCCGCCTGCAACTGTCTGCCAACCATCTTTGCGAAAGCCCGCCATGAAAGCCGAACTGAATGAACTGATCACACGTGTCGGCCCCGGCACGCCCTGCGGCGAGCTGCTGCGCCGCTACTGGCAACCGGTGGCGCTGGTGGACGAATTCAACCCCGCGCTCGACCCGGCGATGGCGCTGCGGCCGGTGAAGGCCGTGCGGCTGCTCGGGCAGGATCTGGTTCTGTTTCGCGATGCCCGCGGTGCCTTTGGCCTGCTTGACCGTGACTGTCCGCACCGCGGCGCGGATCTGTCATTCGGGCGCAACGAGGGCGACGGCCTGCGCTGCCCGTTTCATGGCTGGAAGTTCGACGTGGCCGGGCGCTGCCTGGAAACCCCGGCCGAGCCACCTGGCAGCACGCTGTGCCAGCGCGTGCAACAGCGCAGCTACCCGCTGATCGAGCGCAGCGGCGTGCTGTTTGCCTGGCTGGGCCCGATCGATGCCACGCCGCCGCCACTGCCGGCGTTTGACTGTTTTGAGGCGCCTGCCAGTCACACCTTTGCGTTCAAGGGCTTGTGGCATTGCAACTGGCTGCAGGCGTTCGAGGTGGGCATCGACCCGGCACACGCGTCTTACCTGCACCGCTTCTTCAACGACGAAACGCTGGACGCCGCCTACGGACGGCAGTTCCGGGGCGCCAGCGCCGGCGAGGTGGGCGGCGAGCGCTGGCCGATGACGCGGGTGATGCGCGAGTTCGGCCAGCCCGATATCTCTTTTGCAACCATGCCCTACGGCATGCAGCTCACCTCGCTGCGGCCGATCAACGATGCGCTGACGCACACGCGGGTGACCAATGCCATCTTCCCCAGCACCTTCGTGATTCCGCTGTCCGAGACGATGACGATTACGCAGATCCACGTGCCTGTGGACGACACGCACAACTACTGGTACGCGATCTTCACCAGCTTTGCCGAGCCGGTGGACCGCGAGACCATGCGTGCCCAGCGGCTGGAGGCCGTGAACCTGCCCGACTACATCCCCAAATCGGGCCGGCACAACAACTGGGGCTTCGACCCGGAGGAGCAGCAGACCCGCACCTATCTGGGCATGGGCGAGAGCGACATCAACGTGCACGACCAGTGGGCCTGCGAGAGCATGGGCGCGATCCAGGACCGCACACGCGAGCACCTGGGCACGACGGACAAGGTCATCATGGCCAACCGGCGCAACTTGATCAAGGCGATCGAGACGGTGCAGGCCGGCGGTACACCACCCGGTGTGGCCGACGCCACCGTTGCGGTGCAGCGCACCGGCCCGGACACCATGGACGGGCTCGCCCCGGCGCAGGATTGCGAAGGCTGGTGGCGCAATGCCGTGCAGGCCCGGCGAGATGCGGCGCCGTGGGACGCGCGGCTGCCGCCCGCAGCGGCTGAAGCAGCCAGCAGCGAGAGCAGCAACACCACCGGAGCCACCGCTTGATCGCCTTTGCCGAGCGCTGCGGCGCGCACGATGCCGATCGCGAGGCGGCTGCGCAGCGTACGGCTCGCCTGATCGAGGCCAGCGGCGTGGACCAGGTGCGGCTGGGCTGGTGCGACGTGCACGGCGTGCTGCGCGGCAAGACGTTGACCGCTGCGGCGGCCATCCGGGCGCTGCGCGGCGGCGTGGGCATGGTCAGCACGCTGCTGATCAAGGACACGTCGGACCGCACCGTCTTCAAGGTGTTCGAGCCGGGCGGCGCCGACGACCTGCCCGGCCTGGCCTTTGCCGGCAACCTAATGCTGCTGCCCGACCCGGCCAGCTGGTGCGAACTGCCCTGGGCGCCGGGCACCGGCTGGCTGCGCTGCCAGCCTTGGTATGCCGATGGCACGCCGGTGACGCTGGACACCCGGCGCGTCCTGCAAGGCGCGCTGGCGCAGCTGGCGAGCCAAGGCCTGGGCATGGTCTGCGGGCTGGAGGTCGAGTTCCACATCTACCGCCTGAAAGACCCGCTGCACGGGCCCGAACTGGACCCCGAACGCGCCGCGTGGCCCGGCTTGCCGCCCGATGTGAGCCTGATCCACCCGGGCTACAACCTGCTGTCCGAGGGCTGGGGCGACATGGCGGCCGAACCGCTGCGCATCGTGCAGCGCACCGCGCAGGCGCTGGGCCTGCCGCTGGCGTCACTGGAGATCGAACTCGGCCCCAGCCAGGTCGAGGCGGTGTTCGACCCCACCGATGCGCTCACCGCCGCCGACAACATGGTGCTGTTCCGTAACGGCGTGCGCCAGGCGCTGCGCCGCGCCGGCTACCACGCCACCTTCATGTGCCGCCCGCCCTTCCCCAACATCATGGCCAGCGGCTGGCACCTGCACCAGTCGCTGGTGAATCTGGCCGATGGACGCAATGCCTTCACCCGCGACGCCGCTGCGGCGGGCACCACGCCCTCGGACGCCAGCCACACGCTGTCGGAGACCGGCACACGCGCGCTGGCCGGGTTGCTGGCGCACGCCGCCGGCGCCACCGTGCTGTGCACGCCGACGGCCAACGGCTTCGGCCGGTTCCGGCCGAATGCGCTGGCGCCGCAGTCGGTGGTGTGGGGACGCGACAACCGCGGCGCGATGCTGCGCGTGATCGGTGAAGCCGGCGACGGCGCCACCCGCATCGAAAACCGTGTGGGCGAACCGGCGGCCAACCCCTATCTGTACATGGCCGCGCAGATTCACGCCGCCCTTGACGGCCTGCAGCGCCAGCTGGCGCCGCCACCGGCGACCGAAGCCCCCTATGCCGACAGCGCCGAACGCATTCCCACCAACATTCCCGACGCGCTGGCCGCGCTGCAGGCCGACAATGCGCTGACCACGGGACTTGGCGAACCGTTTGTGCGGTACTTCAGCCGCATCAAACTGTCGGAACACCTGCGCCACCAGCAGGCGGACGACACGCTGGACTTCGAGCGCCGCGAATACTTCAGCCGGTTCTGAGCCAGTGCCGGCCGCAACTTCAGAAAAACCCACTCATGATTACTCTTCATTTCATAGCTGAAAACGACCCTGCGACGCTGGGATCTGCCACTTTCAAGGCAAAAGCGGGGCAATCGCTGATGCAGGGGGCCCTGGCCGGCGGGGTCGATGGCATCGCCGCCGACTGCGGCGGCAGCCTGACCTGTGCCACCTGCCACGTGATGGTGCGCGAACCCTGGGCCAGCCAGCTGCCGCCCCCCTCCGCCGAGGAACGCGACATGCTCGCCTTCACCGCCGTCACGGCCCGGCCCAACAGCCGGTTGTCGTGCCAGATCCAGCTCACCGACGCGCTGGACGGCCTGACGGTAGACTTGCCGGCCACCCAGTACTGACCCGCGCCGCGCACATAGCGTGGCCTCTGAAGGAGACAAGCATGATTCTTGAAATCGCCGACATTCGCATCCAGCCCGGCCAGCAGGCCGCCTTTGAAGAAGCCATCCAGCGTGGTGTGAACACCGTGATCAGCAAGGCCAAAGGCTTTGAGGGCGCCAAGATCAACCACAGCATCGAATCGCCCGAGCGCTACGTGCTGCAGATTTTCTGGACCACGCTGGAAGACCACACGGTGGGTTTCCGCCAGTCGCCGGCCTTTGCCGAATGGCGCGCCATCGTCGGCCCGTTCTTTGCCGGGCCGCCGCTGGTGGAGCATTTCGATCTGCTCACCAAGTCGGCCTGAGCCCAGGCGGCAGCCGCGCAATACAAAAGGGGCCGAGGCCCCTTTTTTCTTTTCAGCGGGCCGGCGCCCGCCACGCCGGGCGTTGCCCGTCAGGCTTTCTCGGCCAGGAAGATTTCGATGCGCCGGTTCTTTGCCCGGCCGGCGTCGGTGTTGTTGTCGGCAATCGGCTCGTGCGAGCCGCGCCCGTCAATCTGGATGCGCTGCATGCTCACGCCGCGTGACACCAGATAGTCTCGCGCGCTCGCCGCGCGGTTCACCGACAGCGGGTTGTTGATGGCGTCGGTCCCGGTGCTGTCGGTGTGGCCGACGATGGTCACCAGCATGTTGGGCTGGTTGTTCAGCCCCTGGGCGAACTGGTTCAGCACCGGTTGCAGGCTGGGCTTGATGACTGCGCTGCCCGTGTCGAACGAGATGTCACTCGGAATGCTCAGCTTGAGCTGGTTGTCGGCCGTCTGCGACACCTGCACACCGGTACCCGCGGTGGCCTTTTCCATTTCCACTTTCTTCTGCTGCATGTTCTGCGACCAGATGTAGCCGCCAAGCGCGCCCACACCGGCACCGATGGCCGCACCCTTGCCCTGACCGATCAGTGCGCCGGCGGCCGCACCGACACCCGCGCCGACGGCCACGGACTTCTGCGTTTCGGTCATGTTGGCGCAGCCGCTGGCCAGAACGGCCAGCGCGATGGCAGCGGTCAGCGCCCGCGGGCGAAGCATGATTTTTTTCGTTTGCATGTTGTTCCTCTCAAGTATTCAACGGACTTTTCACTATACCCCTCGACCCGATTGCCGGCGTAACAAGACGCAGGCCCTTCGGCAGGCTTGGCTTCAGTCAGTTGCGGCGCCGGGCTCGTGCCCTGCGACAAGCCGGTCGAGCAATTCGAGAAACAGCGCCTGCTCTGCGGCATCCAGCGGCGAAAGAATGCGCTTTTGCACGCGGGTAACTGCCTTCTTCATCTGGATGGCCGCTTTCTCGCCGGCTTGCGTCACCCACAGCAGCTTGCGGCGCTTGTCTGCCGGATCGACTTGCCGCCGGATCCAGCCGCGCGCCTCCAGCCGGCCGATCACCGAACCGGAGGTGGCAGCGTCAAAAGCGACGCGCGTGGCCAGCGTCACCTGATCCACGCCGGGCGTGTCCATCAGCGCATTGATGATGGAGAACTGCACCGGCGTGACCTCGAATGCCGCGGCTTCGTCCATGAAGATCGCCACCGAGAGCTGGTGCGCACGCCGGATCAGGTGGCCGGGCGCGTGCTTGAAATCAAAGGGGCTTGCCATGCGACCGAGTTTATCCAGCGCCTGACGCCTTCGTGGCAAACTTGCGCAGCAAGCCCATCAGACACGCCCCCCCCGACCGCCCGCAAGGCCGCATGACCACATGGCCGGGCACCGGACCCTTACAGAAAAGGAAGACCATGAGTTTTGTGTTTCCCCCTCCCGCCATCGCATCGGTGCCTGTCCTGGGCAAGAACGAGCGCTTCGCGGTGCACCGCATCTATTGCGTTGGTCGCAACTACGAGGAGCACGCCAAGGAGATGGGCTTCACCGGTCGCGAGCCGCCGTTCTTCTTTCTGAAGCCAGCCGATGCCGTGCTGCCGGTCGACGCTGGTGCCACCGGCGAGATGCCCTACCCCAGCCTGACAAAGAACCTGCACCACGAGATCGAACTGGTGGTAGCGATCGGCATCGGCGGGCGCAACATCAGCGCGGCGGACGCAGCGCGCCACATTTACGGCTATGCGGTCGGGCTGGACATGACGCGCCGCGACCTGCAGAACGAGATGAAGAAGCAGGGTCGACCCTGGTCCATCGGCAAAGGGTTTGATCTGTCCGCCCCCATCGGGCCGATCACGCCGCTGGCGCAGGCCGGCGACATCCATCGGGCCGGCATCTCGCTGCAGGTCAATGGTGTCGACCGCCAGCGCAGCAGTGTCGACAAACTGATCTGGAATGTGGCCGAAACCATCGAACATCTGAGCGCCGCGTGGGAACTGCAGCCCGGTGATCTGATCTTTACCGGTACCCCGGAGGGCGTGGCGGCGGTCGAGCGCGGCGACCTGCTGGTCGGCGAGGTGGACGGGCTGACATCGCTGCGCATCAAGATATCCTGATTTGTGATACCAGCTTTATCGCTATCGCATTGCCGCATAACTGGAACCTGGGGGAAGATCGAACCGCTGGCGGTCGAAGCTCAGGCTGATCGCCACTCGTTGCGTCTCCCGAAGCCGGGGTGCCTGCTCAAAAGGCGTTCGGCGCATCCGGATAGAATTTCGCATCGGTAAATGGATTACGTTTAGATAAACAAGAGTCCCGCTTGCGCCTACTCGAAACCCTGGCCAAACTTTGTGCCATCCTGGCCGGCCTGCTGCTCACCAGCATCACGCTGGTCACCTGCGCCAGCCTGATCGGACGCAACACCGACGGCTGGACGCTGGTGGGCGATTACGAACTGACCGCCGTCGCGGCCGGCGCAGCGATCGCGTTGTTCCTCCCCTGGTGCCAGGTGCGCCGCGGCAACATCCTGGTGGACTTCTTTACTGCGCGCGCCAGCGTACAGACTCAGCGCCAGCTGGACCGCGTCGGCGCACTGGCGCTGGCGCTGTGCGTGGGCCTGCTCGCCTGGCGCACGGGAGTCGGCGGCATCGACGCCTGGCACACCCGATCGGGCACGATGATGCTGGGTTTTCCGGAGTGGATCGTGTATGCGGTGATGACGCCGGCTTTCGCGCTGACGGCATTGATCGCGCTGTGGCAGGCCGTGGCCGGCGTTGAAGGCGCAATGGAGCATCCGGCATGAATGGCATCGAACTGACCCTGCTGATTTTCGCCATCATGATGGGCCTGATGGCCTTGCGAGTGCCCATCGCCATCAGCATGTTTGCCGCGGGCGGTATCGGCTATGTGATGCAGGCAGGCTGGGCGCCGCTGGCCAACATGCTCAACGGGCACGCCTTTGCCCGCCTGGCCAACTACGACCTGTCCGTGATTCCGCTGTTCATCCTGATGGGAAACTTTGCCACCCAGGGCGGCATCTCCAAGGCGCTTTTCAAGTTTGCCGCGATCCTGATGGGCGGTTTCAAGGGCGGACTGGCGATGGCCTCGGTCGTGGCCAGCGCCCTGTTCGGCGCCATCTGCGGCTCGTCGGTTGCCACCGCCGCTACGGTCACGTCTGTGGCGCTGCCGGAAATGCGCCGTCATGGCTACGGCGACCGCCTGTCGACCGGCACCCTGGCGGCCGGCGGAACGCTGGGCATTCTGATTCCGCCATCGGTACCGCTGGTGGTCTACGCCATCCTGACCGAACAGAACATCGCCAAGCTGTTTGCAGCAGCCATGGTGCCGGGCGCCATCGCGATGCTCGGCTACATCATCGCCATCGCCATCTACGTGCGCGTGGTGCCGGCGCAGGCGCCCGACGAAGATGAAGACCGGGAAAAAATGTCCTGGGCTTCGGTGTTCGGCGTGATCCCGATCGGGGTGATCTTCTTCATCGTCTTCGGCGGCATCTACGGCGGCTTTTTCTCGCCGACCGAAGGTGCGGCCGTCGGCGCGGCGTCGACCTTTGTCGCCGCGCTGGCCAAGCGCGAGCTGACCTTTGCAAAGCTGTGGAAGTGTTTCTACGCGACCGCTGAAAGCTCGGCGATGATCTTCATGATCTTCCTGGGCGCCGACCTGATGAATTCGGCGCTGGCACTGACACAGGTGCCGGCACAGCTAAACCAGGTCGTGCAACAGTCGGGGCTCTCGCCACTGATGGTGATGTCGGGCGTGCTGCTGCTGTACATCCTGCTCGGTTTCATCATGGACGAACTGTCGGTGCTGCTGCTGACGCTGCCGATCTTCTTCCCGATGATCATGGGACTGGACTACGGCATGAGCCACGAATCGGTGGCCATCTGGTTTGGTATTCTGGTCCTGATGACCGTGGGCTTCGGCCTGCTGTCTCCGCCGGTCGGGCTGAACGTCTATGTGGTCAACGGCATGGCGAAGAATGTGCCGATTGCGGAGACCTTCCGCGGCGTCTTCCCCTTCCTGGTCAGCGACCTGATTCGCCTGGGGCTGGTGTTCGCCTTTCCGCCCATTGCGCTGTGGTTTGTATCGGTCATCAGTTGACGCGAGGGTTGTCCCCCTGACACCGCAGCCGCCATTTGCAGTAATTTCCGCTTTATCAACCGTGAAGGAGACAAATCCATGATCCAGCGTCGAACACTCTTGAAATCCACTGCCGCCGCAGCGGCGCTAGGCGCACCCGGCCTGTCGGCCCTGGCGCAGCAAGCCGTCACCCTGAAGTTCCACACTTTCATGGCGCCGCTGTCCAATGTCTGGCTGAACATGCACAAGCCGTGGATGGAAAAGGTCGAGAAAGACTCCGGTGGCCGGATCAAGTTCGAGGCCTACCCCGCCATGCAACTCGGTGGCTCGCCGCCCCAGCTTTATGACCAGGTCAAGGATGGTGTCGTCGACATCGCCTGGACGGTGGCCGGCTATTCGGCCGGGCGTTTTCCGCGCGTCGAGGTGTTCGAGCTGCCGTTCATGATGAGCAATGCCGAAGCGACCTCCAAGGCCTACTGGGAGTTCATCCAGACGATGGCACCGGACGAGTACAAGGACGTGCATACCATCGCGCTGCACGTGCACGGCCCCGGTGTGATTCACACAGCCGACAAGCCGATCAAGTCGGTGGCCGACATGCGAGGCCAGAAAATGCGCGCGCCCACACGCCAGATCACCAAGCTGATGGGCATTCTGGGCGCAACGCCCGTCGGCATGCCCTTGCCCAGCATCCCGGATGCGCTGAGCAAGGGCACCATCAACGGCTGCGTCATTCCCTGGGAAGTCGTGCCGTCGGTCAAGGTGCAGGAACTCACCAAGTACCACGCCGAATTTGACCCCGCTGGTGGTGCGCTCTACACCACCGCGTTCGTGATGCCGATGAACAAGGCCAAATACGAGTCGCTGGCGCCCGACCTGAAGAAGGTCATTGACAAGAATTCCGGCATGGCGGTTTCCGGCTGGCTGGGCAAGATCCAGCAGGCCGGCGACATCGAGGGTCGCAAGTCGGCCGAGACCCGTGGCAACCAGATCTACACGGTCGGCGCGGAGCAGGCGCAGGAGTTCCGTCGCAAGGCCCGTCCGCTGGATGCGGACTGGGTGGAAGACATGAACAAGCGCGGCTACGACGGGCGCAAGCTGCTCGATACGGCTCGCAGCCTGATCGAGAAGCACACCAAGACCACCAAAGCCTGATACCTGCTGAGGCTGTGGTGACAAGGGCTCCGCAAGGAGCCCTTTTTTTGTTTCCCCCTACACTCGGCTGCATGTTTCGCAGCCCCATCAAACACTGCCGCGACTGCGGCAGCCCCGTCACCTACCGCCTGCCGGACGACGGCGACACCAAGGAGCGGGCGATCTGCAGCCAGTGCCAGACCGTCCACTACGAAAACCCGCTGAATGTCGTCGGAACCATCCCGTATCTGGGCGAGCGGGTGTTGCTGTGCAAGCGCAACATCGAACCGCGCTGGGGCAAGTGGACGCTTCCGGCCGGCTTCATGGAACTGGGCGAAACCACCCAGCAGGGGGCAGCCCGCGAAACCGACGAAGAAGCCGGGGCGACCTTCGAGATGGAGCCGCTGTTTTCCGTGCTGAGTGTGCCGCGGGTTGGGCAGGTGCACCTGTTTTTCCGGGCCCGGCTGCTCAGTGACCAGTTTGCGCCCGGCCACGAAACACTGGAGGCGAGGTTGTTCGCTGAGGATCAGATTCCCTGGGACGAGATCGCCTTTCGCACGGTGCGCGAAACCCTGCTGCGCTTCTTTGCCGACCGCCGTGCCGGGACGTTTTCGGTTCACACCGTCGATATCGACTGAGCCCTTCCGGTCTGGCCAGCAGCCGATGGCACCCACGAACCCGGGATATCCCTTGGAAAGCCAGTCGCCCAGGTGACGCGCTGACCCGTTAAAGCCGGTTTTTCGACCCGCAAGGCGCCGGCCCAAGGTTCAAAAGCTGTTAACTTGTCGGTGATTTCACGGCAAGAAAGCAGACCCGACGTGACCGCCAAAGTCATCCCGCCCGACACCACCACGATCGAAGACGAATACCGCAAGCACGAAGGGCCGCCACCGGGCGCCTGGTTGCTGGCGCTCGAGTTCCGCGCCCCCTGGGAATTCGGCGCCCTGCTGCCTGCCTGGCCGCTGCTGATGCGGGCGCCCAAAGGCGACGGCCATCCGGTCATCGTCTTCCCGGGCCTGTCGGCCAGCGACGGTTCGACGCTGCCGCTGCGCAATTACCTGGGCACCCGCAACTACGACGTCTCCGGATGGAATCAGGGGCACAACTTCGGCCCCCGCGCCGGTGTGCTCGAAGCGGCCTCGCATCAGGTGGCCGAAGCTTTTCTGGCAGCCGGCAGGCGCAAGGTCAGCCTGATCGGCTGGAGCCTGGGCGGCATCTACGCCCGTGAACTGGCCAAGCTCCATCCCGAATGGGTGCGGTGTGTGATCACGCTGGGCACCCCGTTTGCCGGCGCGCCAAACAGCACCAATGCCTGGCGGTTGTTCAGCCTGACCAGTGGCCGCAGCCCGCACGACCACCCGATGCAGTTCGACCTGCCGGCCGCGCCGCCGGTGCCGACCACCAGCATTTACTCGCGCACCGACGGCATCGTGGCCTGGCAAGGCAGCATTCAGCAGCCGAGCAGGCGCAACCCGAACACCGAGAACATCGAGGTGATTGCCAGCCACCTGGGCATCGGCATGAACCCTTCTGCACTGTGGGCGGTGGCCGACCGACTGGCCCAGCCCGAAGGCGCCTGGAAACCCTTTGCGCGCAAAAGCGGCATCGGTGGCCTGTTGTACCCCGATCCCAACCGCTGAACGGCAACGACCGACGGCAATAGAACAAAAAGCCCGCAGTCAGGCGACTGCGGGCTTTTTACTTACGGACCGGGCGCGTGCAGGCAGAGGCCCGAAAGCGCACCGGCAGCCTCATTCAGGTGGCGCTGCCTTTGGCGTAGTTGGCGATACCGTCCATGATTTCCTGATGGGCGGATTCCGGGCCTTCCCAGCCCAGGATCTTGACCCACTTGCCCGGCTCCAGGTCCTTGTAGTGCTCGAAGAAGTGGGCGATGGTCTTCAGCCGCACCGGGCTCAGGTCGTCCGGCTTCAGCCAACGGGTGTACAGCGAAAGGATCTTGTTGGTCGGCACGGCCAGCACCTTGCCGTCCATGCCGGCCTCGTCTTCCATCTTCAGGATGCCGATCGCGCGGCAGGGGACGACCACGCCCGGAATCAGCGGCACTGGCGTCACCACCAGCACGTCCACCGGGTCGCCGTCGCCGGAAATCGTGCGGGGCACGTAACCGTAGTTGGTCGGGTAGTGCATGGCCGTGCTCATGAAGCGGTCGACGAAGATGGCGCCGGTGTTCTTGTCGACTTCGTACTTCACCGGGTCGGCATTCATCGGGATCTCGATGATGACGTTGAAAACTTCGGGCGCGTTGTCGCCGGGGGTGACATTGTCTAGGGACATGGTGGTGTGCTCGTGGATTTGCGTTGAATCAGCGTGGCAGGGCTTGCCACTCGGGATTAACCCTGATTTTACTTTCACCGACCTTTCCAGCAGCCGTTTTGTCACCTTTTCACTGTAAATTCCATGCGTTGGCCAATCGATTCCCGGTTTGGGAGCGAGGAAGCAACGCAGCGGGGGTTTCTCCAGTGCGTTGAACCCCTTCCAAGCGAAACAACGAATCGAGGAGATACACATGGCAGGCAATTCGGCGCTGATTCTGGCGCTTGTCTGCGGGCTCATTGCCGTCGTTTACGGCGTCTGGGCACGCGGATGGATTCTTTCTCAGGACGCGGGCAACGCCCGCATGCAGGAAATCGCGGCCGCCATTCAGGCCGGTGCGGCTGCCTACCTGGCCCGCCAGTACAAGACGATTGCCATGGTTGGCGTCGTGCTGGCAGTACTGATCGGTGTCTTTCTGGACGGCAAGACCGCCGTCGGCTTCGTCATCGGCGCGGTGCTGTCCGGCGCCTGCGGCTTCATCGGCATGAACGTCTCGGTGCGTGCCAACGTGCGCACCGCGCAGGCGGCCACCCGTGGCATCGGCCCGGCGCTGGACGTGGCCTTCCGTGGCGGCGCCATCACCGGCATGCTGGTGGTCGGTCTGGGCCTGCTCGGTGTGGCCGGCTTTTTCTGGTTTCTGGTCGGCAACGGCAACCTTACGCCTGACAGGAAGCTGGCCGACCTGCTGAACCCGCTGATCGGCTTTGCCTTCGGCTCTTCGCTGATCTCCATCTTTGCCCGGCTGGGCGGCGGCATCTTCACCAAGGGCGCTGACGTCGGCGCCGACCTGGTGGGCAAGGTCGAAGCCGGCATCCCCGAGGACGACCCGCGCAACCCGGCGGTGATCGCCGAC
>JACSRS010000225.1 GCA_014879655.1 Burkholderiaceae bacterium
CCTGAAGAACCGGGAAGCGACGAAGGCGCGCAAGCTGGATACGCGGCGCAAGATCATTCTGGGCGGCGCACTGGTCGATCTGGCGGAACGGGATTCCAACGCTGCCGCGATGATAGACCGCCTGGTCCGCAACCTGCCCCGCGAACAGGACCGCAAGGCTTTCGAAGGCTGGGATGCGAAGCAGCCCGCCGCCGCACCTTCAGCGACGGCCCCTCCCCTTCCGGCACCCTCGTCCTGATCGCTGCACTTCCCCTCATAGGGTGAGCGCAGCTCGACCCCCTGCCCTCTTAACTGGACCTGATTTCCTTGCAGTATATATTCTCCGCCCTGGGGCTGCTGTCGCGGCTATCCCTCTTCGTTGTCGTCACCCCGATCCTCGCCGGATGGTTCTTCGTCTGGATGGTGATCGCCACCGGCTTTGCCTGGTTCGTCTGGCTGATCGTGATTATCATCCTGTCGGACGTGCCAATGGGCGAAGCCCTCTGGCACTGGTTTGTGTTCTGGCCGATGACGATTACCGGCTGGTTCATCGGCGCAAGTGACTGGTCGAACCGGACCGGCATCAAACTCTGGGGGCGCAAGGCAGGCGACAGCCACGGCTCGGCGCGCTTTGCCACCCGGAAGGAACGCGCAGCGTTCGAAGGCGGTGCTGGCCTCCTGATCGGGCGGGATATCGAGACGGGCAAGCTGCTGCGCTATGACGGCCCGGCGCACCTTCTGACCCTTGCCCCTACCCGCGCGGGCAAAGGTGTTGGAACAGTGATCCCGAACCTGCTGCTGGCCGAACGCTCGGTGCTGGTGATTGACCCCAAAGGGGAGAATGCAAAGATCGCGGGCGAGGCGCGCAAGCGCTTCGGCGCGGTTCATATCCTTGATCCCTTCGGCGTCACCGGCATGCCCGCCTCGGCCTACAACCCCCTCGGACGGCTTGACGCGGAAAGCCTCGACCTGGGCGAAGATGCCGCGTCCTTGGCTGAAGCCCTTGTGATGGACCCGCCCGGCCAACAGTCGGAGGCGCATTGGAACGAAGAGGCCAAGGCGCTGTTGGCCGGGCTGATCATGTTCGCCGTCGCCCATGAGGATCAGGATCGCAAGACCCTCGCCACCGTGCGGGAATATCTGACCCTGCCGCCCGAGAAGTTCCGCGCCCTCCTGGAGCTGATGCAGGACAGTGCCGCTGCCGGGGGACTGATCGCCCGCGCCGCAAATCGCTTCCTGGGCAAATCCGACCGCGAAGCGGCCTCGGTGATGTCATCAGCGCAGCGCCACACCCATTTCCTCGACAGTCCCCGCATCGTTGCCGCCACGGCGCGTTCGGACTTCCAGTTCGCAGGCTTGCGGCATGATCTGACTTCGATCTTCCTCGTTCTGCCCCCAAACCGCCTCGACGCCTACAGCCGCTGGCTGCGCCTTTTGGTGGCACAGGCGCTTCAGGACATCGCACGGGATGCGGAAGCTGCCCAGGCGGGCGCTACGCGCCTGAAACAGCCTGCCCTGTTCCTCCTCGATGAGTTCGCAGCCTTGGGCCGTCTGGAGGCCGTGGAACGCGCCATGGGGCTGATGGCAGGCTATGGGCTGCAACTCTGGCCGATCCTTCAGGACATGAGCCAGCTCAAAGACCTCTACGGCGCGCGGGCAAATACCTTCGTCGCCAACGCGGGCGTGCTGCAAACCTTCGGCGTGAACGATTTTGAGACCGCTAAATGGTTGAGCCAAAGCATGGGCAAGGAAACCATCGGCTATCAGACTGAAAGCCACCGGCCCGGCGATATCGCCACCACCACCCAGCACATCGCGGCGCGCGACCTGATGACCCCGGATGAAATCATGCAGATTGACCCCTCGGTCCAGCTGCTGCGCGTCCAGGGCAAGCCGGTGATCATCGCCCGCAAGCTACGCTACTTCGCAGACAAGGAATTCGACGGGCTGCACCGATCACCGGATGCGCAACCCATAAATCCTAAATCTGAACGCTGATCCCATAACCCCTGTCCCTTTTCTCTGATCCCGGATGTCTTGATGCCCAATGCCGATTCCGCCCGCCCTGCCCTTTCCGACGCTGCCCTTCGGGAAACCCTCGACCTCCTGGGCACGGTCGTCGCCAACATGGCCGGGAAACTGGACCGGCATGGCCAGATCCTCGCGGACGTGCAAAAGGCTGCCACCGAAGGCCGCGATGCTGCACAGGGGGCCAAGGCGCATTCCGATCCGCAGCGCTATGGCCGCCACATCGGCCAAGAACTCGACAAGGCCCTGGACGCGACCCTCGACCGGCTGAAAACCCTGCAATCCGGCTTCGCCACCGATCGGCAGGAAACCCGTCGCAGCCTGGAGACGCTGGTCAGACAAGAAGAGGCCGTGCTTCAGCACCTGTGGGACGATCTCGAAGAAGCGGGACGTTGGAAACAGCGCATCCCTTTCATAGCAATCTTCGCTTTGGTCGTGGCGCTCGGTCTGACCATCGGCCTGCCCCGCTTCTTGGCAGGCAATAGCACCGCTTGCGCTGTCCTCGGGGGTGAGTGGCTGGGTGGCCCTGAGACCGGAAAGGAGGCTTGCGTGTTCTATGTCGGGTGAAGCAGAAGGGCTGACAGTCGTTAGTGTTATATGGTGTTAGACTATGTGTTACGCGAATCAGGCGGTCACATAAGTTATTGAAAAAAATATACTAAAATGCCGATTTTTCGGCGCCCGGTGGGTGATCTTACGAAAGACGGTGGGTGATACTACGAAAGTTGGTGGGTGAAATTACGTTCCTTTGGCGGTGGGTGATCTTACGAACTGCTTGCATCGGTGGGTGAAATTACGAATAGTGCTGTGATGGTGGGGTCGGAACAAGAACTGCTCAAAATTGTACGCTAAGGTCGAACGGAGCAGGAACGTTATGCGGCAC
>JACSRS010000226.1 GCA_014879655.1 Burkholderiaceae bacterium
AGCGTGCACGGCGCCAACCGGCTGGGCACCAACTCGCTGCTGGACCTGCTGGTGTTCGGCCGCGCGGCCGGCAACCACATCGTCGAGTTCAATGACAAGAACAAGAACCACAAACCGCTGCCCGCCGACGCTGCCGACCGATCGCTGGAGCGACTGAACCGCCTGGAAGAAACCCAGACCGGTGAATACGCCCAGGACGTGGCCAACGACATCCGGGCGTCGATGCAACTGCACGCCGGGGTGTTCCGCACCCAGTCCAGCATGGACGAAGGCGTGCAGAAGATCGCCGCCCTGCGCAGCCGCGTCGCCGCACTTGCGCTCAAGGACAAATCGAAGGTGTTCAACACGGCGCGCATCGAGGCGCTGGAAGTCGAAAACCTGATCGAGTGCGCGCAGGCCACCATGGTTTCTGCGGCTGCCCGCCGTGAATGCCGCGGCGCCCACACAGTCTACGACTACGAAAAGCCGGCCGACGATCCGGTCTCACCGCTGGGCCGCGACGACGCCAACTGGATGAAGCACACCCTGTGGGACAGCGCGAGCAACAGCCTGAGCTACAAGCCCGTCAACCTGAAGCCCCTGACGGTCGATTCGGTGCCGCCCAAGGTCCGTACCTTCTGAGTCATCACGGAGACCCTCCATGCAAAAACGCAGTTTCCAGATCTACCGCTACGACCCGGACAAGGACGCCAAGCCGTACATGCAGACCATCGAGGTCGAACTCGACGGCAACGAGCGCATGCTGTTGGACGCCCTGATGAAGCTCAAGGCGCTGGACCCGACGATTTCGTTCCGCCGCTCCTGCCGCGAAGGCGTTTGCGGATCGGATGCGATGAACATCAACGGCAAGAACGGTCTGGCCTGCCTGACCAACATGAACACGCTCAAGGGCACCATCGTGCTCAAGCCCCTGCCCGGCCTGCCTGTCATTCGCGACCTGATCGTTGACATGACGCAGTTCTTCAAGCAATACAACTCGATCAAGCCTTACCTGATCAACGATACGGTGCCGCCCGAGAAGGAGCGCCTGCAAAGCCCGGAGGAGCGCGAAGAACTCAACGGTCTGTACGAGTGCATCCTGTGCGCCAGCTGCTCCACCAGCTGCCCCAGCTTCTGGTGGAACCCGGACAAGTTCGTCGGCCCCGCGGGTCTGCTGCAGGCCTACCGGTTCCTGGCCGACAGTCGCGATCAGGCCACCGCCGAGCGGCTCGACAATCTGGAAGATCCTTACCGGCTGTTCCGCTGCCACACGATCATGAATTGTGTCGACGTCTGTCCCAAAGGACTGAACCCGACCAATGCCATCGGCAAGATCAAGGAAATGATGGTCCTGCGGACGGTCTGACCGGCACCATGACCGACGGATTTCTGCAAACCGGTGCCAGCACCGACGATCTGGATGAGCGTTCGCTGAGCAAGTTGCGCTGGCGCTGCCGCCGGGGTTTGCTGGAGAACGATCTGATCATTGGCCGGTTTTTCGAGCAATACGCGACCACGCTGACCATCGGTCAGGCACGCGGCTTGCATGGGTTGATGGATTTGGCAGACAACGACCTGCTGGACTTGCTGCTCGGGCGCAAGGAACCGCAGGCCGAAACAACAACAAGTGACATGACAGAAGTGCTGGAGATGTTGCGCAGCGGACGCCGAAGCGTTGCGCGCCAGCATCTCTGATGATGGGTCCACCACATACAAGGAAAGTGAAATATGAAACTCGCCGATAACAAAGCCACCCTGTCGTTTTCCGACGGCAGCCCCAGTGTCGAACTGCCGGTCTATCAGGGCAGCATCGGCCCGGACGTTGTCGACATCCGCAAGCTGTATGCGCAGACAGGCATGTTCACCTACGACCCGGGCTTTCTGTCGACGGCTGCGTGCCAGTCGGCGATTACCTACATCGACGGTGACAAAGGTGAACTGCTCTATCGCGGCTACCCGATCGAACAGCTCGCCACGCACTGCGACTACCTGGACACCTGCTACCTGCTGCTCAAAGGCGAATTGCCCGGCCAGGATGAGCGCAAGGCCTTCCACAAGCTCGTGATCAACCACACGATGGTCAACGAGCAGATGCAGTTCTTCCTGCGGGGCTTCCGCCGCGACGCGCACCCGATGGCCATCCTGACCGGTCTGGTCGGCGGCCTCTCGGCCTTCTATCACGACAGCACCGACATCAACAACCCGGAGCACCGCGAGATCGCCGCCATCCGACTGATCGCCAAGATGCCGACGCTCGTCGCGCTGGCCTACAAGTACAAGATGGGCCAGCCCTACATGTACCCGCAGAACAACCTGTCGTACGCCGGCAACTTCATGCGCATGATGTTCGGTACACCGTGCGAGGAATACGTCGTCAACCCGGTCATCGAGCGGGCGATGGACCGCATCTTCATCCTGCATGCCGACCACGAGCAGAACGCTTCGACCTCCACCGTGCGGCTGTGCGCTTCGTCAGGCACCAACCCGTTTGCGGCGATTGCTGCCGGCGTGGCCTGCCTGTGGGGACCGGCCCACGGTGGCGCCAATGAGGCCTGCCTGAACATGCTGGAAGACATCCAGCGCCAGGGCGGTGTGTCCAAAGTGGGCCAGTTCATGGAGCAGGTCAAGGACAAGAACTCCGGCGTCAAGCTGATGGGTTTTGGCCATCGCGTGTACAAGAACTATGACCCGCGCGCCAAACTGATGCAGGAAACCTGCAACGAGGTGCTGGCCGAACTGGGCCTTGAGAACGACCCGTTGTTCAAGCTGGCCAAGGAACTGGAGAAGATTGCCCTGGAAGACGAATACTTCGTCTCCCGCAAGCTCTACCCGAACGTCGACTTCTACTCCGGCATCGTGCAGCGCGCCATCGGCATCCCGGTGAACCTGTTCACC
>JACSRS010000227.1 GCA_014879655.1 Burkholderiaceae bacterium
CAGTTCATGCACGGTGATCATGCGCAGGAAGGGCAGCGGCGCGTCCCTGAAAACGGCGGCGATGCGGATTTCGTGCTTGGCCTTCAGGCGGCCACCCTGAACGCGCGAATGCGCCGTGTGCGTGCCCAGCGCCTGGGCGATGACCTGGAGCTTGCTGTCAAACGCCACCTTGTCGATCGGTGCGGCGCCGCGCAGGTATTGCGCCTTCAGGTCGCTCACCCAGGCGTACAGCGCGCCATCGCTGCGGATGCCGTGCGCCTGCGGGTAGCGGCTCATCAGCCAGGCGCCCAGTTGCCGGCGCTCGATGAGTTCGCGCACCTGGGCCTGCAGTTCAGGCGGGTAGGCTTGCAGATATTTCAGGGGCGTCATGGCAGGGCAGGCGAAACGCTGTCACGCCGACCTTAACGCAGCAGCAGCGTCGGAATCGTGGACGCGCGGCGCAGCAGGTCGACCGTCTTGCTCCCCAGCAGCAGACTGCGCAGCGAAGAGTGCCCGAAGGAGCCCATCACCAGCATGTCGATGGACTGCTCGCTGACCGTGCGGGCGATGACGCCTTCAGCATCGCCGGGTGTCAGCAGGGCGGTGACGCCAAAGCCGGCGGCTTGCAGTGTGGTGCTCGCCCAGTCGAGCTGCTTGCGCGCGTCCTGGCGTTCTTTGCCCGACATCAGCAGAACGATCGGCAGGCCCCGAAACAGCGGGCTGCCCGCGACCATCTCCACGCCGCGCCGGGTGACGATGCCGCCGTCGAAGGCGATCATCACGCGCTGCGGTTCCTTGAAGTGATCGGGTACGGTCAGGACGGGTTTGTGCAGGGCGCGGACCACCCGTTCCAGGTTGCGACCCAGCTCGCGCGGCGCGCCCTCGGCGCCTGCGCCTCGGCGGCCCAGCACCAGCAGGCGCACGCCGTGCTCCTGCTCGGCCAGGGTTTCTGCGAGCTCGCCGTGGCGCTGTCGCACATCAACGTGCGGTGCACCTGCCGTGACGGCGCGCTCGCGCAGGAGATTGAGGAAGATACGGCCTTGTTCCCGGGCGCTGCGGGTGCGGGCCTCGTCTTCGGTCGACAGGCGGGTCAGCAGTTTTTCCTGGGCGTCGATGCCGATGGTGCCGCTGTGGTCGTCGCCAGACCCCTGCTCGGGGTGGCGTTCGATGACGTGCAGGAATTCCAGCGGCGCGTCCATGCGGCGCGCCGCCCACGCAGCGTAGTCGGCCACGCAGTCGGCGAAGTGCGATCGGTCCACGCAGGCCAGCACCTTGTCTTGATCAGTCATGGTCATGGTTCCGGTCAGTGGCCCATCAGCAGGTCGTCGGCGCCGTCCTTGTCGTGCACGGCGAACTTGTCCACCATCGTGGCGCTGGCCTCGTTCAGGCCGATGACTTCCACTTCGGTGGCTTCGCGGCGGAACTTGACGACCACCTTGTCCAGCGCGCTCACCGCCGTGATGTCCCAGAAGTGCGCACGGCTGACGTCGATGCGCACCTTGTCGATGACTTCCTTGTAGTCAAAGGCGTTGATGAAGCGCTCCGCCGAGGCAAAGAACACCTGGCCGGTGATGGTGTAGGTGCGCACGCGGCCCTCGTCTTCAGTGCGCGAGTTCACGCGCAGGATCTGCCCGACCTTGTGGGCAAAGAAAAAGCCCGAGAGCAGCACGCCGGCAAGCACACCCTTGGCCAGGTCGTGCGTGCCGACCGTGACCACCACGGTGGCCAGCATCACCACGCTGGAGCTTTTGGGGTGCTCGCGCAGGTTGCGGATGGACGCCCAGCTGAAGGTGCCAATGGACACCATGATCATCACGGCGACCAGCGCCGCCATCGGGATGCGGGCCACCCAGTCGCCGATGAACACGACCATCAGCAACAGGAAAATGCCGGCGGCCAGCGTCGAAAGCCGCCCACGACCGCCGGATTTCACGTTGATGACCGACTGGCCGATCATCGCGCAGCCAGCCATGCCGCCCAGGAAGCCGGTGGCGATGTTGGCCACGCCCTGGCCGACGCATTCGCGGTTCTTGTTGCTGCTGGAGTCAGTCAGGTCGTCGACGATGGAGGCTGTCATCATCGATTCCAGCAGGCCCACCACGGCCAGGGTGGCGGAGACCGGGAAGATGATCTTCAGCGTCTCCAGATTCAGCGGCACCTCGGGCAGCAGGAACACCGGCAGGCTGTCCGGCAGCTTGCCCATGTCGCCCACGGTGCGGATGTCCAGACCCAGCACAATCGCCACGGCGGTCAGCACGACAATCGCCACCAGCGGCGACGGCACCGACCGGGTAAGGTACGGGAAGAGGTAGATGATGCCCAGCCCGGCCGCCGTCATCGCGTAGACGTGCCAGCTCACATGGGTCAGTTCGGGCAATTGCGCCATGAAGATCAGGATGGCCAGCGCGTTGACGAAGCCGGTGATGACCGAGCGCGAGACGAATCGCATCAGCGCGCCCAGCCTGAACCAGCCCGCCAGCATCTGCAGCACGCCGGTGAGCACCGTTGCCGCGAGCAGGTACTGGAGGCCATGGTCCTTGACCAGGGTGACCATGACCAGGGCCATCGCCCCGGTTGCGGCCGAGATCATGCCGGGGCGCCCACCGGTAAAGGCCATGATGGTGGCGATGCTGAACGAGGCGTAGAGGCCGACCTTGGGGTCCACCCCCGCAATGATCGAAAAGGCGATGGCCTCGGGGATCAGGGCCAGCGCGACGACCAGGCCGGCGAGCAGATCGTTTCGGACATTTGACAGCCAGTCCTGGCGCAGTGTTTTCACGTTTCGAGGATTCCGTGGTGGATGTCAGCCAGCGGTGGCAGTCGGCGAAGGCGCCGA
>JACSRS010000199.1 GCA_014879655.1 Burkholderiaceae bacterium
GTCCAGGCCCTTGTCGCGCATCTCGGACAGGATGAAGTTGGTGGTGCCGTTGATGATGCCGGCGATCCATTCGATGCGGTTGGCGGTCAGCCCTTCGCGCAGCGCCTTGATGATCGGAATGCCGCCGGCCACCGCGGCCTCGAACGCGACCATCACGCCTTTGGCATGGGCGGCAGCAAATATTTCGGTCCCGTGCACCGCCAGCAACGCCTTGTTGGCCGTCACCACATGCTTGCCGGCAGCGATGGCTTCCATCACCAGTTGGCGCGCAATGCCGTAGCCGCCGATCAGCTCGATGACGATGTCGATGTCGGGATTGGCCAGCACTGCGCGTGCGTCATTCACGACGGCGACGCCTTCACCCACGACCGCGCGGGCGCGCTCGACGTCCAGGTCGGCGACCATGGTGATCTCGATGCCACGGCCGGCGCGGCGGCGGATTTCTTCCTGGTTGCGTTTCAGGACGTTGAAGGTGCCGCTGCCAACGGTGCCGATGCCCAGCAGGCCTACTTGGATGGGTTTCATGCTATTTTTTCAATCAAAGGGGGCAAAAGCCAGCGTCAAATGGTCCATTATTGCTATCAGACTTGCACCGCAGCGGCACCGATCCGGCTGCGGTAGTGCTCCAGGAATCGGGCGATTCGCCCGATGGCCTCGCGCAGGTCGTCCTCGTGCGGCAGAAAGACGATGCGAAAGTGCTGGTTGTCCGGGTAATTGAAACCCGAACCCTGCACCAGCATGACCCGCGTCTCCTGGAGCAGTTCCAGGAAGAACTGGCGGTCGTCCGCAATCGGGTAGACCGCCGGATCGAGCCGGGGAAACATGTACAGCGCGGCTTGCGGCTTGACGCAGCTGACGCCAGGGATGGCGGTGATCAGCTCATAGGCCAGGTCGCGCTGGCGGCGCAGGCGCCCGCCTTCGCAGATCAGGTCGTTGATACTCTGGTAGCCGCCCAGCGCTGTCTGGATCGCCCACTGGCCGGGCACGTTGGCGCACAGCCGCATGTTGGTGAGCATGTTCAGGCCTTCGATGTAGTCGGCCGCGGGGCGCTTGTCGCCGCTGACCACCATCCAGCCGGCCCGGTAGCCGCAGGAGCGGTAGCTCTTGGACAGCGAATTGAAGGTCAGCGTCAGCACGTCTTCCGACAGGCTGGCGATGGCGGTGTGGCGCACATCGTCGTAGAGCACCTTGTCGTAGACCTCGTCGGCCAGGATCACCAGGCCGTGCTCGCGGGCGATGGCCACCACCCGTTTGAGCAGCTCGTCCGAATACAGCGCGCCCGTCGGGTTGTTGGGGTTGATGATGACGATGCCCTTGGTGCGCGGCGTGATCCGGGCCTGCAGGTCGTCCAGATCGGGCATCCAGCCATTGGACTCGTCGCAGCGGTAGTGCACCGGTTTGCCGCCCGAAAGACTGACGGCGGCCGTCCACAGCGGGTAGTCGGGCGAGGGCATCAGCAACTCGTCGCCGTTGTCCAGCAGCGCGTTGGTGGCCATCACGATCAGTTCACTGGCACCGTTGCCCAGGTAGATGTCGTCCAGCGTGACGCCCTTGACGCCCTGCTGCTGCGTGTAGTGCATGACCGCCTTGCGGGCCGCAAAGATGCCCTTGCTGTCGGAATAACCGGCCGAATTGGGCAGGTTGCGGATCATGTCAAGCTGGATTTCTTCCGGCGCATCGAAGCCGAACGGCGCCATGTTGCCGATATTGAGCTTGATGATCTTGTGGCCTTCCTCCTCCATCTGGCGGGCGGCATCCATGATCGGTCCGCGGATGTCGTAGCAGACGTTGGCGAGCTTGGCAGATTTCAGAACGGTTTTCAAAGTCCCTCCGGGAACAGGTTTCCGAGGCGAAACCTATAATTTGAACACAGTTCCTTGCCCGCTTCGTGCGGTGCAACAAAGCACCGACCATGAAATTCCACGCAGACAATTTTGACGTTCCGTCCATCAGCGGCTACGGCCCAGGCTGGGTGGCCGTCAGCGGCGAGAAAATCCACCACAGTCTGGTGCTCGGCGCACGCGGCCAGCGCCTGGCCTGGGACTGCAGCGACTGGGACCATCTGGACGCGGCCCATTTTGACCTGTTGGCTGGGCTCGACGCCGAACTGGTGATTTTCGGCAGCGGATCTCGCCTTCGCTTTCCCCGCCCGCAATGGCTGCAGGGGCTGATCGTCAGGCGCATCGGGCTGGAGACCATGGACACCCAAGCTGCCTGCCGCACCTACAACATCCTGGCCGGCGAGGGGCGCAATGTGGTGGCAGCATTGTTGATAGAACCACCCGCCTGAGGGCAGCAAACCGCCCTCGCCGAATGGGCACGGTCGTGCTCGGCATCGGTTTCGGAGTAAAATTGCAGGTTGCCGGACCCCAAGGCGCCAGATCGGGCACAGACCACGAACAGCCTCGGCCCATCCCAACGACCTCACCCTGTCACACGAGATTGAAGCTATATGGCGATCGTTGTCAACAAACCCATCCCCGAATTCGAAGCCCTCGCCACCGGCGGCATCAAGGTCACCAATACCTCGCATGTGGGTCAGACGGTGGTGATGTTTTTCTACCCGAAGGACAACACGCCCGGTTGCACCACCGAGGCCATGCAGTTTCGAGACAAATACAAGGATTTTGTCAAGGCCGGGGCTCTGGTGTTCGGCGTTTCGCGCGACAACATGAAATCGCACGACGACTTCAAGGCCAAGCTTGAACTGCCGTTCGAACTGATTGCCGACACCGAAGAAAAAATGTGCCACATGTTCGGCGTGGTCAAGAACAAGATCATGTACGGCAAGAAGGTCAAGGGCATCGAGCGC
>JACSRS010000084.1 GCA_014879655.1 Burkholderiaceae bacterium
CCGCATGATGAGCGCTATCAGCGTGCTTTTCCCCGCGCCGTTTTCACCGGTAAGGGCCAGCGTTTCGCCGCCCACAATATCGAGATTGAAATCCTGGAACACTGGGTTCCGCCCCGGATAGGCAAACGCTACCGAGCGTAACGAGATCGAACCCGATGATATTTGCAGTGGTGGCGCGCCAGAGGGATTCCGCTCAGGTTGTGCCTGAAAAATCTCCAGCATGCGGGCCATTGACGCTTTGGCATGCTGGGTTTGCCCCCAAGCTCCAGCAAATGCGCTCACGGGACGAGTCAGCAAAGTCGTGTACAGCAGGAACGAGACCAACTCGCCCTTGCCCAGTTCTCCAGACTGGATGCGTTCACCCGCAAACCACAGCAAAACCAGGGCGCCCATGGAAGCCAGCCAAAATACGCCGGGACCCAGACCCATCTCGATCCACTGCTGGCGAATCTTCAAGCGCGTAATTTCATCGACCCTGGCCGCGTACCGCGCAGATTCAATCGGTTCGCGCGTGAAGGACTTGATGGCTGGCAACATCTGGAGGTTTTCCTCCTCGACAGCAAATGCCTGCGCGTGCGCTTCTTGAAGTGCATTCGAAAGCGGCCTGATTTCGCGCCCGAACAATTTCACCAACACGTAAAACACCGGCACAGCCAATATGGCAAACAGTGCCAGCGTGGTGTCGATGGTGAACATCATCACCATGGAGCCCGCCAGAGTCAGCGCCATGGGCAGGAAACTGACAACGGTACTGCTGAGGTAGTGCCCGATCATCGCCACGTCGTCAGAAAGAATGGACAGGATGCGGCCCTGCTGGCGCTGCTGGAAATAGCCGACTGGCAAGCTCTGGATGTGGTCATACAGCCGGATGCGGATGTCGGCCAGCACCAGCGCCGATCGGCGCGAATACATGTATCCCGCCGCCACCTGGAGCAGTGCCTGACCGGTGAAAAGTACGCCGAGCAGAAGCAAAAGCTGATCTGTCGCGACCGACCGGCCGTCAAAGATATCGCCGGCAAAACGTCCACCCAGCCATGGAAGGGTCAACGAGACCAGTGTCTCGGCCGACATGAACAGCGCCCCCAGCCACAGGGCTCGGGCGTGCGGCCGGGCAAAACTGGCCAGTGCAGCACCAAAACCCGAATAGTTCACCGAGGCTCCCCCATGCCGGCGTTGCGGCCGAGCCTGGACGTTGACGCACGGATGACATCTGCCAGGCTGTCATGGAACGGCAGGGTAAAACCGATCCTGACCAGGCCGTCTGCACGCCCTTCCAGTCGACCTGGCCAATCATTGGCGATCCATCGGCGAAGATAAGCTGCCCGCAGTCGGCCAAGCTGCAGACTCTCGCGCAAAGAATGAAGGAACGCCTGTTCCGGATTCGAGGGCCACGGTTTCAGCAGCAGATCCAGCCAGGTCAGCGTGGCCCATGCAGCACCCACCAGCCCGGTCGAGCGGATGCGCTGCGCTACAAGCTCAGGGTCCATGGTTCGATGCCGCACAAAATGGACGATATCTGCCACCCGATTCAATCCGGCATGCCGGGAGCAGACATATTTGGTGACAGCAGGGTGAAGCAGCATCATGGCCACAGTGTCCTCATCGGACATCCGCCAGCCAGCCGATACCCGGATGCGGCCTTCCAGCAACGAGGGAACCATGGCGTATCTTGTGCGACCGGGCGCCAGCACATCCCAGTGCAGATCAATGTCGACACTTCCGCGCTGCCAGGTTTCTTCGTGTGCACTTGCGTTGTCTCCGGCCAAAACGAACCCACGAGATTTCAACACTTCCGAAACCACGCCGCGGTCAGCGCGATTGATCAACAGGTCGATGTCAGACGCGCTGCGCACATGCGGCACTCGATAGAGTTCCATCCGTGTCGCAACGCCCTTGAATACCAGGTGCAGGATCTCCCGTTCATCAAAATCCTGCGTGATCTGACGCATCGCGTGTGTCTGGAGCAGGAAGCTGGCGCGGGCAGCACGATCCAATTCCTGCATCCGCTCCGCTGCGCCGGGTACCAAGCTGTCAAGCAGCCCCTGCCGCCTGCACCAGTCCAACCAGAAGCCGGTCAGACCGTGCCAGGTCAGAAAGTCGAGAAATTCGTGCGACTGCTGCCCTGCCAGCGGGAACGCGCCAAACCGGGAATCGTCCCAACTCGCCGCTTCTGCGTCGGGATCACCCAACACCGGTATCAGCGCCATCCGGTGCGCCATCCATCGATCCGGGCGAGTCGGGTCTCCGATAGAGATCATGACTCAATCACATCCAGCACTGGTGCACGCGCCGCGACAGTGATCATCACCCGATCCACGCACGGCAAATGAGCAAGACGGCATTTACCGATCATAGGGCGAACGTTCTTGCCCACTCCCGTGAATGACCTGGCAGTCAGCACTCAGAGAAATCCGGGAATGCCACCTCCCCGGGATCAGCTCCGCCGCGCCTTCACCGCCTCGTCCAGAACCTGCAGCACCGTCAGCGAATCATCCCAGCCGATGCAGGCGTCGGTGATGCTCCGGCCGTATTCGAGCTTGGCAACGTCGTCCTTGCCGGCGGTGAACTTCTGTGCGCCCGGGTTGATGTGGCTTTCGACCATCAGGCCGAAGATATGCCGCGAGCCGCTTGCGATCTGGCTGGCGATGTCGCGCGCCACGTCCACCTGGCGCTCGTGCTTCTTGGAACTGTTGGCGTGGCTGCAATCGACCATCAGCGTGGCCGGCAGTTTGGCCGATTCCAGTTCCTTGCAGGCCGCTGCCACGCTGGCCGCGTCATAGTTGGGCGCCTTGCCGCCGCGCAGGATGACGTGGCAGTCCTTGTTGCCGTTGGTCTGCACGATGGCAACCTGACCATTCTTGTGCACCGACAGGAAGTGGTGGCCGCGCGCTGCTGCCTGGATGGCGTCGGTGGCAATCTTGATGTTGCCGTCGGTGCCGTTCTTGAAGCCGATCGGAGCCGACAGGCCCGAAGCCAGCTCGCGGTGCACCTGGCTCTCGGTGGTGCGCGCGCCGATCGCACCCCAGGCGATCAGGTCGCCGATGTACTGCGGCGAGATCACGTCCAGGAACTCGCTGCCCGCCGGCAGGCCCAGCCGGTTGATCTCGATGAGCAGCTGACGTGCAATGCGCAGGCCTTCGTCGATGCGGTAGCTCTCGTCCAGGTAGGGGTCGTTGATCAGGCCCTTCCAGCCGACGGTGGTGCGCGGCTTTTCGAAGTACACGCGCATCACGATCTCCAGCGTGTCGGCATAACGGTCGCGCAGCGGCTTCAGGCGCCGTGCGTAGTCCAGCGCGGCGGCCGGGTCGTGAATCGAGCACGGGCCGATCACCACCAACAGGCGGTCGTCCTTGCCGGCCATGATGCTGTGGATCGATTTGCGGGTGTCGGTGATCAGCTTCTCGGCCGGCGTGCCGCCGATCGGAAAGAATCGGATCAGATGTTCAGGAGGAGGCAACACGGTAATGTCCTTGATGCGGGCGTCGTCGGTCTGGCTGGTTCGGTCGGCAGGACGCTGGTGCCAGGCATCAACGGAGGGGTTGCTCTTGCTGTTCATCAAAGGCTCCTTGAGAAAAAATCGGGGTGGCTTGGGGCACAAAAAAACCGCCGGGCTGTGAAGCTGCGGCGGTTTTCAGTGAGGGGTGGGGTGCTTACGCGCTCGCCTCTCGTCCGCCGGGGACAGAGAACCAAAAATAAAAAAAGCTGGCACTGCGAATTTGCATAAGGCGCGAATGTAGCACAGCCGACCTTGCCGCCCGCTGACGGCGTACCGCCCCCATTTGCAATTGCCGAAGAATCAGGCGGTGCCGCCCACGGTGAGCCCTTCGATGCGCAGCGTCGGCTGGCCCACGCCCACCGGCACGCTCTGGCCCTCCTTGCCGCAGGTGCCCACGCCGCTGTCCAGGCGCATGTCGTTGCCGATCATCGTGACCCTTTTCAGCGCCTCGGGACCGCTGCCGACGATGGTGGCGCCTTTCACCGGGTACTGGATCTTGCCGTTTTCGACCCAGAACGCTTCGCTGGCTGAAAACACGAACTTGCCCGAGGTGATGTCGACCTGCCCGCCGGCAAAGTTGGTGGCGTACAGGCCCTTCTGGATGCTCGCCACGATCTCCTGCGGGTCGCGGTCGCCGCCCGGCATGTAGGTGTTGGTCATGCGCGGCATCGGCACGTGGGCGTAGCTTTCGCGCCGGCCGTTGCCGGTGGGCTTGACGCCCGACAGGCGCGCGTTCATCGAGTCCTGGATGTAGCCCCTGAGGATGCCGTCCTCGATCAGCACGTTGCACTGGGTGGCGTGGCCCTCGTCGTCCACATTCAGCGAGCCGCGCCGGTCGGTGATGGTGCCGTCGTCCAGCACCGTGACGCCCTTGGCGGCCACGCGCTGGCCGATGCGGCCGCTGAAGGCGCTGGAGCCTTTGCGGTTGAAGTCACCTTCCAGCCCATGGCCCACGGCCTCGTGCAGCAGCACGCCGGGCCAGCCGGGGCCGAGCACCACGGTCATCACACCGGCAGGCGCCGGGCGCGCCTCCAGGTTGGTCAGCGCCGCCTTCACCGCGTCGTCCACATATTCGGCGATCTGCGCATCCGAGAAATACGCCAGCCCAAAACGCCCGCCGCCGCCGCCCGAACCCACTTCGCGCCGGCCCTTCTGCTCGGCAATCACCGTCACCGACAGTCGCACCAGCGGCCGCACATCGGCCGCCAGCGTGCCGTCGGCCCGCGCCACCATCACCACGTCGTATTCGCTGGCCAGGCCCGCCATCACCTGCACGATGCGCGGGTCGCGCGAACGGGCCAGCTTTTCCACCCGGCCCAGCAGTTCCACCTTGGCCGTGCTGTCCAGCGTGGCAATCGGGTCCAGCCCGTTGTACAGCGAGCGGCTGCCCGCCACCTTGCGCGCCCGCGTCTTCACCCGGCGGCTTTGCGCGGCCGATGAGATGGTGCGCACCGTGCGCGCAGCGTCCATCAGCGAGGCTTCCGAGATGTCGTCCGAATAGGCAAACGCCGTCTTTTCCCCGGCAACCGCCCGCACGCCCACGCCCTGGTCGATGCTGAAGCTGCCGGTCTTGACGATGCCTTCTTCCAGGCTCCAGCCTTCGGAGCGGGTGTACTGGAAGTAGAGATCGGCATCATCGACCTTGTGAGCGGTGATCTCGGCCAGCGCGCGCGTCAGGTGCGATTCGTTCAGGCCGAAAGGCGTCAGCAACAGGGCCTGGGCGGTGGCCAGGCGTTCGAGGGTGGGTTCGCGGGAAATCATTCGGACATTGTAGGGAGCAGACGCAAGAAGGGCCGCCGCAAGGGGATTGCAGCGGCCCAAAAAGCCAACGGCCCGGAGTGACCGGGGCCCGGGCGCGGGAAAGAATCAGACCGTCTGGTCGTCGGTCGCGGCGCCGGGCCCGTTGGTCTTGCAGGACTCGATGCCGTTGTCGCGGGCTTTCTCGCCCGAATACATCTGGCTCTGGCCGATCACCTGCCCGTTGCCCGCCTTGAGCGTGAAGTACGGCGAGCCGTCCTTGCCGACCAGGCGCCCATAACGCGCATCGTCGCCCGAATTCTTCTGCACCGACGCAATGCCGTTGAGCGCACTGGCCTTGGACTCATACATCTCGCTGGACAGGATGATCTGGCCATTGCCCGCGAGCAGGTTGAAGAAATACTTGTCGTTCTTGGACTTTTTCAGCTGGAATTTGCCTGCCATGAAGTTCTCCTGGGGGTTGTCAAAACACGGTTGACCCCCGCATTTTGACCACGATCACCCCCGCGCTGCAACCGCACGCACGGCAGGCCGCGCCCGTCAACAGGCGCTTGTGTGCAAACTGTCACGCCGGCGTGGCACTCAGACCCCGCCCAGAAACCGGAACAGCACCGCGTCGTCGGCTTCGGCCAGTCCAGCCAGATGGGCGCGCTCGAAGACCCGGCTGGCCTGCGCGCCCAGTGGCGCGTCGGCGCCGGCGGCCAGCGCTTCGGCCAGCGCCAGCCGCGAATCTTTTTCCAGCAGCGTGACGTGGGCGCGCGCCGGCTCCAGGTCGCCTGCCACCGCGCGGCGCATGCGCTCCATGCCGATCCAGCTCTGGCCGCTGGAGCGCTCGATCACATCCAGCGTCGTGCCCAGGTTCAGCCCCAGCTGTTGCGCCAGCACCATCACTTCGGCGGCGCCGGCAAGGTTGATCGCCGCCAGCAGGTTGTTCACCAGCTTGGTGCGGGCGCCGTCGCCCACGCGCTGGCTGACGCGAAACACCGGGTTGGCCAGCGCGTCCAGCAGCTCGCGGTGGGCGTCAAAATGCGCGTCTTCGCAGGCCACCATCAGGCTCATCGTGCCGTCGCGGGCGCGCACCGGGCCGCCGGACATCGGCGCGTCGATGGTGTGCACACCCAGCGCAGCCAGGCGCTGGGCGAAGCGTTCGGTGTCGGCCGGTGCGATGGTCGGGCACAGCAACACGGTACGGCCCGGCTGCAGGCCCGTCGTGACGCCGTGCGCGCCGAACAGCGCCTCTTCGGTCTGTGCCGCATCGACCACGCAGACAATAACGACTTCTGAATCAATAGCAACATTGCACGAATTGACGCTGGCTATGGCCCCAAAACGTTCCAAATTGGTGATTTTGGGGGTGTCGGGATCGTACACGCGCACGGTCCAGCCGCGCGCGAGCAGGTTCTGCGCCATGGCGCCGCCCATGTTGCCGGTACCGATGATGCCTGCAGGGATGGGCATGAGTGGTTTTCCTTCAGAGAGGGGAAAGGGTTTGCCGGTAACTCGACGGCGTCACAGGCACGATGCCGGGTTCACGACTGGATCAGCCGCCGGGCGCCGGCGATCGACATCAGGATGCCCAGGCACAGGCCCAGCATCACCATCGCCGTGCCGCCGTAGCTGATGAACGGCAGCGGCACGCCCACCACCGGCAGGATGCCGCTGACCATGCCCATATTCACAAAGGCGTACGAGAAAAAGATCATCGCAATCGCCCCGGCCAGCAGGCGCGAGAACAGCGTGGGCGCCTCGGCCGCGATCAGCAGAGCCCGAATTACCAGAAACAGGAAGATGCCGATCAGGATCAGGTTGCCCACCAGCCCGAACTCCTCGGAAAACGCGGCAAAGATGAAGTCGGTGGTGCGCTCGGGGATGAATTCCAGGTGCGTCTGCGTGCCCTGCATGAAGCCCTTGCCCCAGATCCCGCCCGCGCCGATGGCGATCATGCCCTGGATGATGTGAAAGCCCTTGCCCAGCGGGTCGCGCGTCGGGTCCAGCAGCGTGCAGATGCGCTGCTGCTGGTAGTCGTGCAGGATGGGCCAGCGGTAACCGCTGGCGCACAGCGTCGGCTCGAAGATCACCAGCAGACTGATGCCCACCGCTGCCAGCAGCAGGGGCGGAATCACCAGTTTCCACGAGAGCCCGGCGAAGTAGATGACAGAAACCCCCGCCATCAGCACCAGCAGCGCCGTGCCCAGGTCGGGCTGCTTCATGATCAGCCCCACCGGCACCGCGAGCAGCGCGCCGGCAACCAGGAAGTCCAGCGGCCGCAACTGCCCCTCCCGCTTCTGGAACCACCAGGCCAGCATCAGCGGCATCGCGATCTTCATGATTTCACTGGGCTGGATCACGATGCCCACGTTCAGCCAGCGCCGCGCCCCTTTCTTGGTCAGCCCGAAGATGGCCACCGCTATCAGCAGGGCCACGCCCACCGTGTACAGCGGCACCGCCAGCGCCATCAGCCGCTGCGGCGGCACCTGCGCCACCACGAACATGATGGTGCCGGCGATCAGCATGTTGCGGCCATGGTCGACAAACCGCGTGCCATGGTCGTAACCGGACGAATACATGGCCAGCAGGCCGGCGCAGGCCAGCATGAACACGGCAAAAGCCAGCGGACCGTCAAAGCCCCGAATCAGCGGGCGCAGGCGCCGCCACAGCGGGGGTTGGTCGAAAACAGAGGCCATGCGCAATTATCCCGCGCCGGGCGGCGCGCCCCGGTCACGTCCGCTCGATCACTGCGCGGCCCGCCTGCACTTCGAAGCGCGCCAGCGTCTCGATGCGGGTGACCGGCTGGCGCACGTCGTCCACCACCCGCAGCGTGGTGGTCAGGCGCCGGGGGGTGAATTCGGCCACGCCGTAACCCTTGCGCTGGTTGTCGGCAAAGACGAAATGCGGGTTTTCCGCCAGCTGCTCGGCCACCCGGTCACCCGGCGCAGCGCGCGAGGTGATGCTGGTGCCGCAAAACTCCACACCCAGCGCGGCGCTCTCGGGTTTCAGATAGTCGGCCTTCACGTGGCCGACCCAGCTCTCGTGCACGTCGCCACCCAGCAGCACCGGGTTGGGCACCGCGTGGCGCTGGAGCGACGCGGTCAGGCGGCCGCGCGCCGCCTCGTAGCCGTCCCAGCCGTCGTTCCACAGCGTCGCGCCCGGACCCTGTCTGAAGTCGCGCCGGCCGAACAGCGTCTGCTGGCCCAGCACGTTCCAGGTGGCGCCGCCGCGGGCGCGGGCGAACTGCGCGTCCAGCCACTGCTCCTGCGCCGCCCCCAGCAGGCTGCGGCGCGGGTCGCCCCAGTCGGCGCATTTGGCCGGGTCCACCATGCTGGAGCCGGTGCGCCCATCCTTGTTGCAGACCTGCGGGTCGCGGTACTGGCGGTCATCCAGCAAGCAGATGCTGGCCAGCCGGCCAAACGGCACCTGGCCGTAAATGCGCATTTCGGCGCCACGGGTCAAGCCGGCCAGCTTGCGTGTCAGCACCTCGGCGCGCAGCGGCATGTGCTCGTAATACGCCTGATACGCCGCCGCGCGCCGCGCGGCAAAGTCTGCAACCGGCGGGCCGCCATTGCCTTCCTTCAGCCCGGCGTAGTCGTTCTGCACTTCATGGTCATCCCAGGTCACCAGCCAGGGGCAGGCGGCGTGCATGGCCTGCAGGTCGGCGTCGCCCCGGTACAGCGCGTAGCGATTGCGGTAGTCGTCCAGCGTCAGCACCCAGCCGCCGGGCGGCACGCGCACGGCGTCGCTGGCGCCGGGGTATTCGTAGATGTAATCGCCCAGAAACAGCACCGCGTCCAGGTTCTCGTCGCGCATGTGCCGCCAGGCGCTGAAATGGCCGTGCTCCCAGCGCTGGCAACTGGCATAGGCCAGCCGCAGGCGGCTGGCGGCGGCATCGGGCGCGGGGAAGGTGCGGGTGCGCCCCACCGGGCTGACCGCATCACCGGCGATGAAGCGGTAAAACACCCAGCGGTCGGGCGCCAGACCGCTGACCTCGACATGCACCGCGTGCCCCAGCTCGGCCACCGCCAGCGTCTCGCCGGCGCGCAGCGGCTGGCGGAACTGCTCGTCGTCCGCCATTTCCCAGCGCACGGCCACGTCCTGCTGGCCCAGCATCGGCTGGCCGGTCAGGCCGGTCTGCACCAGCCGCGTCCACAGCACCACCGAATCGGGCGTGGGCGAGCCGCTGGCCACGCCCAGCGCAAACGGGTTGGATGCCCAGCGGGTCTGGCTCCAGGCGCTGCGCGGCAGCCACAGGCCCGCCGCGCTGGCGGTGGCGAGCTTGAGCACGTGGCGGCGATCCGGTTCAGGCTGTTGCATGGGAAGGTCAGAACGGGGGAAAAGCGAATCGTGACACAGGCGCGGCGAAACGCAACGGCGCCTATCATCTGGCGCATGACCACCACCCACCTGCTCTACCTGCACGGATTCCGTTCGTCGCCGCTGTCGGCCAAGGCGCAACAGGTCGCGGCGCGTGTGCGCGAACGCCACCCCGACGTGAACTGGTGGTGCCCGCAACTGCCGCCCTCCCCGCGCGAAGCGATGGAAATGGTCGCCAAGGGCATCCAGAGCTGGCCGAAGGCGACGATGGCGGTGATCGGCTCGTCATTGGGCGGTTATTACGCCACCTGGGTCGCCACGCAGACGGGCTGCCGCGCGGTGCTGCTGAACCCGGCCGTCCACCCGGCGCGGGATCTGGCGGCCTACGTGGGCGAGCAGACCAGCTTTCACAACCCGGACGACCATTTCTTCTTCAAGCCCGAGTTTGTGGACGAACTCCGGGCGCTGGACGCCGGGCCGCTGCGCGATCCGACGCAGTTCTTCGCCATCATCGCCAAGGGCGACGAGGTGCTCGACTGGCGCGAGATGCGCGCTCGTTACCAGGGCGCGCGCATCCGCCTGCTGGCCGGTGGCGACCACGCGCTGAGCGACTTTGACCAGCACCTGGACGCCGTGCTGGCGTTTGCCGGGCTGGGCCAGCCCGCCCCCACGGTGCTCAGGCCCTGAGCGCGGCCCGGCCGGGGTCACCGGCAAATGCAGGGACAATCCCTGCCATGTATCTCTTATTTGAAGAAGCCGGCAAGTTTCAGGCCGGGCGTGTGCTTTCCGAGGCCGAGGCGTCGGCGCAGGTGGAGCTGGACAGCGGCAAGCGGGTGAAAGTCAAGGCCGCCAACATCCTGATCAAGTTCGACAAACCCGCGCCGGCCGAGCTGATGGCGCAGGCCGCCGCCGCCGCGCAGACCATTGAACTGGAACTGGCCTGGGAGTTTGCGCCGGAAGAAGAATTCGGCTTTGCCGACCTGGCGCGCGACTATTTCAGCGACAACGCCACGCTGATCCAGCAAGCGGGCGCACTTTTCAGGCTGTTCGAGGCGCCGCACTACTTTCGCCGCGCCGGCAAGGGGCGGTTTCGCAAGGCGCCGGCCGAGATCGTGCAGCAAGCGCTGGCAGCCATCGAGAAGAAAAAGGCCGTGCTGGAGCAGATCGACGCCTGGTCTGCCGAACTGAGCGCCGGCCGTTGCCCGGCGCCGGTGCAGGAGCAGCTGTTCAAGATTCTGTTCCGCCCGGACAAGAACGCGCCCGAATACAAGGCCGTGGTGGAGGCATCGCGCGCTTCGCACCTGCCGCCGCTGGCACTGCTGCAGCGCGCCGGCGCCATTGCGTCGCCGTACCAGTTTCACTGGCAGCGCTTTCTGCTCGACAACTTTCCCAAGGGCACGGCTTTCCCCGCGCTGCAGGCGCCCGCCATCACCGACGAGTTGCCGCTGTCGCCCGTGCAGGCGTATTCGATTGACGACTCGCAGACCACCGAGATCGACGACGCGCTGTCGGTGCAGGGGCTGGGCAGCGGCACGGTGATCGTCGGCATTCACATTGCCGCGCCGGGCCTGGCCATCGCGCCCGGCAGCCCGATCGACCAGGTGGGGCGCAACCGGTTTTCCACCGTCTACATGCCGGGCTACAAGATCACCATGCTGCCCGACGACGTGGTGCAGAGCTACACGCTGGCCGAGGGGCGCGACTGCCCGGCGGTGTCGCTCTACGTCACGTTTGACGAAGCCACGCTGGAAATCCAGACATCCGAGACACGGCTGGAGCGCGTTCACATCGCCGCCAACCTGCGGCACGACCAGCTCGACGCCGTGGTCACCCCCCCCTGGCTCGAAAATCCGGCTTTTGAGCATGAAAATGGCACCATCCCAGCGTCAATCAGTCGTTTGCAGCTATCGTTTTTGTACCGACTGGCGAAAGAGCTGAAAGCCCGGCGCGAGGTGGTGCGTGGCAAACCCGAAAACTTCAACCGGCCGGATTACAACTTCCGCCTCATCGGCAATGACGGCGCCGTGCCCACCGGCAGCGAAGAAGTGGTCATTACCACCCGCCAGCGCGGCTCGCCGCTGGACCTGATCGTGGCCGAAGCCATGATTCTGGCCAACAGCACCTGGGGCAGCTGGATGGCCGAGCTCGGCGTGCCCGGCATCTATCGCAGCCAGGCCAGCATGGCGCCGGGCGTGAAGGTGCGCATGGGCACCAAGGCGCTGCCGCACGCCGGCATCGGTGTGAAAAGCTATGCTTGGAGCACCTCACCGCTGCGCCGCTACACCGATCTGGTGAACCAGTGGCAGATCATCGCCTGCGCCCGCCATGGCAGGACGGCCGCGCTGGCCGCGCCGTTCAAGCCCAAGGATGCCGAGCTGTTCAGCATCATCAGCGGCTTTGACGCCGCCTACAGCGCCTACAACGGCTACCAGGCCGGCATGGAGCGCTTCTGGACGCTCAAATACCTGGAGCAGCAGGGCATCAGCGAGCTGACCGCCACCACCTTCAAGGAAGGCCCGGGCGGCAGCTGGATGGTGCGCGCCGACACGCTGCCGTTGGTCTTCCCGGTGCTGGGCGGCCAGGGGCTGATGCGCGGCGCGCGCCTGCGCGTGAAGCTGGGCGAAATCGACGAGATCGCGCTCGACGTCAGCGGCACCGTGCTGGAGCGGCTGGATGTGCCCGCCGACGCGCTTGACGCAGACGAAGCCGGTTCGGGCGACGAAGACGACGACGAAGCCGCTGCCGGGCCGATCACCATCGCGGTGGACGTGAACGAGTCCGGCGCTGCGCCCGGCGATAATTCCCAGCCGTGAACCTCCGGTCTTTCAGCACCCTCCAGATTGCACTGGGCGCGTCCGTGCTGGTCCACGCCGCGCTGCTGACCGTGCGCTTCGTCAACCCCGAGGGCTTCAACCGCGTGTTTCAGGACACGCCGCTGGAAGTGATCCTGGTCAACGCCAAAAGCAGCGAAAAAACCGACCCGAAGCAGGCCAAGGCCATTGCCCAGCACGCGCTGGCCGGCGGCGGCGATGCCGACAAGGGCCGCGCCACCACGCCGCTGCCGTCGTCGGCGCTGACCGAGCTGGGCGACTCGACCGAAGACGCCCAGCGCAAGGTCGAGGCCATGCTGGAGCAGCAGACCATGATGCTGGCGCAGATCCGCGCGCAGCTGGCTGCCCTGCCGCCGCCCGACCCGAAGAAGTCCGCCAAATCGGCCGAATCGCGCGAGCGCGAAGAAAAGCGCCGCCAGCTGATGAACCTGCTGGCCGAGATCGAGCGGCGGGTGAATGAAGAAAACGCCCGCCCCAAGAAGCGCTACATCAGCCCGGCCACCCGCGAAGAGGTCTACGCCATCTATTACGACAAGCTGCGCAGCCGCATCGAGGAGCGTGGCACCGAGAACTTTCCCAGCTCGGCCGGCCGCAAGCTGTATGGCGAGCTGACCATGGTGCTGACCGTGAACCACGACGGCCGCGTGATCGACGCCGAGGTGGTGCAGTCGTCGGGCACGCTGGTGCTGGACCGGCGAGCGCTGGCCATTGCCAAGAGCGCAGGCCCGTTCGGCCGTTTCTCTGACGCGATGCGCCGCAAGGCGGACCAGATTGTCGTTGTCTCGCGCTTCAAGTTCACCCGCGAAGAGACGCTGGAAACCAACCTGACCGCGCGCTGAACTAAGCCGCGCTGCCCGCCCGAACCACCCCATGGACCTCTATTGCGTATTGGGCAACCCGGTGGCACACAGCCGCTCGCCGTGGATTCACGCCCGCTTTGCCGAGCTGACCGGCCAGACCCTCAGCTACGAGCGCCGGCTGGCGCCGCTGGACGGCTTTGCCGCCACCGTGGCCGCCTTTCGCGCCGAGGGCGGACGGGGCTGCAACGTCACCGTGCCGTTCAAGCATGAAGCCGCCGCGCTGGCCACCTGGCGCAGCCCGGCCGTGGTGTTGGCCGGCGCGGCCAACACGCTGCAGATCGATGGCGACACCGTGCGTGCCCACAACACCGACGGCCCCGGCCTGGTGGCCGACATCACGGTGAACGCCGGCGTGCCGATCGCCGGGCGCGACCTGCTGCTGATCGGCGCCGGCGGCGCGGCGGCCGGTGTGCTGGGACCGCTGATCACGCAACGCCCACAGCGGCTGGTGGTGGCCAACCGCACCGCAGCAAAAGCCGAAGAACTGGCGCGGCAGCATGGCCCGTTGGCGGCGGATTTCAAGGTCGACCTGCAGGCCTGCGGCCTGGACGCCCCGGCGCTGGCCGACGGTTTTGACATCGTCATCAATGCCACCGCCAGCAGCCTGGGTGGCGGTGAGGTGCCCGTGCCCGCCCACGTGCTCAAACCCGGCGCGCTGGCGCTGGACATGATGTACGGCCCCGCCGCGCAGGGCTTCATGGCCTGGGCCGCGGCCCATGGCGCCACGGCGCGCGACGGTCTGGGCATGCTGGTGGAGCAGGCGGCCGAGTCGTTTTTAATCTGGCGCGGCGTGCGCCCGCCGTCGGGGCAGGTGCTGGCCGAGTTGCGTGCGATCGTGGATGGTGGCGTCACAGCTGTGTCCTGAAAAACATAGCGAGAAATCAGGCAGTTCATGACCTCCAAAATCCTGCGCTGGCTGTTGCTGGTGGTGGCTGCCGGCCTGGTGCTGCAGCTGTTCTTCATCGGCCGCATCGCGCTGATGGCGGTGGTCGACCCGCAATCGACCACCTTCGAGCGCTCCGAAGCGTGGCGCATTGCCACCGAGAAGGGCACGCTGCGCTGGCGCCAGCAGTGGGTGCCGTATGCGCAGATCGCCGACAACCTCAAGCGCGCGGTGATCGCGTCGGAAGACGGGTCTTTCGTCAACCATGACGGCGTGGAATGGGAAGCGATAGAAAAGGCCTGGCAGAAGAACAGCCAGGCCGAAGAACTGGCCGCGAAACGCGCTGCGCAGGCCCGGCCCGGCAAGGCTGCGAAGCCGCCCAAGATCATCGGCGGCTCCACCATCACCCAGCAACTGGCCAAGAACCTGCTGCTGTCCGGCGAGCGCACACTGCTGCGCAAAGGTCAGGAGTTTGTGCTGACGGTGACGCTGGAACTGCTGCTGTCCAAGCAGCGCATTCTGGAGATCTACCTGAACAACGTGGAATGGGGCGAAGGCGTGTTCGGCGCGGAGGCGGCTGCCCAGCACTACTACCGCAAGCCAGCCTCAAAACTCAGCGCCTACGAAGCCGCCCGCCTGGCCGTGATGCTGCCGCGGCCCAAGTACTTTGAGAAAGTGCCGAACTCCGGCTACCTGAGCAGCCGCGCCGGCACGATCGTGGCGCGGATGGGGGATGCGGAGTTGCCATGAAATGGAGATGATTTTCTTCGAAAAATCAAGTCTTTTGCGAGGTTACATCGTTGGTCCGTCCGTACCTCCAGTTCGTTGATGGTGTGTTGCACTTGGAACTTGAGAGTGCCCAATATTTGGCGGCCACGATAGAAAAAAAGCAACGTATTGTCCGAATCGACCCTCACGAACACCCTATCATCCCCGCCATGGCCGCGAAACTGATGAGTCTGTTCCTTTTGGGCCTGATCCGGGTGCTGACCGGCGCGCAGGCTCGCTGGCTGGGTTGCCCGCCCAAGGCTGAGCAACGCATCTATTTCGCGAATCACCAGAGCCACGCCGACCTGATGATGATCTGGGCGGCGCTGCCTGAAGAGCTTCGTTCCATCACCCGGCCGATTGCGGCGAAAGACTACTGGACGGGCAGCAGGTTTCGCCAGTGGATCACGACGGCGGTTTTCAATGCCGTCTACGTTTCACGAGAGCGGGTTGCCGACGAAGATCCGCTGGAGCCGTTGATTGAAGCACTGGAAAGCGGCGACTCGCTGATCATCTTCCCCGAAGGCACGCGCGGCAGCACGGGCGAGCCGCAGGCTTTCAAGGCGGGCTTGTACAACCTGGCGGTGAAATTCCCCGAAGTGGTGCTGGTCCCAGCGTGGATCAACAACGTGCAACGGGTCATGCCCAAGGGGGAAGTGGTGCCGGTGCCAATTCTTTGCTCGGTCACGTTTGGCGCGCCGATCCGGCTGGAGGCCGACGAGGATCGCGCGGATTTCCTGACCCGTGCCCGACAGGCCGTCATCGCCTTGCGCGACATGTAAAGGCCGGCGATATGGGTCAATTTCTCAGAGATCTCAATGCCAGCCAGCAGGTGGCGGCACTGTTTGTGATTGTTTTCGGACTGCTCTTTGCGGCCAGCACCACGGCTTTCCTGCTGTCGCTGCGCGAAAAAGACGAGGGTGCGCAGGCCGACCGTGCACGTGCCAGACTGGGCGAGGTGCGCGCGCTGCTGCGCACGTCATGGGTGATGATGACGGTGTTCTGGGTGGGCTGGGCACTGGGTGACGTGGTGGCAACCACCTTGTTCGGGCTTGTGGCTTTTTTTGCGCTGCGCGAATTCGTAACCCTCTCGCCCACCGGGCGGGGGGACCACCGCGGCCTGGTGCTGGCGTTTTTTGTGGTGCTGCCGCTGCAGTTCTGGCTGGTGGCAACCGAGCGGTTTGACCTGTTCACCGTGTTCATTCCGGTATACGTCTTTCTCGCGATTCCGGTGGTCAGCGTGCTGGCCGGCGACCCGAAACGGTTTCTGGAGCGAAACGCCAAGCTGCAATGGGGCATCATGGTCTGCATCTACGGCATGAGCCACGTCCCGGCCCTGTTGCTGTTGCAGTTTCCCAAATGGGGCGCCAGGAACGCCTTTCTGGTGTTCTTTCTCGTCATCGTGGTGCAGGCGGCGATGGTGACGCAGCACGTCGTGAGCCGGCGGTTCAAGCGCAAGCCGCTGGCGCCGGAAATCAGTGAAAGTTTCAACTGGATGAGCTGGTTTGCTGGCATGGCCACCGGCGGGCTGCTGGGCGTTGTGCTGACGGGCATCACACCCTTCAAGCCGGGCCAGGCACTGGCGATGGCGCTGATCGCCTGCACAGCCGGTTCACTGGGTCATCTGGTCATGAAGGCGCTCAAGCGCGACCGCGGCGTGCCCAACTGGGGGGCTCAGGGCCATTCGGTGACAGGGGCCAGCGGCCTGCTCGACCGGGTGGACGGCCTGTGCTTTGCTGCCCCGGTGTTTTTTCACTCGGTTCGATGGTATTTTGGGGCATGATCCAGCGTCATAAAGTCTTCTTCTGCTATTGAAATTGAATGGAATGCGCATCCTCGGAATCGACCCTGGCCTGCAGACCACCGGGTTTGGGGTGATCGATGTGACGGGCCAGTCACTGGCATACGTCGCCAGCGGCGTGATCAAGACCACGCATGTCAACCTCGGTGACCTGCCGGCGCGGCTGAAGGTGCTCTATGACGGCATCCGGGAATTGCAGGAGCGCTACCAGCCGGACGAAGCATCGGTGGAGATCGTTTTTGTCAACGTCAATCCCAAGGCCACGCTGCTGCTGGGCCAGGCGCGCGGCGCCTGCATCACCGCGCTGGTTTCCTGCGACTTGCCGGTGGCCGAATACACGGCTCTGCAGATGAAGCAGGCGATTACAGGGCATGGCCGAGCGGCCAAGGCGCAGATTCAGGAGATGGTGAAGCGGCTGCTGATGCTGCCGACAGTGCCTCGCCAGGATGCCGCCGATGCGCTGGGCATCGCTGTGACCCATGCCCACGCGCGCACATCAATGGCGAAACTGGCGGCCGCCCATGGCTTGCAGCGCACCGCCGGTGGCATGTACCGGGGCGGCAGAAGCCACTGACGGCGAATCAGGCTCCGGCGAGATTCTGGACGATCAGCACACCGAAGAAGACGAGCGCGGCAAGGATCGTCCATTTGAGGATGTTCACGCCGAAGCGTTTGAAGCGCGGCTGACCGGTCAGCGCAAAGCAGGCAAACGACACGCCTGCAGCAACCAGCAGCAGGATGAGCAAGGTTCGTATCAGCAGCACCGGGGCGTTCCTGCTCGCGCGCCAGCTACCAGGCCGGTGCCATGGCTGAAAAACCGGCGGGCGCCCGGCGCTCGTCTTCGAACGTCACGATTTCGAATGCCTGGGGACGGTCGAGAAGTTGCCGCAGCAACTGGTTGTTCATCGCGTGACCGGATCGAAAGGCGCTGTAGGCCGCCAGCAAGGGTTTGCCAACCAGATACAGGTCGCCCATGGCGTCGAGGATCTTGTGCTTGACGAATTCATCGTCGTAGCGCAGCCCGCCGCTGTTGAGCACCTTGTAGTCGTCCATGACGATGGCGTTGTCCAGTCCGCCGCCCAGCGCCAGGCCGTTGGCCCGAAGGGCTTCGACATCGCGGGTGAAACCGAAGGTCCGGGCCCGTGCGATATCGCGGGCGTAGGCGCCCTGCCCCAGATCAAATTCGACGCGCTGCCCGGTTGAATCGACCGCCGGGTGGCGAAACTCGATCTCGAAGCTGAGTTTGTAGCCGTGATAGGGCTCCAGCCGCGCCCACTTGAGGTTGGCTCCCTCGCCCTCGCGCACCTCGACAGGCTCGAGAACACGGATGAACCGGCGAGGGGCCTGCTGCGTCACCACACCCGCGCTTTGCAGCAGGAAAACGAACGACGATGCAGAACCATCGAGTATGGGGACCTCTTCGGCCGTGATGTCCACATACAGGTTGTCGATGCCCAGGCCGGCGCAGGCCGACATCAGGTGCTCGACGGTGTGAACCTTGGCATCACCACTGGAGATGGTGGATGCCATGCGGGTATCGGTGACCGCAAGCGCAGACACGGGAATATCGACCGGTTCCGGCAGATCGACCCGCCGGAAAACGATGCCGGTATCGGGCTGCGCCGGCCGCAGCGTGAGTTCCACCCGCTGTCCGCTGTGCAGGCCGACACCCACGGCGCGGGTCAACGTTTTCAGTGTTCTCTGGGCAAGCATGGCTGGATTCTAGTGACCGGTCGTTCGCGTTGCCGGTCCGGGGTCAATCGACAACCGACGCTGGATTCACGTGACAGTCGCACGCAGGTTCACGCAGCCCAGTGCCAGCGGAGACAGCCGGGTGGCCGACTCCGCTGACCCCAGTGACACTCAGTCTGCCTGCTTGCGCAGGAAGGCCGGAATTTCGTAGTCGTCCATGCCGCTGGACGACAGCGCGTCCACCCTCGCGGCCGCCTGCGTACGGTTCGTCCGCCAAACACTGGGAACTGCCATCGATCCGTAATCGGGTTGTGGCGATGCGGCGCTGCCTGCGCCAGACACGGGAGAAGCACTGGCCATACCCACGTTCTGGTTCGACGTCACATTGAACGGCACGTTGTCGGTGCCGGTGCGCAGCACCTGCAAAGGTGCGGCCGAACGACGCGAACCCTGGCGCGACAGGCCGGTTGCGACCACGGTGACACGCATGTCATCGCCCAGGCTGTCGTCATAGGCAGCGCCATAGATCACGTGGGCGTCGGGCGACGCATAGGCGCGAATCGTGTTCATTGCCAGCCGCGACTCCGCCAGCTTGAGCGAACCTTTGGCCGCCGTAACCAGCACCAGCACGCCCTTGGCGCCGGACAGGTCGATGCCCTCCAGCAAGGGGCAGGCCACCGCCTGCTCGGCCGCGATGCGTGAACGGTCCGGGCCACTGGCCACTGCCGTGCCCATCATGGCCTTGCCCGGTTCGCCCATCACGGTCCGGACGTCTTCGAAGTCGACGTTGACGTTGCCATATTCGTTGATAATTTCCGCGATGCCACCGACGGCGTTCTTCAGCACGTCGTTGGCGTGGGCAAAGGCTTCGTCCTGCGTCACGTCATCGCCCAGCACTTCCAGCAGCTTTTCGTTGAGCACAACGATCAGCGAATCGACGTTGGCCTCCAGTTCGGCCAGACCCTGGTCCGCGTTGGTCATGCGCCGACCACCTTCCCAGTCGAACGGCTTGGTCACCACGCCCACGGTCAGGATGCCCATTTCCTTCGCCACCCGTGCGATCACGGGCGCTGCGCCGGTGCCGGTGCCCCCGCCCATGCCTGCCGTGATGAAAAGCATGTGAGCGCCATCGATCGCGCTGCGAATGTCCTCTTCGGCGATTTCAGCGGCCTCGCGTCCTTTTTCCGGCTTGCTGCCGGCGCCCAGCCCACTGGATCCGAGCTGGATGGTCCGGTGGGCGGAGCTGCGGGTCAGCGCCTGCGCATCGGTGTTGGCGCAGATGAACTCGACCCCCTGGACGTTGCGCGCGATCATGTGATCGACGGCGTTGCCGCCACCGCCGCCGACACCGATCACCTTGATCTGGGTCCCCTGGTTGAATTCTCCGACTTCAATCATTTCGATGGTCATTTGCTTCTCCTTGAAATACGCTGGTTTGCTGATGTGGACAGTTGAAACGGGTTGGAAGAACGTGGCTGTCAGGCGGGCCGGTGTCCCGCCATCGCCAGCGGCCACGCGGACTGCCTCTTGTTCGATAAATGTGGTTTTCCATGGTCAGAAGTTCCCCACGATGAAATCTTTCACGCGACCGAAAGCGGTTTTGACCGATCCGTTCTTTTGCGCCACCCGAAATCCCCTCATGCGTGCCATGCGGGCTTCTTCCATCAGCCCCATCACGGCTGCGGCACGAGGCTGGGAAACCATGTCGGCCAACGCACCAGCGTATTTCGGGTTGCCGCGACGAACGGGTTTCAGGAAGATGTCTTCGCCCAGCTCGACCATGCCCGGCATGACGCAGCTGCCACCGGTCAGCACGATCCCTGACGACAGCACTTCCTCGAAGCCGGAATCACGCACCACCTGCTGGACGAGGGAAAAGATCTCTTCAACCCTCGGCTCGATCACACCGGCCAGAGCCTGCAGGCTCAACATCCGTGGTCCCCGGTCACCCAGGCCCGGAACCTCGACCTGTTGATCCGGGTCGGCCAGCAGCTGTTTGGCGTAGCCGCTTTCGACCTTGATGTCTTCTGCATCCTTGGTCGGCGTCCGCAGCGCCATCGCGATGTCGCTGGTGATCAGGTCGCCGGCGACCGGTATCACCGCGGTGTGCCGGATGGCGCCGTTGGTGAAGATGGCGACGTCGGTTGTGCCCGCACCGATATCAACACAGGCAACCCCGAGTTCACGTTCGTCTTCGGTCAGCACCGCGAGACTGGAGGCCAGCGGGTTGAGCATGAGCTGGTCGACATCCAGACCGCAGCGGCGGACACATTTGATGATGTTCTCGGCGGCGCTCTGTGCCCCCGTGACGATGTGGACCTTGGCCTCCAGCCGGATGCCGCTCATGCCGATGGGCTCCTTGACGTCCTGACCGTCGATCACGAACTCCTGCGGCTCGACCAGCAGCAGACGCTGATCCGTCGAGATGTTGATCGCCTTGGCGGTTTCGATGACGCGCGCCACGTCAGCGGCGGTCACTTCCTTGTCCTTGATGGCCACCATGCCACTCGAATTGAGTCCGCGGATGTGGCTGCCCGTGATTCCGGTATGCACGCGGGTGATCTTGCAGTCGGCCATCAACTCGGCTTCTTTCAGCGCCTGCTGGATGCTGTGGACCGTTGCATCGATGTTCACCACCACACCGCGTTTCAGCCCGTGGCTCGGCGATACGCCGAGCCCGACCAGACGAAGGCCTCCGCCGGCAATGACTTCACCGACCACCACCATGACTTTGGCGGTTCCGATGTCCAGCCCGACGATCAAATCCTTGTATTCTTTGGCCATCTGTTCACCTGTTTACGGTCCTGACTGTGGTGCCGGTTTTCGCTGCCGGCCGAGTGGTCGCTTTGGGTTTGACTGTTTCGCCGGTGACGGTCGTCACTCCCCGAATCCGCAATGCATAGCCGTTGGGATGCCGGAGGTCCGCCGATTCAATGGCGTCCGGCGCGCGACCAAACCGCGCGGCACTCTGACCGGCTGTTCTGACAAAGCGGGAGACCCTGTCGACGATTTCAGCTTCGGTGCCGCGCCCCAGTTCAATGGCGGCGCCGCTGTCCAGCATCGCCTGCCAGCTGCCGCGCTCGCTCAAGCTCAGCGACTCGATGGACGCGTCGATCGTTTCGAATAGCGGATTGAGCAATCCGTAAATCCGCCAAACTGAAGCCGACGATCCGGCCGGGCCATTCAGACGCGGCAGATCGTCGCCTTCCAGGTCTCCCTGATTTGCCTCAAAAATCTCTCCCTGCCTGTTCACCATTTGTGAACCCTCTTCCGCGCCCCAGTAAGCGACGGGCTCGTGCTCCTGAAGGTTGACGACAAGATGATCCGGAAACTCCCGCCGCACCACCGCCCTGCGGACCCACGGCACCGTCTCGAATGCGCTGCGTGCGGCTGACAGGTCGAGCGTGAAGAAATTGCCGCTCAGGCGATGAACGGCGTTGGCCCTGATGGTGACCGCGTTGCTGTGAATGACGTCCCCTTCGACGCGGACCGTCGAGAAAGCAAACTGCGGATGCCTGAGCACCCACCAGAAAACCACCACGACGCCAAGCGCGGCAACCGTCCAGAACAGCAGTGACGCGGTCACGTTCATGAGTCGGACATCCAGCGGCGCTGACAAGCTAGCGTTCATGTGACGTCACGACCTTTCAGTTCGGGATAGTCCAACGCCGCCGCCTGCAGCACCTGCAGACACAAGTCGGCGTAGTCGATACCCGCAGCCCTGGCCGACATCGGCACCAGCGAATGGCTGGTCATGCCCGGTGATGTGTTCATCTCCAGCAAGAATGGCCGCCGATCCGAACCCCTGATCATCAGGTCGGCCCTCGCCCAGCCGCGGCAACCCAAGCCACGGTAGGCAGCGAGCACGATCCGGAAAATCTCGGCCTCTTCCGGGGCAGGTAAACCGCTGGGACATTGATAGGTCACCACGTCGGTGAAATACTTGTTCTGATAGTCGTAGGCGCCTTCGGGTGCAATGATTCGCACCACTGGCAGCGCCTGCGGCTCACCGCCGATTTCAAGAACCGCACAGGTGACTTCTTCGCCGTCGATGAATTCTTCGCAGAGCACGTCACTGTCGTAACCGGCCGCGAGCCGGACTGCGTCCGGCATCTGCGATGCATCGGTCACTTTGCTCACGCCGATGGACGAACCTTCCCTGGAAGGCTTGACGATCAGAGGGCACCCCAGTTCAAGAGCGGGCCGCTCCAATTCGTCCGGTGACGTGTTCGATGGCGAAAGCAGCACGCTGCGAGGCGTTGGCAGACCCAAGGCAGACCAGACCCGCTTGGTCATCACCTTGTCCATCGCCAGGCTGGAGGACATGACACCGGATCCGGTGTACGGAATGCGCAACCATTCCAGCGCCCCCTGCACGGTACCGTCTTCGCCAAACCGCCCGTGCAGCGCTATGAAGCAACTCTGAAATCCCTCTGTCACCAGATCAGACAGCTTGCGTTCAGCCGGATCGAACGCATGGGCGTCCACGCCTTTCGAGCGCAATGCCTCCAGCACGCCACGGCCTGACATCAGGGAGACTTCCCGCTCAGCCGAAAGCCCGCCCATCAGGACTGCCACTTTTCCGAAGTTTCGCACCGGGCCCGTCATTTCAGGTGTCCTGTCTTCATCAGTTGATGCAGAGATTGCTGTTGTTCGACCACTTTGGCCGGCACAGACCCGATGGAGCCCGCCCCCATGCACAAAACGAGGTCCTCGTTCCGCGCCACTTCGCCAATGGCCGCCGGCATGTCGGCGATGTCGTCGACAAATATCGGTTCGAGTTTGCCGCCGACGCGCAAGGCACGCGCGAGCGAGCGACCGTCCGCGGCGACGATCGGCGCTTCGCCAGCGGCGTAGACCTCGGACAACAACACAACGTCTGCCTGCGAAATGACCTTGACGAAATCCTCAAAGCAATCACGTGTCCGGGTATAGCGGTGCGGCTGAAACGCAAGTACCAGTCGCCTGCCAGGGAATGCCCCCCTGGCTGCAGCCAGCGTCGCAGCCATTTCCACCGGGTGATGCCCGTAGTCGTCAATGAGCGAAAACTGGCCACCGTCCTTCGAACACAGTTCGCCGTAGCTCTGAAACCGCCGGCCCACACCTTTGAAGGCTGCCAGCGCCTTGACAACTGCGTCGTCCGCAACGTTCAGTTCCACCGCAATCGCGATCGCGGACAGCGCGTTGAGGACGTTGTGGCGACCCGGCAGGTTCAGCACGACCTGCAGGTCCGGCAGCGTCACGCCATTGCGACGCAAGACTGTGAAATGCATCTGGCCGCCCATCGCTCGTACGTCGACAGCCCGAACCTGGGCATCTTCGGAGAATCCGTAGCTCGTGACCGGACAGGTGACTTGCGGAATGATTTCCCGGACAGCCGGGTCGTCAACACAGAGAATCGCGGTTCCGTAAAAAGGCATGCGGTGAAGGAAATCCACGAAGGCAGACTTCAGGCGATTGAAGTCGTGTCCATAGGTTTCCATATGGTCCGCATCGATATTCGTCACAACAGCCATCACTGGCAGCAGATTGAGGAACGATGCGTCGGACTCGTCGGCTTCAACGACGATGAATTCCCCGCTTCCGAGCCTGGCATTGGCACCGGCACTGTTGAGCCGGCCACCGATGACAAAGGTCGGGTCAAGACCCGCTTCGGCCAGCACGCTCGCCACAAGGCTGGTTGTCGTTGTCTTCCCGTGGGTGCCGGCAATGGCGATGCCGCGTTTCAGCCGCATGAGTTCGGCCAGCATCAGTGCGCGCGGAACCACCGGGACCCCGCGGCGCCGGGCCGCCTGAACTTCCGGGTTGTCCGCATGCACCGCGGTCGACGTGACGACAGCATCTGCGCCGGCAACGTTGGCTTCGCTGTGTCCGATGTGGGTCTGCACGCCCAACGAGTTCAGCCGGTGAAGAGTCACGCTGTCCGCCAGGTCGGAGCCGGAAATCGTGTACCCCAGATTGAGCAGCACCTCGGCAATGCCACTCATGCCGACGCCACCGATACCGACGAAATGGATATGTCGGATTGCGTGTTTCATGACCTCAACTCCTCACAGGCCAGTGCCACCTCGTGGCTGGCCTGGGTCCTGCGCATCGCCCACGCCTTCTGGGCGCACTGCAGCAGTTCGTCACGAGTGACGGATGTCAGCATTTGCGACAGCGCTTCAGCGGTTAGTTCGGCTTGTGGCATCAACCAGCCACCTCCGGCTTCCACCAGGAAGCGTGCATTTGCGGTCTGGTGGTCATCCACCGCGAACGGATACGGCACAAAAACTGCCGCCGCGCCGACGGCCGCGATTTCAGTGACGGTGCTTGCACCGGAGCGGCAGATGATGAGGTCGGCGTCTGCCATTGCCTTTGCCGTGTCATCAATGAACGGCACCAGCTTGGCGGTCACACCGGCCATCCTGTAGTTGTCTTTCAGAGAGTCAATCTGGCGTTCGCCCCCTTGATGCACAACGACGGGCCGCATGACTTCAGGAGTTCTGGCCAGACTTTGCGGCACGACTTCGTTGAGCGCCTTGGCACCCAGGCTGCCGCCCAGAACCAGAACATGCAAAGGCCCGGATCGACCCTCGAAGCGCGTCTGCGGCTCGGGCTGGGACATAAAGGCCGACCGCAGCGGATTTCCCACCCACACTGCCCCCCGCGTTACCCCGGGAAAAGCCGAGAATACCCGGTCTGCAAGACCGCACAGAATTCGGTTGGCCAGCCCGGCAACGGCATTCTGTTCGTGCAAGACCAGAGGCTTGCCAAGCAGCACGCCCATCAACGCGCCAGGAAATGTGATGTATCCCCCCAGTCCGACCAGCACATCGGGTTTGACACGACGCACAACCCCCAAGCTTTGCCAGAAAGCCCTCAACAGGCGCAGCGGCAGCAGGGCCATGGTCCACAGACCCTTGCGGCGCAACCCGGAAAACGCAACGACTTCAAAGGGAAATCCATGCTGAGGCACGATCCGGCTTTCCATGCTGTCAGGAGCACCCAGCCAGTGAACAGTCCAGCCACGCTCGCGCAGTGTCTGGGCAACGGCAAGTCCCGGGAAGATGTGGCCACCGGTCCCCCCCGCCATGATGAGTGCGCGCCCTGTGCTCATGAACGCCCTCCACGCATCAGTTGCCTGTTTTCGACGTCGATCCGAAGCACAACCGCAATCGCCGCCAGGTTCATCAGGATGGCTGAACCACCATAGCTCATGAATGGCAAGGTCAGTCCCTTGGTGGGCAGCGCGCCCAGATTCACGCCCATGTTGATGAACGCCTGGAAACCGACCCAGATGCCAACGCCTTGCGCAACCAGACCTGCGAACACTCTGTCCAGCGCGATTGCCTGACGACCGATGTGCATGATGCGTCGGGTCAGCCACAGGAACAGGCCGATGACACAGATCACACCGACGAGACCGAACTCCTCACCGATGACAGCCAGCAGGAAGTCGGTGTGAGCCTCAGGCAACCAGTGAAGTTTTTCCACGCTTCCGCCCAGTCCCACGCCAAAGATCTCGCCCCGGCCGATCGCGATCAGTGAATGCGAGAGCTGGTACCCCTTGCCCAGCGCATGTTTTTCGCTCCAGGGGTCCAGGTACGCAAAAATCCGCTCCCGCCGCCAGTCGGACATGGCGATCATGGCTGCAAAGATCAGGATCAGGACCGCAGCAATCAGGAAGAACATGCGGGCATTGACCCCGCCGAGAAAAAGGATCCCCATCGCAATCACAGCGATGACCATGAAAGCGCCGAAATCCGGCTCCATCAACAGCAGGAAACCAACGATGGCCACCGCAGCCCCCATCGGAACGACGGCTCTGAAAAATCGCTCCTTCACGCCCATCCGACGGACCATGTAGTCCGCCGCATAGAGAACCACCGCGAACTTCGCAAACTCCGAAGGCTGAAAGCTCATGAACCCCAGCGAGATCCAGCGCCTTGCCCCATTGACGCCTTTGCCAAGGCCAGGAACCAGCACCACGACCAGCAGCAAGATCGAAGCGACGAAAACCCAAGGCGCCGCCCGCTCCCAGTTGGAAATCGGCACCTGAAACAGCAGCAACGCCACCACGAAGGCCAGTACGAGCGAAAGCAGGTGCCGCGTAAGGAAATGTGAATGGGCGTAACGCGCGAACTTCGGGTTGTCCGGCATCGCTATCGAGGCTGAATAGACCATCACCAGACCGATCGCCAGCAACGCAACCGTGACCCACAACAACGCCTGGTCATATCCCGCAAGCCGCACGGGCGCGCTTTGAACCCGGGAGACTTCGAGAGCGCCCACCCGCACAGGCAGAGCGTTGGCGGCCTTGCGCCGCTTGCCGAGCCAGTTGCCAAGTTGGGTCGACAGAGCTGTCACAGAACATCTCCCCCCGAAAAACCGTCTGCTCGCGCGAGATCGGCCACGGCACCGCGAAACACCTGGGCGCGATGTTCGTAATTGTCAAACATGTCGAAACTGGCGCAGGCCGGGGACATCAGCACAGCATCGCCAACTTGTGCGAGTTCACTGGCACGGGCAACCGCATCGGCCATCGTCTCGGACCGGACGATCGGAACTCCGGCAGTATCCAGCACCTGCTGGATACTGGGCCCGTCCCTGCCGATCACGACAATGGCGCGCGCGCTGGCCTGTACCGGGGCAAGCAAGGGTGAAAAGTCCTGTCCTTTGCCCTCGCCACCCAGAATCACGACAAGGCGCCGATCAGCACCCAGGCCATTCAACGCTGCGACCGTTGCGCCCACGTTGGTGCCCTTGCTGTCGTCGAAGTATTCCACGTCACCGATGATGCCAACCGACTCGACCCGATGCGGTTCGCCCTGATAGTCGCGCAATCCGTAGAGCATCGGCGCCAGCGCGCAACCGGCTGATGTGGCCAGCGCGAGCGCCGCCAGTGCGTTGAGCGCGTTGTGACGACCTCTGATTCGAAGCGCTTCGGCTGGCATGAGGCGCTGAAGGTGAATCGTCTCGGGCCTCGATTTCTTGCGAGACAGGGATTCCTCATCCATCGCCCTGACCAGCCAGCACATGCCGTTGACAGTTTCCAGCCCGAAATCGCCGGGACGGGCGGGCAAGTCCGGACCAAATGTCACAACGCTCGACCCCGGTGCTTGCGCTTGCCGCTTGCCGGCTGAATCGGGCCACATCGACATGACGACCGGATCCTGACGGTTCAGGACCCTGATCGTCTGCGTGCCAAAAATTCTGCGCTTGGCCGCGACGTAGTTTTCCATGGAGCCGTGCCAGTCCAGATGGTCTTGCGTCACGTTCAGCACGCTCGCGGCCGTCGGCTCGAAAGATTCGACCCCGTCGAGTTGAAAGCTGGAAAGCTCCAGCACCCAAACGTCCGGCAATTCGCGGGCGTCCAGACAGTTCGTCAACGAATCCAGCAGTGTGGGCCCGATATTGCCGGCGGTCATCACGGTTTTTCCAGCCCGCTCAACCAGTTTGCCGGTAAGGGAAGTCACCGTCGTCTTGCCATTGGTGCCCGTGACGGCCAGCACCTTTGGCCGGTACTCCTGAGCCGCCCGGAGCCATTCGAGCGCCTGCCAGAACAGATTGAGTTCACCGCCGGTTTGCGCGCCACGCGCTTGAGCGGCCTTCAGAACCCCATCGATCTGCCCGATCGCAAGACCGGGGCTGCGAAAGACGGCATCAACGGGCCCGGCAAGCAGGCTCGATGGGTCCGGCTGGGCACACACAAATTTCGCCGAAGGCACCTCTCGCCTCAAGGCATCCAACTGCGGTGGCGCCGGTCGGGTGTCAGATACGGTAACACGTGCACCCCAGCGCGAACACCAGCGCGCCATCGCCAGACCGGACAGCCCCAGGCCCAGAATCAGGATGTCTTTTTCGCGAAGCTGGTCCATGGCCTATCTCAGCTTCAGGGTCGAAAGACCCACCAGACACAGGAGCATGGTGATGATCCAGAAGCGCACGACCACCTGCGTTTCCTTCCAGCCGCTCTTCTCGAAGTGGTGATGCAAGGGTGCCATTTTCAGAATCCGGCGACCCACACCGTATTTGCGTTTGGTGTACTTGAAATAGACGACCTGCATCATCACGGACAGTGCCTCGACAACGAAGATGCCACCCATGATGGAAAGCACGATCTCCTGGCGGACGATGACCGCAATCGTGCCCAGTGCGGCGCCAAGTGCGAGCGCACCCACGTCACCCATGAAAACCTGCGCCGGATGGGTATTGAACCAAAGAAAAGCGAGACCTGCCCCGGCCATGGCGGAGCTGAATACCAGCAATTCGCCAGCACCGGGAATATGTGGCAGGAACAAATACCTGGAAAACACGGCGCTGCCGGTGACATAGGCAAATACCCCAAGCGCCGAACCGACCATGACCACCGGCATGATGGCCAGTCCGTCCAGTCCGTCCGTCAGATTGACAGCATTGCTGGAGCCGACAATCACCAGGTACGACAGCACAACGAAACCGACTACACCCAGCGGATAGCTGATCTCCTTGAAGAACGGCACCATGAGCCCCGCTTTCGGCGGCAGGTTCACGTCGAAACCCGATCGCACCCAGTTGAAGAATAATTCGACGACGCGCAGGTTGGAGCTCTCGGAGATGCTGAAGACCAGATACAGCGCGGCGATCAGTCCGATCACCGATTGCCAGAAATATTTTTCCCGCGAACGCATGCCCTCTGGATCCTTGTTGACAACCTTTCGCCAGTCGTCAACCCAGCCGATCGCCCCAAAGCCCAGCGTCACCAGCAGCACAATCCAGATGAACCGGTTGGTGAGATCGGCCCAGAGCAGGGTGGCCGTGACGATTGCCAGCAAGATCAGGACACCTCCCATGGTGGGCGTTCCGGACTTGACCAGGTGTGACTCCATCGCATAGCCGCGAATCGGTTGCCCGATCTTCAGTTCCGTCAGGCGGCGGATCACTCGTGGCCCCGCAACCAGCCCTATCAGCAAGGCTGTCATGGCCGCCATCACGGCGCGGAATGTCAGGTATTGGAACACCCGGAAAAAGCCGAAGTCAGGAGAGACCGACTGCAACCATTGCGCGAGACTAGGCAGCATGGTTTTCTCCACGGTTCTGCCCAGCCATGTTCTCGACTGCGCGCACCACGCGCTCCATTCCCATGAATCTGGAACCCTTGACGAGCACGCTGCCGACACCGCCGAGTTCCTTTGCCAGCGAGGCAATCATTGTGGCCTGATCGTCAAAGTGGCGCGCACTGCCGAACGCCTGACAGGCCAGTTTCGAAAGGGAACCCAGCGCAAACAACTGATCGATTCCCTTTAGTCTGGCGTATTCACCGACTTCCCGGTGCATTTCGGAGCCGTTTTCGCCGACTTCGCCCATGTCGCCGAGTACCAGCAGACGGGGGGAGGGCAACTCCGACAACAAGTCGATGGCCGCGCGAACCGAGTCCGGATTGGCGTTGTAGGCGTCATCCACCAGGACCACATCGTGGCCTGCAACCCGAATCGTTGAAGCCCGCGACCGACCCGCGACCGGCCTGAAAGATTCCAGACCCGCCCGGACAATCTCCAGGGGCACATGAACCGCCAGCGCTGCGGAGATGGCTGCCATTGCGTTGTGCGCATTGTGCCGCCCGGCCATTTTCAGCTGGACTGCCAGGTTGCCCTGCGGCGTATTCACCTCCAGCTGCCAGCCATCTCCCGAGAAAACACCCCGGCCATGCACATCAGCTCTTGATGTTGCCGGGCCAAAGGCAAACAACAGCCTGGGTTTGCCGGCGCAATATTGCGTCCACAGATCGGCGCAGGCATCCTCGACCGGAAAAACGCTGACACCCGTGGGGCCGAGCGACTGCAGCACCGAGCCGTTTTCCCGGGCAACTGCCTCAACCGAGGACATGAATTCCAGGTGCTCGCGCTGTGCGTTGTTGACGAGGCCGACGGTCGGCTGCACCAACTTCGCCAGATAGCCTATTTCTCCCGGATGGTTCATTCCGAGTTCAAGTACAGCTACTGCGTGCGTGGAGCGCATCTTCAGCAACGTCAGCGGAACGCCGATGTCGTTGTTGAAATTGCCCTGGGTCACCAGTGCACGCTCACCCTTCCACGTCGTCAGGATGGCGCCGATCATCTGCGTGACCGTGGTTTTGCCGTTGCTGCCTGTCACCGCAATGATCGGCAGGTCAAACTGGCGACGCCAGTTGGCAGCCAGCGCTCCCAGCGCCACACGGGCGTCCGAAACCAGCAGCCCCGGCAGTCCGGATGCCGTCAGCGCTTCGGCGGCTTCGGCCTGACATATTGCAGCACAGGCGCCCTTTGCACGAGCCTGTTGTAGGAACTGGGAGCCGTCAAAGCGATCCCCCTTCAAGGCGACGAACAGATCGCCTGGCAGCAATGTTCGCGTATCCGTGTGCACCCTCGACAGCTCGACTTCACCGGAACCGCGCAACTGGCTGCCCGGGGTCCATTCGCCAGCCTGTCGCAAAGTCATCATGAAAGTCATGCGACACCTCCGCGGCTGATGTCGGCAACCTGATCGCCCTGTTCCCAGCACTTTTCGACCTGCGACTTGTCCGAGAACGGATGGCGAACGCCTTGCACTTCCTGATAGTCCTCATGGCCTTTGCCAGCCAGCAGAATCACGTCCTTTTCGCCAGCGTGCTCCAGCACCCGGGAGATGGCCGTTGAGCGATTCAGTTCGATCTGCGCGCGCTCGGGTCGGGCCAGACCGGCCGCTATCTGACCAATGATCGCGGCCGGCGACTCGCTCCTGGGGTTATCGCTGGTCAAGACAACGACGTCTGCGCCCTGCTCTGCCGCGGCACCCATCAATGGCCGTTTGGCCGTATCGCGGTCACCGCCACAACCGAACAGGCACCACAGGCGCCCCTCCCGACGATCGGCCAACGGCCGAAGCGTCGCCAGCACCTTGACCAATGCGTCGGGCGTATGCGCGTAGTCGATGACGACCATCGGCCTGCCGGGTCTGATCACCGACTCCAGCCGTCCGGGTACTGCGGTCAGTGAATCGCAGGCACTGATCGCATCCTGAAGCGCGACACCCAGTGCCCGCAAAGTCCCCAGTACGGCCAACAGGTTGGAAACATTGAAACGGCCGATCACGTGATGGCGCATGGGTATCTCGTTCGCCCCTTCAACCACCGTGAATTCCAGCCCTTGATCGTCATATTGAAGACTTCGAGCGACAAGGCTGGCCTCGCCATTGATCGAATAGGTCCAGCAGGGTAAGTCGCGCCCAGTCAAGTACCTCGACAGTGAACGGCCTCTGGCGTCATCCACATTGACAACAGCCGCCCGCAGCTCGGACCAACCGAACAACCGCTTCTTGGCCTCCCAGTAAGCCTCCATCGTCCCGTGATAGTCCAGATGGTCCTGGGTGAAGTTGGTGAACACTGCAACGGCTATCCGGGTTCCGTCGAGCCGTCCCTCGGCAACACCAATCGAAGATGCCTCAATAGCACACGCCTTGACACCGATGTCGACAAACTGCCGGAACTGCCGTTGCAGCAGCACTGGGTCGGGTGTGGTCATGCCATTGAAAACCAGGTCAGGCGGCTGACCCGCGCCCAGCGTTCCGATCACCGCGCAAGGAACGGCCCGCCTGCCCGTCAAGTTCGACAGCGCTTGCGAGAGCCACCAGGTGGTCGTCGTCTTGCCGTTGGTACCCGTAACGGCCAGCACTTCCAGTTGCCGAGAAGGCTCGCCAAAATAGAGAGCAGCCAGCGGGCCGGTGGCAGCTTTCAAAGACGCGTAAGTCGCAACAACGCCTCCCAGCTGATCGAACTGGAAACGGTCTGCACCGTCGCGCTCGACCAGGCAGGCGGTTGCTCCACGCGCAAGCGCCTCCGGCACGTGCAGCCTGCCGTCCGTCGCTGCACCCGGCCAAGCGATGAATCCGTCCCCCTGACGGACGAGCCGACTGTCCGTCTGCAAGGTGCCAGTGACAAGACCTCTCAACCAGCCGACAGCCTCCGTAGGAGCGTGCAGGTTCAGCATCAGAACGATTCCTCCACCGCTTCAACGACGATCTGAGGCTTGACTGCCATGTCGGGCTGCACATTCATCATGCGCAGCGTCTGTTGAACCACCTGGCTGAAAACGGGGGCAGCAACCGCGCCCCCGTAATACTGTCCGGCGCTTGGCTCATCAATCATCACGGCAACGACGATGCGCGGATGATCGATCGGCGCCATTCCGGTAAACCATGACCGGTACTTGTTGCTGGCGTAGCCCTTGCCAACCTGCTTGTGCGCGGTGCCCGACTTGCCGCCGACCGAATAGCCGACAGTCTGGGCCTTTTGACCGGTTCCGCCCGGCCCGGCTGCCATCTGCAGCATCTTGCGAACGGCCGCCGCGTTTTCCTGTGAAAACACGCGCACCCCCACGGCCGGATCGCTGCTCTTGATCATGGTGACAGGAACGATTCGCCCGTCATGCGCAAAAGCGGTGTAGGAATGCGCCATCTGGAACAATGAAGCCGACAGTCCGTAGCCATAGGCCATCGTCGCCTGTTCCACCGGTCGCCAGGACTTCCATGGGCGCAGTCTTCCGGTCGCCGCCCCGGGAAACTGGATCTGTGGCTTTTGCCCGTACCCCAGCGCCGTGTAGGTTTCCCACATTTCACGGGGACTCATCTTCTGGGAGATCTTCAGCGCGCCCACGTTGCTGGATTTCTGGATCACGCCTTCCACGGTCAACAAGCCGTAGTTGTGCGTGTCACTGATCGTGAATCCCCCAATATTGAAGCGGCCAGGCCCCGTCTCGACCAGGGTCTGTGGCGTGATCCTGCCCGCCTCAAGCGCTGTCGCAACGGTTACCGGCTTCATGGTAGAGCCGGGCTCGAACACATCGGTCAACGCCCTGTTACGCAGCTGTTCGCCGGACAGGTTTTGTCGGTCCTGCGGGTTGTAGCTCGGGTAGTTGGCAAGCGCCAGCACTTCGCCGGTGATCGCGTCGAGGACCACAACACTGCCTGCCTTGGCCTTGTGCTCGGCAACAGCGTCGCGCAACTTCTGATAGGCAAAGAACTGGACCTTGCTGTCGATGCTCAACTGCAGATCTTTGCCGTCAACGGGCGGAACCTGCTCGCCGACGTCTTCCACCACGCGCCCCAGCCGATCCTTGATGACCCTGCGCGAGCCCGGGTGACCGGCAAGCTCCTTCTCAAAGGCCAGTTCGACCCCTTCCTGCCCCTTGTTTTCGACATTGGCGAAACCGACAACATGTGCGGCAGCCTCTCCCTCCGGATACATCCGGCGATATTCCTTGCGCTGGTAGATGCCACGAATTCCCAGCTCGGCGATCTGCTGCGCAACCGGCTCATCCACCTGGCGCTTGAGCCAGACAAAAGTCTTGTCTTCATCTTCAAGCTTCTTGTTCAGCGCCTGTGGCGACATCCCGAGCAGGCGGGCCAGCTCTTTGAGCTTGGCACTGTCACGATCCACATCTTCAGGAATGGCCCAGATGCTCTGAGCCACAACGCTGGACGCGAGAATCAGACCATTGCGATCCAGAATCCGGCCTCGGCTGGCGGGCAACTCCAGCGTGCGCGCAAACCGCACTTCTCCCTGTCGCTGAAAAAAGTCATTGCCGAACACCTGAATATAGGCGGCCCGACCGGCGAGCCCGACGAACCCCAGCGCAATCACGGCAACGATGAACTTGCTGCGCCAGACCGGCGTCTTGCTGGCCAGTAACGGGCTGGAGGTGTACAGCACGCTGCGGCTCATGACCCGCTCCCCGAAGGCGCTGCCGGTCGGTCGGACACGTACTGCGTGATGGCAGGCGTGGTGGTGCGCATATTCAGTTGATCACGCGCCAGCTTCTCGACGCGCAGCGGCGTCGCCTTGGACCGCCGCTCCACCAACAGGCGGGTATGGTCGGTTTCCAGCTTCCTGGCTTCAGACGCTGCCTTGTCAAGCTCGGCAAAAAGGCGCCGCGACTCGTACTGGATATTGACCAGATACAGTGCGCTGGCCAGCACACCGAGCAACAGCACCAGGTTCAGGCGGATCATGCGGAAGTCCTTTCCGCAACCCTGAGAATGGCGCTTCTCGCGCGCGGATTGGCCTTGATTTCGGTCTCGGTCGGGCGCAGCCTTTGCACCGCGGAAAACGCCATCGGCCGGGGCTCGGCAAAGGGCGCACGGCGATCAAAGACCTGCCGGGAATGATGGGTCAGGAACTGCTTGACGATCCGGTCTTCCAGCGAGTGAAAGCTGATGACGACCAGACGCCCTCCGCTTCGCAACACTTTCAGACTTGCATCTAGCGCCTGTTGCAACTCTTCAAGCTCGGCATTGATGTAAATCCGAAGAGCCTGAAATGTGCGCGTTGAAGGGTTCTGGCCCGGCTCGCGGGTTTTGACCGCACCAGCCACGAGGTCGGCCAGTTCGGTGGTGGTTGAAACTGGGCCCCGTTCCTGTCGGCGAGCAACAATCGCCTTTGCAATCGGTAGAGCAAACCGTTCTTCGCCATATTCACGTATCACCTCCGCGATTTGATCCACATCTGCCAATGCAAGCCAGTCGGCCACGCTTTGTCCCCGGGTCGGGTCCATGCGCATGTCCAGTGGCCCTTCGAACCGAAAAGAAAAACCCCTTTCGGGGCTGTCGATCTGCGGTGAGCTGACACCAAGGTCCATCAGCACACCCTCGACACTGGCCGGCGCCAGATCCTCCAGATGCGCAAACCCCTGATGCCGGATCGAAAACCTTGGGTCGGAAATCTGCCCAGCCGCCTTGACCGCTTCCGGGTCCTTGTCAAACGCCAGCAAGCGCCCTGCCGCAGAGAGCCTGGACAGAATCAGCCGCGCATGTCCGCCGCGACCAAATGTGGCGTCGACGTAGCTTCCTGCCGCGTCATTCACGAGCAGGTTGACCGCTTCGTCAAGCAGTACGGTGGTGTGAGGCGAGGAAGATTGCACCAACCCGCCTCAGAAAGAGAAGTCCTTGAACACGTCCGGCATTTCAGCCTGCATGGCCTTGGCTTCCTGCTCGTCGTAGATCGCCTTGTCCCACAACTCAAAGTGCCGACCCATGCCCAGCAGCATTGTTTCTTTGGTGATGCCCGCTGCCATGCGAAGCTCTGGAGAAACGAGCACCCGTCCGGTAGCGTCCATGTCAACATCCATCGCGTTGCCGAGAAAGATGCGTTTCCACCATTGCGCCGACATCGGCAACGCGGCAATCCGGTCTCTGAAAGCTTCCCACTCAGGCCGGGGAAAGAGCATCAGACAACCGTGAGGATGCTTGGTGATGGTCAATTGCCCGGATGCGGTCGCGATGAGCACATCCCGATAACGGGTCGGCACCGACAGCCGACCTTTCGCATCCAGACTCAACGCCGAAGCCCCTTGAAACACCACGAATTCCTTTTTCAGTTCGAGGTGCAAATGAAAAGACACTTTTCACCACTAATTTGCACCTTTTTGCACTGTAGCAGGAAATGCAGCAACCGCAAGGGGTCTTGCTACAAACTTTTTCAATGAAATCAAGGACTTAGGAACGATTTCGCATGACCAAACAGCGAAAACCCTTTCTAAATTAAGCACTTAGATCAATCAGTCAAAGTGCTCTCTGAGGGTTTGTTGCGCGCTGCTACAGAATGAAGCGCGAGAGATCGTCGTCCTGACTGAGGGCCTTTAGCCGCTGGTCCACATAGGCTTCGTCAATGCAGACCGATTGCCCTTGGAGCCGATCGGCATCAAAGCTGACTTCGTCCAGCAATCGTTCCATCACCGTCGACAATCGCCTTGCTCCGATATTTTCCGTGCGTTCATTGACCTCGCAGGCAATGCTGGCAAGCCGCGTGATGCCGCCTGGGGTGAAGTCCAGTTCCACGCCCTCGGTAGCTAGCAGCGCCTGGTACTGACGCACCAGTGAAGCATCGGTCTGGGTCAGGATGGCCTCGAAATCCTGCACCGACAATGAGCGAAGTTCAACCCGTATCGGGAAACGGCCCTGCAGTTCGGGAATCAAATCACTGGGCTTGGCCAGGTGAAAGGCGCCCGAGGCAATGAAAAGGATGTGGTCGGTCCTGATCAGCCCATAGCGGGTGGTGACGGTGGTGCCTTCGACGAGCGGCAGCAGGTCGCGCTGGACGCCCTGACGCGAAACCTCTGCGCTGCCACCTTCGTTGCGAGAGGCAACCTTGTCGATTTCATCAATGAAAACAATGCCGTTCTGTTCGGCATTTTGCAGCGCGCGGGCTTTCAACTCGTCTTCGTTGATCATCTTGCCCGCTTCTTCTTCGGTCAGCAATTTCAACGCCTGCGCAACCGGCATTCGCTTGCGACTGCGCTTGTCCGCTCCGACCTGGCTGAAGAGGCCGCGCAGCTGTTCCGTCATCGCTTCCATGCCGGCCGGGCCCATGAAGTCGAGCGTCGGGCGAGTCTCTGCAACATCCAGTTCGACTTCCTTGTCATCAAGTTGCCCTTCGCGCAGTTTCTTGCGAAAGACCTGTCTCGCTGCGCTATCCGGCGATGGCGAGTTCGCTGATACGAAACCGATGTCTCCCGCACCCGCGCCTCTGGCGGGCGGTATCAGGATGTCGAGCAATCGCTCTTCCGCCACGTCGCGGGCCTGCTGCTGCAGTCGGGCCATTTCGGCTTCACGCGTCTGCTTGACGGCAATTTCCGCCAGATCCCGGATGATGGCGTCGACATCCTTGCCGACGTAACCCACCTCGGTGAATTTGGTCGCTTCCACCTTGATGAAGGGCGCGTCAGCCAGTCGAGCCAGCCGCCTTGCGATCTCGGTCTTGCCGACGCCCGTCGGCCCAATCATCAGAATGTTCTTCGGTGTGATTTCCGAACGCAGGTCACCTTCTACACGCTGCCTTCGCCAGCGGTTTCTCAGTGCAATCGCAACGGCGCGTTTGGCTTCTGACTGACCGACGATGTGGCGGTCCAGTTCCTGGACGATGAATTGTGGGGTCATGAAAAAAAGGCGCTCGTGCTTCAGTCCAGCGTTTCAATCGTGTGATGCATGTTGGTGTAAATGCACAACCCGGCGGCGATTTCCAGCGACCTGGCGACCACTTCGCGGGCAGGCAGTTCGGTGTGATCGATCAGGGCGCGGGCAGCCGCCTGCGCATAGGCCCCCCCAGAGCCGATGGCCACAATGCCATGTTCGGGCTCCAGAACATCGCCGTTGCCGGTAATGACCAGCGACGCTTCGCGGTCGGCCACCGCCAGCATGGCCTCCAGGCGGCGCAAAACCCGGTCTGTGCGCCAGTCACGGGTCAATTCAATGGCGGCGCGAACCAGATGACCCTGATGTTTTTCAAGCTTGGCTTCAAAGCGCTCGAACAAGGTGAAAGCATCGGCTGTGGCGCCGGCAAAACCGGCCAGCACCTTGCCATGGTGAAGGCGCCGAACCTTGCGAGCCGAGCCCTTGATGACGATATTGCCCAGCGTGACCTGTCCGTCACCGCCGATGGCCACTTGCCAGCCAGCAGGCGTCTGGCGCCGGACGCTGATGATGGTTGTTCCGTGAAATGATTCCATGGTTCCGATTGTGGCCCATGAAGCGCGAAGGCCCGACGCCGCCGCGTTTGCACGCCCTAATCGGTGCGAACCACCACGCGAGCCACTTCGCTGATACCGATCACGCTGAAGAAGCCCGCGATCAGCCGGTGGACGTCCAGGAACTGGACCTGCCGACCTTCGGCTTGCCGCGATGACACCCAGTTCAGCAGCGTCCCTGCGGCCGCAAAATCGACCCGGATCAGCTTGGCGCACGAAATGTTCAACGTGTCGGCACCCGCAAACCGGTGGCCCAGTTTGTCCAGCAAGGGCAAGACATCGCCGGCGATGGAACCCGAAAGTTCCACAACCACCGGAGGCAGCATGATCGATTCCAGCCCCGTCGGCCGGAAATCGTTGGGGCTTGAGTCCCCGGCGCTGGGCGCGGAATCATCCAGTGCGCTGAGAATGGAGGCCGGTCCGGTGTCATCGACGCCACGGACACCGAGCACCTTGCAGGTGCAACGCGGATCTTCCCAGGACGGCGGCGAGACCTCGTAGGTCACGCAGTAATTCAGCGCCGTCATCTCAAAATCGTCCATCTGGTTCAGGCAGCGCAGCAAGGACATGCGCGTGTGCCACCATTCGGTTTCAACCGACCGCTCACCGGACGGTGTGTTCTGCTCCAGCAGGTTCAACAGGTGTTCGGTGCCGACCATACGGATTTCCACAGCCTGCCCAGCCCAATCCCTGAACAAAGAAGTCAACACCGGCAGCGCTGCGCCATCCATGGTTGTCAATCGGGTCCAGTCCAGCCGCCAGGGCGGGGCGGTACGCCCCAAAACATCACCCAGCATGCCCACCGACTTGAGGTTCAACAGCGGGGGGCATGTCCAGTGCGCCGACTGCGAGGCCCCCGCCGCTGGCTGCGCATCCGCCAACTGGTTGAACATCTCCGGCATCGAAAACCACTGCGGAGCTGAGCGCTGGAACTGGTTTGCAAAGTCGATGGCAGCCACATCGAAGCGCGCTTGCTGCCCCGTCGCGCGGTACAAGTCAAACAACGCCAGCCAGGCTTCGACCTGATCCGACCGGGGTTTGCCCGCGGCGTCGTTGCTTGAGAGCGCATCGAGCAGGCCCGCCTCGGCGCCCTGGTCGTCGCCATTGGCGAAACGAATCGAGGCTTCTTCAAGTTCCGGATCGTGCGCGATTTCGTCGACCTCAATGGCCATCGAGCGAGAGGCTGAAAAGTCCCCGCCAGTCGTGTCGAACGCTTTGCCGACCGCGCCTTTCGAAGCCGCCGCTTTATCTGCCGCTGCAGCGGCGGGCACGGGGGCGGGCACGGCGGCGCCAGCTGCAGAGGCTGGAGCGGGCGCAAGATGCTGGTTCAGTTTCGGTACCGGAGCCGGCGCTTGCACCGATGCAGGCGTTGGCGCCGGCGCAAACAAGGGTCCCAGCATCGAGCGCTCCCGCGCCTCCTGCGGTGTTTCTGGCTGCGACGGCGGCGACGAAGGTGGAAATACGCTGCTGTTGACCGACGAATCGCGATGCTTGGTCTTCCACCACTGCATCGACATCTGGGCTTCGATCTCGTCGATTTTCTTCAGTGTCTGGGCGCGCTCGTCCGGTTTGGAAGGCAGACTGCTCTGGAAAAAGGATGGTCGCTGCGCCGGCGTCTGCGTGCCAACCAGCTCCTTGCGGCGCAGCTTGCGCAGCATTTCGAACTCGCGCTTGCGGACAAAATCATTGCGCCGCTTTCGTTCGACCAGTTCCTTCAGCATCAACTTGCTGTGGTTGCTGTCCTGATCCGAGTCCGCGCGGTCGAGATCGGCCCAGTTGGTGGCCGGATTGCGAACAAACCGGACGACTTTGGACAGCAGACCACCGTTCTCTTCTTTTGCCATGCGCTAGTCTCGCATTTCAGGTCTGCCCCGACGTCAAGGGAAGTCCCCTAGTCGCCAAACATTTTTTGCTTCAGTTCCCTGCGCTGCTGCGCTTCCAGAGAAAGCGTGGCCGTGGGCCGCGCCAGCAGGCGGCCCACGCCGATCGGCTCCCCGGTTTCGTCGCAGTAACCATAGTCACCGGCATCGATGCGCGCAATCGACTGCTCGATCTTTTTCAACAGCTTGCGCTCGCGGTCGCGCGTGCGAAGCTCCAGAGCATGCTCTTCCTCGATGGTCGCGCGATCTGCTGGGTCGGGAACCACCACAGTGTCTTCGCGCAGATGCTCGGTGGTTTCGCCGGCGTTGCTGAGCATTTCCTTTTTCAACTGGACCAGTTTCAGCCGGAAATAGGCCGTCTGGCACTCATTCATGTACTCGTCGTCCGGCATTGCCAGCACTTCGGCATCTGTCAGTTCTTCGGGTTTCCTGGTCTTCCAGTTATTGGCGAGCTTGGGGTCTTTCTTGACCGGAACGAAAGGTGGGGGTGTCAATACAGGGGCAGACATGGAATTGCCGTAACTCGATTTCGCAGCATTGGATGCCACGGACTGTGCCATTGAGGGCACCGTGATCTGGGAAAGCCTGGAGGGTCGGCCGGCACGTCCGGCCGACGCTGGCACCCGGCCGGGTCGGGTTGCTTTGGCCGCAGTTGCCGGTTTCGCAGGCGCAGTGGCGGCCACGACCGGCGCTGCGGCCTTGGCGGGAGCCGACTTGGCGGCAACGGACTTGACAGGCGTGGCGGTCTTGCCGGGCGAGGCTTTGGCCGGCGCAGCCTTGGCAACCGCAGGCTTGGAAACTGCAACTTTGCTGGCGGCCTTTTTCGCGGCCCCCGCCGGGGCTTTGACGCTCGCCTTCACAGCTTTGGCTGCAACCGGGGTTGCTGTCGCTTTCCCGGTTTTGGCCACGGGTTTGGCGTTCTGGGCATTCACTTCCTGTCTCCTTGGTGGGCTGTCTCGCCCGGTCTCGGCCGGTGCGCCAACCATCGGTTTCTGTGAAGACGCCTTGCTTTGCGCCTTCTGCCGCTTTATACCCCTGATCGGGGATGTCAATGGCTTGATTTCCGCGGCTGCGGCAGCCTCCGGTTCGGGCCGCGATTGTATAGGCTTGCCCCGCGCCAGCCCCATCAGTTGCAGAATCGAGACAATCATCGAGCCTCCCAGCTACTTGTTGATTTTCAAACTCACACCAGACTTTGTTCGAGCCCTTGCAGCAGGATGTCGCGCGGCAGGTCGATGCCAATGAACACCATCTTGCTGGTTTTCTTCTCGCCCTCGGCCCATTTCGGCCCCAGATCGCTGCCCATCAGCTGGTGCACGCCCTGAAAGATCACCTTGCGCTCGGTGCCCTTCATATGGAGCACACCTTTGTAGCGCAGCATGCGCGGCCCGTAGATGTTGACGATGGCGCCCAGAAAGTCTTCCAGTTTGGCAGGATCGAAGGCACGGTCACTGCGGAACACGAAACTCTTCACATCGTCGTCATGGTGGTGGTGATGGCCACCGCCATGGTCATGGGCGTGGGACGGATGGTCACAATGCGCCTCGTGTTCATGATTGTGGTGCGCATGGTCGTGATCGGTGTCTGACTCGTCTTTCAGGAAATCCGGGTCGATGTCCAGCTTGGCATTGAGATTGAAGCCGCGCAGGTCGAACACCTCGCTGATCGCCACTTCGCCGAAATGCACCGCTTTTTGCGGCGCGCGCGGATTCATGTGCGCCAGCCGGTGCTGCAGGGCCGCCAGTTCGTCGGCCGTCACCAGATCGGACTTGCTGATGAACAGCTGGTCGGCAAAACCGACCTGCCGCCGCGCCTCCTGCCGGTCATTGAGTTGCGTGGCCGCGTGTTTGGCGTCGACCAGGGTCAGGATCGAATCGAGCAGATAGCTCTCGGCGATCTCGTCGTCCATGAAAAAAGTCTGCGCCACCGGCCCGGGATCGGCCAGCCCGGTGGTCTCGATCACCACCCGCTCGAAATCGAGCTCGCCCTTGCGTTTTTTCTGCGCCAGGTCCTGCAAGGTCGCGCGCAGATCTTCGCGGATCGTGCAGCAGATGCAGCCATTGCTCATCTGGATGATCTGCTCGCTGGTGTCGGCGACCAGGATGTCGTTGTCGATGTTCTCTTCACCGAACTCGTTTTCGATGACGGCGATCTTCTGGCCGTGGGCCTCCGAAAGCACGCGCTTGAGCAGGGTGGTTTTGCCGGATCCGAGAAATCCGGTGACGATGGTGGCGGGAATGAGACTCATGGGGAAACCTGCAGATGCGGCAACGAAGCCGCACAGATGGGGGAGTTTATCGGCGTTGCAAGTGCTGAACGCCAACAGGCTGATACTTTACAGGAGCTGTCAAGCGCTTCAAAAATCCTGTTTGTATAGCAACAAACATCCATCTGACGCTGGACAGAGCCGTATTTTACAGAAATTTCCGTCAAATCGGCTTGCGCACCACCACCAGTCCCTTCAGGTATTCGCCTTCCGGGAAGTGGATCGTCATCGGATGGTCCGGTGCACCCTGCAGGCGCTCGCTGATGCAGCCTTCCACGCCTGCGTCGATGCCGGCAGACGCAACGATCTTGTGGAAAAGGTCGGCACTGATACCGCCCGAGCAGGAGTAGGTGAAAAGTTCGCCGCCGGGCTCCAGCAGCTTCAGGGCCAGCCGGTTGATGTCCTTGTAGGCCCGCGCGGCGCGCTCGGCGTGGGCGGCGGTGGGCGCGAACTTGGGCGGATCGAGCACGATGGCGTCAAAACGCTCGCCGCTTTCGACAAACGCACGCAGGCTGGCGTTGACATCGGCATCCAGAAAGCGCGCCCGCGACGCGTCAAAGCCGTTGAGTTCGACGTTGGCACGCGCCCGCGCCAGAGCCGGGCCCGACGAATCGATGGACGTGACGTGCGCCGCCCCGCCCGACAGCGCAGCCACTGTGAATCCGCCGGTGTAGCAATAGCAGTTGAGCACGAACTGGAACCGCCGGTGCCGCGTGTGCGCCGCAAAACGTTGCCGGCTGTCGCGCTGATCCAGATAAAAGCCGGTCTTGTGGCCGGTTGCGATGTCCAACGTCAGCTGCCAGTCGTGCTCGCGAATCGTCAGCTCGGTGGCCGGCGCCGCGCCGGCAGCGTCCGCCCCGCCCCGCAGCCAGCCGGTCACTTCCGCCAGACCTTCGAGCTTGCGCACGCTCGCGTCGGAGCGCTCGTACAGCCTGGACAGGCCGGTTTCCTGCAGCAGCGCCTCGACGATCGGTTCCTTGAAGCGCTCAACCCCGGCCGCCAGAAACTGCGCCACCAGCGTGTCGCCGTAACGGTCGACGATCAGGCCGGGCAGCCCGTCGGCCTCGCCGTGGATCAGGCGCAGCCCGTCGCTGCGGATATCAAACAACTGGCGCACCGCGATGCTGCGGCGGATCAACGACCGCAGAAAAGCGGCGTCGATGCGCTGGGCCTGATCAAAACTCCAGACCCTTGCGCGAATGCGTGAAGCCGGGCTGAAAGCGGCCCAGGCCAGAAAGTCGCCGGCGGCAGACTCGACGCGAACCGTCTCGCCCGGGTCGCCGCCGCCCTTGGCGATGGCCGAATCGAAAATCCAAGGGTGGCCGCGCAGCAGGGACTTTTCCTTGCCTTCGCGCAATCGGAGCGTTTTCATGGGCCGTATTGTCGGCGCATCACCCGATGATCAGCCGCTATTGCCGCGCTTTGCGAGAAGGTCAGCCACCTGCGCGACGCTTCGTGCGTCGATCAGGCTCCTCCGCGACGCTTCGCGCGCGGGTGCGCCGCATCGTAGGCGCGTGCCAGGTGCTGGAAATCGAGCCGGGTGTAGACCTGCGTGCTGGTGATGCTGGCATGCCCGAGCAACTCCTGCACCGCGCGCAGGTCGCTGCTCGACTGCAGCACATGGCTGGCAAACGAATGGCGCAGCATGTGCGGGTGAACGGGCGTGGCCAGCCCAGCCTGCAAGCTGCGCAGCTTCAGGCGCTGCCAGACCGATTGCGCCGTCAGCCGCGTGCCATGGCGCCCCGGGAACAGCGCCGATGCAGCCGCTTCTTCGCCTTGCGCAGCTGGCAGCCGCACCGAACGCAGGGTCAGCCAGTGCGTCAGCGCTGCCAGCGCCTCGCGGCCCAGCGGTACGCTGCGGCGCTTGCTGCCCTTGCCCTGCACCTGCACCTCGCCAGCCTGCAGGTCGATCCAGCCGCGCCCGGCCTTCTGCGCTGCCGTGCTAGCAGCAAGGTCGAGCCCGACCAGTTCGCCCACCCGCAGGCCGCAGCCGTACAGCAGTTCGACCATCGCCGCATCGCGCGCCTGCAGCCACGGATCGCCTTCGTCGCTGCGGTGTGCGGCCAGTCGCACCGCTTCGTCGACGCCAAGCGCCTTGGGCAGCAGCCGTGGCGCGCGCGGCGCCCGCACGTCCTGCACCGGGTTGCTGGCCACCAGCGCCTCGCGGCCCAGCCAGCGATAAAAGCCGCGCCAGCCCGAGAGAATCAGCGCAATGCCACGGCCGCTGCGGCCGGCGCCGTGCATCTGGGCGACCCAGCGGCGGATGTGGTGACTCTGCACGTCTGGCAGTTGCACGCCTGCCTGGCGCGCGTGCGCATCGAGACGGATCAGATCCAGCCGGTACAACGTGACGGTCCGGGGCGCCAGCCGCTTTTCGACCCGCACATGCTCCAGGTAGCGCTGCGCCAGCGGCGGCAGTTCGGCAGCCGCCTTGTCCGTTACCGGCGTTGCCTGCGTCGGGTCCATGGCGGCCAGGGCTTCGCCGCGTCGGGTTCAGCGCAGCCGCGACAGCGCGGCGCTGCCCAGTTCGGCCATGCGATCGAGGAACTCGGTTCCCATGCCGGCATGGAAGCGCTGCGGATCGGGCGAGGCCAGCACCATCAGCCCGAAGGCCTCGGGCGAGCCCATTTCCCTGAGCGCCACCAGTGCCAGCGAAGACACCGATGCCGGTGCGGGCAGCCAGGCGAGCACGTCAAAACCGGCGTTGGCGCCGCAATACGGGCTGGTCAGCGACGACGCCAGGCTGCGCACGTCGGCGCTGACGCCGGCGGTGAAAGGCTCGCCGGCAAAGGCTTCGCCCACGCCCCAGACCTTGACCGCGACCTGCGGCACCTGGAACTGCGTCTGCAGTTCCTCGGCCATGACTTCGGGCAGATCGCGCGCCGAAGTGGTCAGAAACAGGTTGCGCGCCCAGCGCTGCACCCGGTCGGCGATGACCATGTTTTCGTTGCCGTGGCGGATCATGTCCATCATGCGCAGTTCCAGCGCGCGGATTTTCTCGCGCAGCATTTCGGCCTGCCGCTCCTGCAGGCTCACCGCGCGGTTGCCATGCGGGCTGGTCAGCTGCACCGCTGACAGCAGCTCGGCGTGCCGGTCGAAGAAACCGGGGGTGTTGAGCAGGAAATTGGCGATGTCGTCTTCGGTGATCGGGTTCATGGCAGCAGTTTCCATCAAAGGGTTCCAGTCGGGTCGGGCAAATGGATTTCGCCCTCAAAAACGGTGGTGGCAGGGCCGGTCATCAACACGGGCGCGGCCAGGTTGCCGGCGCCGCCGGCCCATTCAATGTGCAGCACGCCGCCGCGCGTGTCCACCGCGACGCGCTGATCCAGCCAGCCCAGGCGGATGCCGGCCACCACCGCCGCGCAGGCGCCGGTGCCGCAGGCCAGCGTTTCGCCGGCGCCGCGCTCGTACACGCGCAACCGGATGCGATCGCGCGCCACGACCTGCAGGAAGCCGACGTTGACGCCGTTCGCAAACGCAGGCTGCGCCTGCACCAGCGGGCCCAGCGTCGCCACCGGCGCGGCGTCCACGTCGTCCACCCGCATCACCGCATGGGGATTGCCCATCGACAGAATCGCTACTGAAACAGTAGCTGAATCTGTCGATTTGACGATGGGATGAGTCGAATTTTGTTCAAAATTGAGCCGCCAGAGCGGCCACCCCCCCTGCTGCTGATCAGCGCTTGCGCCGGCCGGGTCGAACGGAACCTGCGCGAGGTCGAACACCGGCCCGCCCATGTCCACCGTGACTTCGCCATCGGCGTTCATCTGCAGCGACAACACGCCGCCGGTGACCTTGACCCTGACCGTGTCCCGTTCGGTCAGGCCTTTCTCGCGCACATAGCGCACAAAGCAGCGCGCGCCGTTGCCGCAGTGTTCGACTTCACCGCCGTCGGCGTTGTGGATGACGTATTCGAAGTCCACGTCCGCGAGACCGGGCGGTGCGGGGCGCACGCTGAGAATCTGGTCGGCGCCAACGCCGAAATGCCGGTCAGCCAGAAAGCGGTACTGGGCCGGGCTCAGGTCCAGCCTGCGCTGCGTCTCGTCAAGCACGACGAAATCGTTGCCGGCGCCCTGCATCTTGGTGAAACGGATTTTCATGCCGGAATTATCCGCCGAACCCCCGGCTTGCCGGCCTTTGCCGCAGGGATGAACCACCGCGCCGCGGGCCGCAGACGGCCATCGCGCGCCCTGCCGATAATGGTGCCATGGTCCGACCCACCCAACTCCTGCATGTCCAGCGCGAACCGGCCGCCCTCCGCCCGGCTGCCACGGTGCTGCTGCTGCGCGACAGCGCCGCCGGCATCGAGGTCCTGATGACACGGCGCTCGCTCACCGCCAGCTTTGCACCCGGCGCCTATGTCTTTCCCGGCGGCGGCATCGATGCGGCCGACGCGCGGGCGCATGCCCAGGCCAGCCGCCGGCCCGGTCAGAGCGACCTGCACCTGACGCAGGCGATTGCCGCGATCCGCGAAAGCCACGAAGAACTCGGCGTGCTGCTGGCCCGCCGCGCCGACGGCTCGATGGCCGGCCCGGATGACGTGGCCGCCATCGATCGCGCCGGCCCGCTTTTTGAACAATGCGCCCGCCTGGGCCTGACGCTGGCCGCCAGCGAAGTCTTCCTGCTGGCGCACTGGATCACCGACCGCGACCTGCCGCGGCGCTTTGACGTGCCGTTTCTGGTGGCCCGCATGCCGGACGGCCAGGAACCGGTGGCGGACGAATCGGAGCAGTTCGAGCCCGTCTGGGTGCGACCGGCCGATGCGCTCAGCCGCCATCAGGCCGGCCAGTTCTTCATCATCTTCCCGACCATTCGCACGCTTGAACGCCTGCAGGCCTTTGCGTCAGTGCAGGCGGTGCTCGATGCCTGCGCCGCCAACGAGCAGCCGCTGTGGTCCAGTTGCCCCCGCGCCGGACTGCTGGCCGGCAAGGAAGCTCGCTACATGGAGCACGAGTCGCCCTACGGCGAACTGGCGCTGGTCAGCCCGGACGGCCAGATCGTGCACAACCTGGACTGGCAGTGCGAGCAGCCCGTGCCGCTGCTGCGTAACGTGATGCGACTGACCGCGCCCAATCCCGGTGTGATGACCGGGCCGGGCACCAACAGCTACCTCGTGGGTGATCCCTACACGGGCTACATCGCCATCGACCCCGGTCCGGCCGATGCCGAGCATCTGGATAGGCTCTGGCGTGCCGCAGCCGGGCAGATCCGGTTCATCGTCTGCACGCATTCACACCCCGACCATTCGCCCGGTGCCGCGCCGCTGCAGGCCCTGTGCAATCCCAGGCCGCCAGTGCTGGGGCTGCCGTCCGCGTCGACGGCCCGCGCAGCCAGCCGTTTCACGCCCGACCGCGCGCTGGTCGACGGCGAACAGCTGATTGTGGAAGGCGACAGCCCGGCGGGCCGCGTCACGCACACGCTGCAGGTGATCTACACGCCGGGCCACGCCGCCAACCATCTGTGCCTGGCCCTGCTGGAAGACGGCTTGCTGTTCAGCGGCGACCACGTGCTCAACGGCAGCACCACGGTGATCGACCCGCCCGATGGCGACATGACGGCCTACCTCGACTCCCTGGACAAACTCCGCGCCGCCTGCGCCGCGCACACGCTGGACTTCATCGCACCGGCGCACGGCTACGTGCTGGGCGACGCGGCCGGCAACATCGCGCGGCTGAAGGCACACCGTCTGGCGCGCGAGGCCAAGGTGATCCAGGCGATGCAGGCCGCGCCGCAGGGCTCGATGGACGACTGGGTCCGCATCGTCTATGACGATGTTCCGCCCCGCATGTGGCCGGTGGCGATGCGCTCGCTGCTCGCCCACGTCGAGCGCGTGCAGGCGATGGAGCCGGGAAACACCGTTTCATGAAACACCCACCTGCCGCGACCGGCGACGACGGCATGCGCCTGTCCAAGCGCGTTGCCGAGATGAAGGCCTGCTCGCGCCGCGAAGCCGAACAGCTGATCGAGGGTGGCTGGGTGCAGGTGAATGGCGTCGTCGTCGAGGAACTGCCTTTCCGGGTCGCCGGAGACGCGGTCATTACCATCGATCCGTCCGCGCAGCCGGCCGCCGTCGCACCCGTCACCCTGCTGCTGCACAAGCCGCCCGGATTTGACGCCGGGACTGGCGAGCCGGTCAGCATCAAGGGGTTGGGCAAGGGCCTGCGGCCGTCACTGACGCTGCTCGACCCAGCCAACCACCACCGGAACGGCCCGCACGATGCCACGCCGCTGCGCCGGCACCTGGTCAAACAGTCACTGTGCCTGCCGCTTGAAACCGGCGCCAGCGGGCTGGTGGTGTTCACGCAGGATTGGCGCATCGAGCGCAAACTGGTCGAAGATGCTGCCATCATCGAGCAGGAATTCACGGTCGAGGTACAGGGCGGCGTCGATCCGCAGGTCGTTGAACAGATGAGCCGGCGGGGTGCGGGTGACGACCGGCGGCTCCCCACCTTCAAGGTCAGCGTGACCAGTACCGCGGACGGCACCACCCGGCTGCGCTTTGCGGTGAAGGGTTCACACCCCGGCCTGATTGCCTGGCTGTGCAATGAAGCCGCGCTGCAGATGACGGCCATGCGGCGCATCCGCATCGGGCGCCTGCCCTTGGCGGGCTTGCCGCAAGGGCAGTGGCGCTATCTGCAGGCACACGAGCGGTTCTGAAGCCCGTGCGGCCCTGAAACCAGCGGGCTTGCGAGCCGGCCATGCCGGCGCGCAGTTCCTCAGCCGCTGAACAGCTGGCTGCGCGCCGCGTTGGTGATGGCCGCCACGCAGGGGTGGGTGATGCGTCGCTCCACCGATACGGCAAAAAACTCTTCGACCATTTCGGTGCTGCGGCCGATCACCTCGACGCCATGCTGGTCCACGGTTTCTTCTTCGAGCACCGTGGCCGACATGAAGACGCCGCGGCCCTCGCGGCCAAAAGCCTTCATCAGTGCACCGTCGTCAAACTCGCCGACGATGCGCGGATGCAGCTGGTGGCGCTGCAGCCAGGCTTCGAGTTGCTGGCGCGCCGAAGATTCGGAGCCCTGGATCAGCATCGGTGCGCCATTTAGGCAGCGGGGAAACTCATCGGTCAGCGTGGCGCGCAACGCAGGCGCGCAAAAAAAGCTCATCGGCGACGAACCAAGCGGGTGGTTGAACGCTTTCACGCTGACCCGGCGGGACAGCGGTTCGTCGGCAATCACCAGGTCCAGCCGGTTCAGCGCCAGCTGCGCCAGCAGGTCCGGAAACTTGCCCTCCCGCCCGATCAGGCGAATCGGCTCTGCCACCGTCAGCGCCGGCTCGATCAGCCGGTAGGCCACCGACTTGGCCACCGAATCGGCCACGCCCACCCGGAACTCCAGCACGCGCCGGCCTTCGCTCGACTGCTGCAGTGCGGCCTCCAGCTCCTCGCCCAGCGCAAAGATCTCTTCGGCATAACCGAGCGCCACACGGCCGTCTTCCGTGAGCTCCAGCTGGCGGCCGTTCTTGCGAAACAGCTTGCGCCCCAGCCGGTCTTCCAGCAGCTTGATCTGGCCCGACAGCGTCTGCGGCGTGGTGTGCAGCTGTTCACCGGCGCGCATGATGCCGCCCGCCTTGGCCGCCACCCAGAAGTAGTACAGGTGTTTGAAATTCATCGCCCTGATCTCCGTGGTTACCCGCAAATTATGCGTATTTTTCGAAGTAATATTTTTGAAAATACGAATTTACGCGAAGCAATCAAGTCCCTATATTCGGTACTGTCATCGGTTGTTGGTGACGTTTCAAGGAGGAAAGCCATGCGTTTGAGTACCAAAGGCCGTTTTGCCGTCACGGCGATGATTGACGTGGGTCTTCGTGAGAACGCAGGCCCGGTGTCGCTGGCCGACATCGCGTCGCGCCACCAGATTTCGCTCTCCTACCTGGAGCAGCTGTTCAGCAAGCTGCGCCAGCACAGTCTGGTCGAGAGCACGCGCGGCCCGGGTGGTGGTTATTCGCTGGCGCGCGGGGCCGAGGCCATCAGCGTCGCCGACATCATCGGCGCCGTTGAAGGCAATCCTGCCACCGACCCTGCTGAAAGCGTCACGGATGGCGCCGCCGCGATGACGGCCGAACTGTGGGCCACGCTGAATGCCAAGATGATTGCCCACCTGCAATCGATCACCCTGCGCTCGCTGGTCGCCGAACAGCGCGCCCGTGGCGTCAAGGTCGAGCAGCGACCGGCGCGCAAGGGTGTCTTCAAGATGAATCCGGCCGAGCCGGTACGGACCAGCGCGCCGAATTCCGTTTTTGCGCTGGGCTCGCTGGCACTGGCGCGCCGCTGATACGCGACCCCTGCCCCGCAGGCGGGGGCTGAAGAAAGTGTGAAGCTCGCCGGTAAGCCGGATTCTGTGCGTCGCGGTTGCCCGCGGCGTGACCGCCATTACTCTGGGCCGCCAGTCACCTGACGGCTCGGTGCTACCTACCCGCACACTCCGCGGGCCGCGGTCGGGGCGATGCGGCAAGCCGCTTCACCTTGCGTGTGCCTACTTGGTATTGCTGCGCGCAGAGATTGCCCGTTTCACCCGCACTCAAGCGGCTCGTCTCTGTTGCTCTGATCCTCACCTTCGGGCCTTGCGGCTTTCGGTGGAGAGGTGTTACCTCCTGCGCTGCCCTGTGCAGTCCGGACGTTCCTCCAGTGCGCTCTTTCGAGACATGCACCAGCGGCGG
>JACSRS010000134.1 GCA_014879655.1 Burkholderiaceae bacterium
CACAAAGGAGTCACCGATGCAGAGTATACTCGACCGCTACTTCGCGGTCAATCCACAACAGATCAACCCGCTTAACCTACCGCACAATCGCTTCGTCCCCACCGCCAGCCCCGCCGCCGATGCCCGCTTTCTGCGTGATGTAGCCGCCAAACGCACCCCGCGTTTCTACGTCACGCTGGCAGAGGGTCTGACCTCCCTGCGCTTCCACATCCTCGTCGTAGACAAGTACAACGACAACGTAGTTGCCGAACTGGAAGCCAACCGCCACAGGCGCAACTCGCACGCCAGCCTGGACGAGTACGTCGACGGCGTCTACCAGGCCGCCAAGAACCTGGCCGCCGAACTGGGCGCTGAGTTCCGACCGGAGCCGGAAGACGCCGTCATCCACACCTGGACCGGCCATGAACTTCTGCGCCGCGCGCATGAGCGGGCGCGGGGCATCGCTGTCGCCAACTGGCCGGTGCGCAAGCCGGTACAGGCGACCTGATGAATGAGAACGGCCAGGGCTACAGCCCACTCTTCTACGTGATGCTGGGTCTCGGCATCATCGGCGTGATCGGTTTCTTGGCAGTGGCCGCCGGCGCGGCGGCAGGAGGTTTCTGATGCACATACCAACGCAGGAAGAGATCAATGACACGATTGAGGTTCTGCTGCGCGACGGCCGGCTGCTGGCCTATCGCGACGAAGCCGGCGAAGTGCATTTTTCCACCGCCGAGTGGGCCGCAGAACACGGTCTGGCGGGAGTGGCGCTGAGCGCCTCCCAGGTTACAGAAGAATTGTCGGCAATCGAGGCCGAATTAATGGCAGAATGGAACTAAAGCATGAACACACAGCACGCACAGCATCGCACCTATCGCACGCTGCCCGTCAATGACCTGGCGGAACTCGCAGCGAAGTATGAAGACAAGTGGCCCGAGATTCTGTACGCCCGCGGCGGCAGCCGGGCACAGAAGGCCATGTCCTTCGTGGTCGAGGGCCGCATCTGGAGCGAGGGCCGGGACTACAACGGAAACGACGTGTGGGTCGTCAACGGCAATCGCTGCTCAAAGGAGGGCAAGTGGTGCGAGTGCCAGGATCGCATCCGCACCGACCCCACCTACGGCAAGCTCTGCGCCCATCGCCTGGCGGTGGCGCTCAAGACCAACTGGCTGGGCGACAAGAATCCGACGCTGGTCGATGCGCTGGCCAAGCTGGTGTTCGATCACGGCGACGCCGGCGAACTGACGCTCATCGTCGATCGCTGCTACGACCGTCACGGTGACGGTGAGCGCTTCGCTCTGACCGGCTTCGTGGACGAGCGCAATCGCCAAGTCAAGTGGCCGGCAGACCGGCGCATCGAGGCCAGCCTGCCGCAGATGCAAAACGCCCTGACCGCCATCGGCTGGAGCCTGGCTGACCTGCCTGCGAAGCTGCCTGGGTGGACGGACTATCTCTACACCATCCAACTTGGTGAGAACGGGCTGGCGCTGACACCGGAGATCTTTTTTCACAAGGGACGCACGCCGCAGATGGAAGAGCGGGAGCGCAGCCGGCGCATGGTGCTGGCCGACATCGCCGCCAACCTGGAAACGATTCTACGGGGGCCGATCCCGATCACCCTGTCGCCCTGGGAAACCAAACGAGTCTACGAACTTCGTCAGGAACTGGAGCGGCAGGAGACCGTTGCTGGCGAGGTCTGGAGCCGTTTGCCCAGCAGCCTACGCGCGGCGATTGTCGAGCACTACGCCGAGGAAAATATGGGGGTGACTGCAAAATGATTGTGATGAAGGAAGCAACGGAGCAACTGCACCAGCACGGCATCCACCTGACCGTTAAGCGCGGGTTGTGGGGTTACTACCTTGACGACCCCACCCTGGCAGTCCAGCGGTCGCACTACTACCCGACCACCAAGCAATGTATCGAAGCGGCTCTGGCCGGCGAGCGCCCGGCCGACCTGGAAGAGACAAACAAGGAGAAATAAGATGCCAATCAAACACCTTCAGCTAGACCGCCCCGCAGCTTTCCCATGCATCGGCAAACTGCGCAAGGGCGGCGAGAAACAGACCAACGCCAAGGGCAAGGAAGTGATGGGGCGTGACCTGGATCACTTCCGCTTCACCACCGACGACGCCGACGCTGCTACTGCATTCGGCGCCTACTATGGCGCCGAGCCGAAGGCGATCAACGTCTTTCTGCCCTTCGCCACCGCCGACGAGAATTTCGCGGCGTGGATGGAGGAATACCGCGCCGGCGGCCTTGTCCGCCGCTGCGACGGCGAGACCTGCGTCTTCAGCCGAGACGCGAGGGGCGTCGCCATCACGCTCCCGACGCCTTGTGCCCACCCATGCGGATGCAAGCAAGTGGGCCGCCTGACCGTCATCATCCCCGAATTGGTGCGCATGGCCTATGTGATGGTCGAGACGCACAGCGTCTACGACATCATTCAACTGACCGAAAATCTCCAGGCAGCCCAAGCCATGCGCGGCGACCTGCGTGGCATCCCCTTCATTCTTTCCCGCCGCGAGCGGGAAATCAGCACGCCGACCGGCGACGGTGGCCGAGCGCGCCGCAAGAAGAGCCTGCTCTTCATCGAGCCAGATCCTTCGTGGGTTGCGCGCCAGTTGGAGTCCATGCGCATTGCCGCGCTGCCGCAGATCGATGCACCACTGCTCGCTGCACCACAGCCCCGGCTGCTGGTGGATCGGCAAACTGGCGAGATTCTGAGTGGCGATATGCAGTGGACGGACCCGGATGACGAAGAAGCCGACGGCGAAG
>JACSRS010000130.1 GCA_014879655.1 Burkholderiaceae bacterium
GCCAGGTCCAGGGCCTGGTTGATCAGGGCACGCGCATCGTCGCGCCGGCCGCGTTGCATCGCCACTTCGGCCAGACGTTGCGTTGCAAAGGCCTCGCCGGTGGCACCGCCGATGGCGTGGTGCAGGCGCACGCCCTGCGTCAAGTGCTCTTCGGCAGCCGACAGATCGCCGGCCAGCAGTTCGGCCTCACCGCGAATCGTGACGCCGAAAGCGTATCCACGCGCTGCCCCGAGCCGCAGGGCTTCGGCCGCCAGCCTTTCGGCAAACGTGATCACCTCCGGATACGGTCGCGCACCGTAGAGAAAGCGCTGCAGGATGCACAGTTGTCCATCGAACACGCGCACTGCCAGATGCGGCAGCTGGCTGGTGTCGTGCAAATCGGCCCAGATGCTCTGGTGCAGTTCCCCGCGCGCGTGCGCAGCGGCCGCCTGCGCCCACGAGGCGGTCACGAGGGCTTGTGTGTCTCCGGCTTGCAACGCCAGGCGGCGCGCTTCGGCCGCCTTTTGTGTCCCCAAAACCGGATCAGCCGCGCCCAGTGCGGCGGCGCCGCTGTAGGTCAGGGCTTCACACAAACGTCCTTCGACACTGTTGGGCCGAACACCCACCAGCGCCTGGAGCGCGCCCTTCGGATCGCCCTGTTTGATCTGCGCGAGAGCGCCCTGGGCACGCAAGTTGTGCGACATTGATTCATCGGCGACGCTGGCGGCCGCACGGTAGGCCGCCACCGCAGCCGGGTCACCCATCGAATCGAGCGCCTGAGCACGCAATTGCAGCGCCTCGGCATGAACGTTGTCAATGGCGATCAACCGCGCCAGGTGACGCAGCGCATCGCTGAAAGCGGCCAATCGAACCGCGTCCCGCGCCGCAGCGAGCAGCCAGGGCACGGCCTCGCGCGGACTGCCACCGTCGATCCAGTGACGTGCCACCAGGGCTGGTGCCGCGTCGAGTTCAACCAGGCGCAGCGCGACCTGCCGATGCATCTTCAGTCGCCGATGTGGCGGGATCTGTTCGATCAAGGCCTGGCGGACGAGATCGTGCCGGAACCGGTATCGCGCACCGGACAGCACCAGCACGCCTGCGGCCAGCGCAGCATCCAGCGCCGAAAACGACCGCTCTTCGGCGTCCGGCGACAGAGCTGCTGCCGTGACGGCATCAAAAGTGTCGCCCGCCAGGGCCATCCACTTCAGCGTTTCGAGCGTCGCGTCGGGCACATCGCACAGGCGGGCCAGAATGGCTTCGGCAGCGTTGCGAGGCATCGGAAGCCCGCCGACGGGTCCGGCGCAACGGGCGAGCTCAATCGTCGCGAACGGGTTGCCTTCGGCGACGCGCACAATGTGCAGCAGGTTCTGCTCGGGCAATGGGTTCGGTGCGGCCTGAACCGCGAGCCGACGTGTCTCGTCGTCGGCGAGCGGTTCGAGGTCAAGCGTCTGCATCCAGCCCCCATCGGCAAGGCGGGCCACACCTCGTCCAAGTGAAGATTCCGGTGCCAGCGGGCGTACAGCCAGTGCAACACAGACCGGGGGGCCGCTGGCAATCAGGTGCACCAGCACGTCGACATCTGCGTCGTCAAGAAGGTGGGCATCGTCAACCAGCACCAGCACCTCACCGCCGCCTGACGCCGCCAGAAACAGACGCCGCAGGGCGCCGATCACCTGATGACGTCCCAGCCGCCCGGAAAGTTTGGCAGCCGGCGCTGCGAGCGGACTGAGTTGCGCCAACACCGAGCGCGCGGGGGCGCCGATCTGGTCGAGCAGTTCCCGGTTGGCCATGATCACCCGCTCGGCTAAAGCCGCAACCACGGCGTAGGGGCGCCCGGATTGCCCGGCATCAACGCGCACGACCCTCCAGTCGCGCGCCCGTGCCGACGCACCCAGCTCAAGGCAAAAAGCTGTTTTGCCGATGCCGGCAGGGCCGCGCAGAATAATGCCACCGGGCCGCTCAGATGCGGCCGTGCCCAACCAAGCCACCACCTGGGCCCGCTGCATGGCGCGCCCCACAAAAGCCGGCCCCGATGGCTGCAACCCGGCGACACACCGGTCGTATAAGGCCTCTGTGTCGCTGTCCGGCGTGATGGCCAGTTCCTGCTGCAGCGCCTCGCGAAGGCGCGCATACCAGCGGATCGCCGCAGCACGGTTGCCAGCCCTGAATTCAGCCGCCATCAGTTCGCGATGGGCCGGCTCATCCGTAGGCACTTCCTGGGCCAGTCGCTCCCATTGTTGTGCCGTCCGCAGCAACTCGACGTAGCGCGCATGGAGCCTTTCGCGCGCAGGTTCAGCCCAGGTTTCGTAGGTCGAGCCGGGCAGCAAGTCGCCGCGGTAGTTGCTGGCCGCCTCGGCGGAAGCTATGCGCCTGTTTGCGGGCAACGTCGCCAGAGCCGACACGGCGAGTTGCTCGAAAAGGTCGGCATCGACGGCGACACGCCCGTGCGCCCACAGGACCACCTCGCCGCCATGCAACGACAAACCGTCGTGCCGGCCGAGGGCCTGCCGGGCGTGGTGAGCAGCCTTGCGCAGGTTGGCTGCACCCGCATCGGGGCCGAGTTGCGGCCATAGCGCATCGATGACACGATCACGCGTCAGCCGTTGCCGGGGCGCCAGGCTCAGCAACTGCACCAGTTGGGCGGCACGCAGACTGGGCCAGCGATCGCCTGCAAGTTCGACACCATCGATCGAGACCGAGAAGCCTCCCATCAGTCGCACATTGAGGTGGCTGCCGGGCTCGTAGTCTCCAAGGATCTGTGAATCGGTCATCGGTGCACCAGTTTGCGGTCGGTAACCCGGCAGCGCAAGCCCCTTCTCGGCGAGGAACGTTTCAGGAACGCTACCTGGCGAAGCTGCACCTCAGCGGGTTGCTTTTGGCCCGCGAAATTCAACAGGAGTGCTCCATGAAGATGCAACAGATGACGTTTCTGCTACCTCCCTACGGGACTGCGACCCTGCAGTTCCCCGAGGTCCTGACCTCCGAAAAATTTGCCCGGCTCGAATCGGCCGTCGCCAGCGCGATTCGTGAGCCCCTGCTGCACGGCGGCGCCAGCGTGGCTACCGATGATCCGGGAACCATCGAGTTTGACTCATGGCTGACCCACCTGTGCCAATACTAGGAGAGCATCATGACCCCATCACTCTATCAACGACTCGGCAGTGCCGAAGGCATCGCAGCCATCGTCGACGACGCCGTCGATCGCCACGCGGTCAACCCGCTGTTGGCCCCCCGCTTCAGCGGCAGAGACCTGCCGCGTGCGAAGCAGATGGGCACCCTGTTCTTCTGCATGGGCGCAGGGGGTCCCCAGACGTACGACGGCCGAGACATGCGAACGGTGCACGCCGGGATGAACATCAGCGAGCAGGAGTTCATTGCGACCATTGACGATTTTGTGGCCGCCATGCAGGGCCAGGGGATCGGCGCCGTCGAGACCAACGAAGTCGTGGCGATCCTCTATTCGCTCAAGGGTGAGGTACTGAGACTCTGAGCGGCAGGCCTTGCTTCGGCGGCGCGGCGACGGTTCAGGACAGGTCAACCGGCGCTGCCGGAACATCAACGCCGGGTCAAAGCTCGAAGTCGTAGTCGATCGTCAGCGGCGCGTGATCGCTGAACTTCTCGCCCTTGTAGACAGCCTCGCATCTGGCATGCGCCGCCAGCGCTGGCGTCGCCAGGTGGTAGTCCAGCCGCCACCCGACGTTGTTCGCGTACGCCTGGCCCCGGTTGCTCCACCATGTGTAGGCGACATCGGTGGTGTCGGGCTGCAGGCGCCGGTAGACGTCAACCACCCGCCCGTCACCGAGCAGCGCGGTCATCCATTCCCGTTCCTCCGGCAGAAACCCGCTGTTCTTCTGGTTGCTGCGCCAGTTCTTCAGGTCAATCTGCTGGTGCGCGATGTTGATGTCCCCACACAGGATGAAATCCCGGCTGCCGGCCAGCGCATCCAGATGCGGCGCCATTTCATCGAGAAACCGGAACTTGGCCTCCTGGCGTTCGGGGCCCGATGAGCCGCTGGGAAAATAACAGCTGATCACCGATAGCTTGCGCTTCGGTGTGTCAAAACGCAGCTCGACGTACCGACCTTCAGCGTCAAATTCCGGCGACCCGAAGCCGGTCACGACCTCGCTCGGTTCGTGGCGGCTGTAGACGCCGACACCCGAGTAGCCCTTCTTCTGTGCGAAATGAAAATGGCCGTTCATTCCCGAAAGGGTTTCGAAACGCCCGCTCATGTCAGGCGCCTGCGCCTTGATCTCCTGCACACAAATACAATCCGGTTCATGACGATCCAGCCAACCCTCCAGCCCCTTGGACGTTGCCGAGCGAATGCCGTTGAGATTGAGGCTGGTGAGCTTGAACAAGGAATGGGTCCCCATGAAGGTTGATGCTGGCCCGCAGGGCGGGGTTTCGCTGGCGCAGGCGTTCGTGCAGTTTTCGGTTGACGCCGGCGTGCTGCGCTTTGGCGAATTCAAAACCAAGGCGGGCCGGCTGTCGCCCTATTTCTTCAACGCCGGCCTTTTTGACGATGGCGAGAAGCTGGGCCGCCTCGCGCAATTCTATGCAAAGGCCTTGCTGGCCGATGGCGTCGAGTTCGACATGATCTTCGGCCCGGCGTACAAGGGCATACCGCTCGGTGCGGCGGTGGCCATCGAACTGGCACGGCTGGGCCGCAATGTGCCGTTCGCTTACAACCGCAAGGAAGCCAAGGACCACGGTGAAGGCGGTGCGCTGGTGGGCGCGCCGCTCAAAGGCCGGGTGCTGATCGTCGACGACGTGATGTCTGCCGGGACGGCTGCGCGTGAAGCCATCGCGATCATCCAGGCAGCTGGCGCCACGCCGCATGCAGTGGCGATTGCGCTGGACCGGCAGGAAAAGGCCACCGAAAACGGCGTCGATGTAAATCACAGTGCGGTGCAATACGTGCGCCAGCAGCTTGGCCTGCAGGTTTGTGCGGTGGCGCGGCTGACCGACTTGTTGCAGTATCTGCAGGAGCATGCCGCCGCCGGCCTGGCCATTCATCACGAACGCGTGCTGGCCTATCGCAGCCGCTATGGCGTTGAACAGGAGCCCTCGTGAACGCTGACCGCCTTCTTCCTCGAATCGCCGCCGCGGCCATCATGGCCATGGCGACGGGCGAGCTTGCGGCGCAAAGTATTTACACCTGCACTGACAGCAGAGGGCGCAAACTGACGTCGGACCGGCCGATCGCCGAGTGCGTCGACCGGGAGCAGTTCGAGCTCAATCCCAGCGGCACCATCAAGCGCCGCATCGGCCCGTCCCTGACCACACAGGAACGAGCGGCCCAAGAAGCGCGCGAACGCCAGCTGGCCGAAGAGCGCGCGCGGCAGCTGGACGAAAAACGGCGCGACCGTGCCCTGCTCATCCGTTACCCGAACCGGGCCACGCATGACGCCGAGCGCCGCGAAGCCCTGAACATGGTGGACGAAGTGATCAAGTCTGCACGCAAACGCGTGGTCGACCTGCAACGGCAATTGGTCGCCATCGAAGCGGAGATGGAGTTCTACAAGAAGGACCCTTCCAAAGCGCCGGCCTCGCTCAAGCGCCAGATTGAAGAGAACGCCCAGAACACAGACGCGCAAAACCGCTTCATCGTGCTGCAGGACGAGGAAAAGAAACGCATCAACGCCCGATTCGACGAAGAACTGCAACGGCTGCAAATGCTGTGGGCGCAGGCTGGTACCGGCGCTTCTGCATCGGCGCCAGCAGCTCCGGCGGCCGCACCGCCGCCGCGCACCACCCCCTGACGGATTTGGCAAGCACGCCCGACGCTGGCAGCCGGGCCTGCGCCGCCTGATCAGCCCAGCTTGCTGCGCAGCAGCTCGTTGACCTGCTGCGGGTTGGCCTTGCCTTTGCTGGCCTTCATGATCTGGCCGACCAGCGCGTTGAAGGCCTTGTCCTTGCCGGCCTTGAACTGCGCCACGTTGTCGGCGTTGGCGGCAATCACTTCGTCGATGATGGCCTCCAGTGCGCCGGAATCGTTCATCTGCCTGAGGCCCTTGGCCTCGATCACCGCATCGACATCCGCACCCTCGCCGCTCCAGAGGGCGTCAAAGACCTGCCGGGCCGCGTTGTTCGAGATGGTGCCGTCGGCAATGCGCGTGATCAGCCGGCCCAGTCGTTCGGCGCTGACGGCCGATCGCTCGATGCTCAGATCCTGCGCGTTCAGGCGCCGGGACACCTCGCCCATGATCCAGTTGCTGGCCAGCTTGGGCTGGCCGCATGCGGCCACCACCGCTTCGAAATAGGCCGCCATCGCCTTGCTCTGGGTCAGCGTGGTGGCGTCGTAGTCGGGCAGGCCATGGTCGGCGACAAACCGAGCGGCCATGGCACGCGGCAGTTCGGCCATCTGGCTGCGAACCCGCTCCACCCACTCCGGCGCGATCACCAGCGGCGGCAGGTCGGGGTCCGGAAAATAGCGGTAGTCAGCCGAGTCTTCCTTGGCGCGCATGGCGCGCGTTTCGCCGGTATCCGGGTTGAACAGCACCGTGGCCTGTTCGATGGCGCGGCCGTCTTCGATCTGCTCGATCTGCCAACGGATCTCGTAGTCGATCGCCTGCTGCATGAACTTGAAACTGTTCAGGTTCTTGATCTCGCGGCGGGTTCCCAGCGGAGCGCCCGGCTTGCGCACCGACACGTTGGCGTCGCAGCGGAAGCTCCCTTCCTGCATGTTGCCGTCGCAGATGCCGATCCAGGTCACGATCTTGTGCAGTTCGCGTGCATAGGCCACGGCTTCGGCGGTCGAGCGCATGTCGGGCTCGGTCACGATTTCGAGCAGCGGCGTGCCGGCGCGGTTGAGATCAATGCCGCTCTGGCCGATGAAGTCTTCGTGCAGCGACTTGCCGGCGTCTTCTTCCAGGTGGGCGCGCACCAGGCGCACCGACTTCTTCTCGTCGCCCAGAAAGAACTCCACCGATCCGCCCTGCACCACCGGAATCTCGAACTGGCTGATCTGGTAGCCCTTGGGCAGGTCGGGGTAGAAGTAGTTCTTGCGCGCAAAGATGCTGCGAGGCGCCACGTGCGCACCCACGGCCAGACCGAACTCGATGGCGCGCTCGACTGCGCCGCGGTTCATCACCGGCAGCGTACCCGGCAGAGCCAGATCCACCGCACAGGCCTGCGTGTTGGGCTCGGCGCCAAAAGCAATCGGGGCCCGGCTGAAGATTTTGGACCGGGTTGACAGCTGGGCGTGCGTTTCGAAGCCGATGATGACTTCATACCCGTGCACCAGCGGGCCGGTGGGCCGGCCGGCCTGGGCTCGTTCAAAAGGGTTCAGCGTCTCGCTCATTTCAATATCCCTCCGGCGTGCGCTGATGCCAGTCGGTCGCCCGTTGCAGCTGGTGCGCCGCATTGAGCAGGCGCGACTCCTGCAGGTAGTTGCCGATCAGTTGCAACCCCACCGGCATTCCACCACTGCCGAAGCCCACCGGCACGCTCATGCCGGGCAGGCCGGCCAGCGAAGCCGGCAGCGTGAAGATATCGGCCAGGTAGTCCGCCAGCGGATCGTTGTGGTGCCCGCCCAGCGGCCACGCGACGGTGGGCGCGACCGGGCCGGCAATGATGTCGCAGTCCTTGAAGGCCTGCAGAAAGTCGTCGGCAATCATGCGCCGGATGCGCTGCGCCTGCAGGTAGTAGGCGTCGTAGTAGCCATGCGACAGCACATAGGTGCCGATCATGATCCGGCGCTTGACCTCGTCACCGAACCCTTCGGCGCGGGTTTTGCGGTACATGTCGACCAGGTCGCTGTAATTGGAGGCCCGGTGGCCGAACTTGACGCCGTCGAACCGGCTCAGGTTGGAGCTGGCTTCGGCCGGGGCGATGATGTAGTAGACCGGAATCGACAGTTCGGTGTGCGGCAGACTGATCTCGACGATTCGGGCGCCCAGGCCTTCATAGACCTTCAAGGCCGCATCGATGGCCGTTCGCACGTCGCTCGCCAGGCCCTCGCCGAAAAACTCGCGGGGCACACCGATGCGCAGTCCGTCAAGGCGGGCATCGAGCCCACGGCTGAAGTCTTCGGCAGGCACGTCCAGCGAGGTGGAATCGCGGTCCGGGTCGGGGCCGCACATGGCCGACAGCAGCAGTGCGCAGTCCTGGGCGCTGCGCGCCATCGGTCCGGCCTGATCCAGACTGGAGGCAAAGGCGACCATGCCGTAGCGCGACGCGCGCCCGTAGGTCGGCTTGATGCCGGTGATGCCGCAGAACGACGCGGGCTGGCGGATGGAACCGCCGGTGTCGGTGCCGGTGACGGCCGGTGCCAGCCCGGCGGCAACGGCAACGGCGCTGCCGCCCGACGAACCGCCCGGAACGCGGCTGGTGTCCCAGGGATTGCGCGCCGGGTGATAGGCCGAGTTTTCATTGGCCGAGCCCATCGCGAATTCGTCGCAGTTGAGCTTGCCCAGTGTGACCGCGCCAGCCTGCGCCAGCTTGTTCACCACAGTGGCGTCGAACGGCGAGCGGTACCCCTCCAGCATTTTCGAGCCGGCTGTGGTGGGGAAGTCGCGCGTGACGAAGATGTCCTTGTGCGCCAGCGGCACGCCTTCCAGCGCGCCTGCTGTGCCCGCAGCCAGTCGCTGGTCGGCCGCCCGGGCCTGCGCCAACGTGGTGGCTTCGTCGATGGCCAGAAACGCCCCCAGCGCGGCATGGGACTGTGCGCGTGCCAGAAAATGCTGCGCCACCTCGACCGCCGAGACCTCGCGGGCGCGCAGCCGCGCGGCCAGCGCCGTCACGCCGAGTTCATGCAGGGCCCCGCCGCCCTGCGTCAGGTCCTGGACGCTCATTCGATCACCCTGGGTACAAGAAACAGGCCAGCCTCAACCGCCGGCGCGCTGCGCTGGTTGGCTTCGCGCTGGTTCGGCTCGCTGGCGACGTCGTCGCGCAGGCGCAAAGCGATGTCGCCGGTGACGGCAACCGGGTGGGCGAGCGGCTCAACGCCGGCGGTGTCCACCGCACGCATGGCCTCGACGATGTCGAAAAAGCCGTTGATCTGTGTGAGCATGCGCTCACTTTCTGCAGGTTGCAGCTCCAGCCGGGCCAGCGTGGCAATCCGGGCAATGTCGTTGGGGGTCAGGGACATGGGCAAAAGCGGGTCTGAAACGGGATGTAAAGGTGGCTCGCAGAAGGCGCCCCACCCGCCTGCGCACAGGCGATGCGGTATTATCCCGCCTTTGGTGCAACGCCTGCGAAACCGGCGTCTATTGCGCGGAAAACCCCTTATTCTGAACCCGATTACCGGGCGACGGCCGCCGATGTGCCCGCCGTGCCCCCAGAGGACCATTGATGTTTGAATCTTTCCGGCGGTATTTTTCCACGGACCTGGCGATCGACCTGGGTACCGCCAACACCCTGATTGTCGTTCGCGACAAAGGTATCGTGCTCGATGAGCCCTCGGTCGTCGCCATCCGCCACGAAGGCGGCCCGCAGGGCAAAAAAACCATCCAGGCCGTCGGCCGCGAAGCCAAGGCCATGCTGGGCAAGGTGCCCGGCAACATCGAGGCCATACGCCCGATGAAGGACGGTGTGATTGCCGACTTCACCGTCACCGAGCAGATGCTCAAGCAGTTCATCAAGATGGTGCACCCCCGAGGTGTGCTGCGGCCCAGTCCGCGCATCATCATCTGCGTGCCCTGCGGATCGACCCAGGTCGAGCGGCGCGCCATCCGCGAATCAGCGCTGGGCGCCGGCGCTTCCGAGGTCTACCTGATCGAGGAGCCGATGGCCGCTGCCATCGGTTCGGGCCTGCCGGTCAGCGAAGCCAGCGGTTCGATGGTGGTCGACATCGGCGGCGGCACCACCGAGGTGGGAGTGATCTCGCTCGGCGGCATGGTCTACAAGGGCAGTGTGCGCGTCGGCGGCGACCGCTTCGACGACGCCATCATCAACTACATCCGCCGCAACTACGGCATGCTGATCGGCGAGCCGACGGCCGAAGCCATCAAGAAGAACATCGGCTCGGCTTTTCCGGGCTCCGAAGTCAAGGAAATGGAAGTCAAGGGCCGCAACCTCTCCGAAGGCGTGCCGCGCAGTTTCACCATCTCCAGCAACGAAATTCTCGAAGCCCTGACCGATCCGCTCAACCAGATCGTCTCGGCCGTCAAGACTGCACTGGAGCACACCCCGCCCGAACTGGGCGCCGACATCGCCGACCGCGGCATGATGCTGACCGGCGGTGGCGCGCTGCTGCGTGATCTGGACCGCCTGCTGGCCGAAGAAACCGGCCTGCCGGTACTGGTGGCCGAGGAGCCGCTGACCTGCGTGGTGCGCGGCTGCGGCATTGCGCTCGAACGCATGGACCGCCTGGGCAGCATCTTCACCAGCGAATAAGCGCTCCCGCGCCCGGCGGCTGCCAGGCCGCCGCGGGCTGACGCCAGGCTCCCCGCAGCTCCCGCGCCCGCCCGCCTGCGGGGCGAACCGCTGAAACTGGGACAATCCGCCTGCACCATGCCACTGGGTACCCTGGACCGAACCCCGCCGCCCTTCTTCAAGCAAGGGCCGTCGGCGCTGTCCCGCCTGATCTTCTTCAGCGCCCTGGCACTGTTCCTGATGGTGGCCGACACGCGGCTCAAAGTTGCGCAGCCGCTGCGCGCCACCGTGGCTACGGTGCTGTACCCGTTCCAGTGGCTGCTGATGCAACCGGTGATGCTCGCCAGCGACGGCGGGCAGTACCTGACCACGGTGCATGACGCGCAGCAGGCCGAGGCCCTGGCCCGGCGCCGGCTGGCCGACCAGTCGATGCGCGCCAACCAGGTCGAAACGCTGCAGCTGGAAAACCAGCGCCTGCGCAAGCTGCTGACATTGCGCGAACAGCTTCCCGTGACGTCGATCGCCGCCGAAGTGCTTTACGACGCAGCCGATCCCTACACGCGCCGGGTCGTCATCGACCGCGGCCAGGCCCACGGTGTGGCGGCCGGCTCGCCGGTGGTCGATGAATCCGGCGTGCTCGGGCAGGTCACGCGGGTGTACCCGCTGGTCAGCGAGGTCACGCTGGTCATCGACCGCGACCAAGCCATCCCTGTGCTGAACACCCGCACCGGTGCGCGCGGCGTGGCCTTCGGCGATCCGGTCACGCGCGGCGGCGCGCTGGAGCTGCGCTTCATGCCGGCCAACGCCGACGTGCTGCCCGGCGACCTGCTGACCACCAGCGGTGTCGATGGCACCTACCCCAGCGGCATTCCCGTCGCCCGCGTGGTCGATGTCGAGCGCCGCGCCGATTCCGCCTTTGCCCGCATCAGCTGTGCGCCCCAGGCGCTGGCCACCGGCGCCCGCCACGTGCTGGTGCTGGCCTCGCCACCGGCCGTCGCGCCGACACCGGTCGCCCCGCTGAAGCCGGCCTCGGCGAAAAAGGGAGCGAGCCGCCCATGATCATGCGCCGCGGCCAACCGCTGCTGCTGCCAGCCAGCCCGCTGTTCATCTGGTCCAGCCTGCTGGTGGCGCTGCTGCTGAACATGCTGCCCAACTTGGCCGGGCTCGGGCGCGCGCCCTGGATGCCCGACCTGCTGGCGGTCACGCTGGTGTTCTGGGCCGTGCACCAGCCGCTGCGCGTGGGCATCGGCGCCGCGTTTGCATTTGGTCTGGTGATGGACGTGCACCAGGCCTCGCTGCTGGGTCAGCACGCGCTGGCCTACACCGTGCTCAGCTACTTTGCCATCACCATTCACCGGCGCCTGCTGTGGTTCCCGGTGCCATCGCAGGCGATGCAGGTGCTGCCGCTGTTTTTCGCTGCCCACGCGGTCGAGTTGCTGGTGCGGCTCGCCGCCGGTGGCCTGTTTCCAGGCTGGTCGATCCTGCTGGCGCCGCTGTTCGAGGCGGTGCTCTGGCCGGTGGTCAGCGTGCTGTTGCTGCTGCCGCAACAGCAGGCACCGGACCCGGATGAAAACCGGCCGCTGTAGACCGCATGACCGAGCTGCGCAACGTCGAAGCCGACCTGTCGCGATTCCGCCTGCGGGTGCTGGTGCTGGCGGTGGTGATGCTGATCGCCTTCGGGCTGGTGGCCGCGCGCCTGGTCTACCTGCAGGTGCTGCGCCACGAAGACCTGGGTGAACAGGCCGAGAGCAACCGCACCGCCATCGTGCCCATCGTGCCCAACCGGGGGCAGATCCTGGACCGCAACGGCGTGGTCCTGGCCACCAACTACTCGGCCTACACGCTGGAGATCACACCGTCCAAGGTCGCGAACATCGAGGAAACGATCGACGAGCTCGCCACCATCGTCGACATCCAGCACCGCGACCGCCGGCGCTTCAAGAAACTGCGCGACGAGTTCCGCAGCTTCGAGTCGCTGCCGATCCGCACCCGGCTCACCGACGAGGAAGTCGCGCGCTTTTCCGCCCAGCGCTATCGCTTTCCCGGCGTGGAAATCAAGGCCCGGCTGTTTCGCAACTACCCGTTCGGCGAGCTGGCCAGTCACGTGATCGGCTACATCGGCCGCATCAACCAGGCCGAGAAAGCCCGCATCGAGGAGTCCGACGACGCCGCCAACTACCGTGGCACCGACTACATCGGCAAGCTCGGCGTCGAGCAGAGTTACGAGGCGCAGCTGCACGGCACCACCGGCGTCGAAGTGATGGAAACCTCGGCCGGCGGACGCGCGGTGCGCCGGCTGGCCAGCACGCCCGCCACGCCGGGCGACACGGTAGTGCTGACCATCGACATCCAGCTGCAAAAGCTCGTCGAAGACCTGTTCGGCGACCGCCGCGGCGCGCTGGTCGCGCTGGACCCGAAAACCGGCGAAGTGCTGGCCTTCGTCAGCAAGCCCACCTTCGACCCCAACCTGTTCGTCGACGGCATCGACTCCGAGAACTGGCAGGCGCTGAACGAGTCGATCGACAAGCCGCTGCTCAACCGCGCGCTGCGCGGCACCTACCCGCCCGGCTCCACCTACAAGCCCTTCATGGCGCTGGCGGCGCTGGAAACCGGCAAACGCAGCCCCGGGACCATCATCAATGACGCGGGTTCCTGGACATTCGGCAACCATGTTTTCCGCAGCCACGGCGACCATGGTCTCGGGCCGGTGGACATGCACCGCTCCATCGTGCTGTCCAGCAACGTCTACTACTACTCGCTGGCCAACGAGCTGGGCGTGGACGCGATGCACGACTTCATGAAGCCGCTGGGCTTTGGCCAGATCACCGGCATCGACATCCAGGGCGAGGTGCGCGGCGTCCTGCCCAGCACCGAATGGAAGCGCAACGCCTACAAGCGCCCGGAGCAGAAGAAGTGGTACGCCGGCGAGACCATCTCGCTGGGCATCGGCCAGGGTTACAACACCTTCACGATGCTGCAACTGGCGCAGGCCACGTCCATCCTGGCCAGTGGTGGTGTGCGGCACACGCCGCGGCTGGTCATGGCGACGCAGGACACGGTCACCGGCGAGCGCACGCTCAAGCCCGACGCGGATCCGCAGAACCTGGGCTTCAAGCCGGAGAACGTGGCCATCGTGCGCAAGGCGCTGGCGGCCGTCACGCAGGAAGGCACATCAGCCCGCGTTTTTGCCGGCGCGCCCTACCTGTCGGGCGGCAAGACCGGCACCGCGCAGGCGGTCACCATCAAGCAGAACGAAAAGTACAACGCCAAGAAGATGGAAGAGCGCCAGCGCGACCACGCGCTGTACATGGCGTTTGCGCCGGTCGAGAACCCGACCATCGCTGTCGCCGCCATCGTCGAGAACGCGGGCTTCGGCGCCGCGCACGCCGCGCCCATCGTGCGCCGGGTTTTCGATTACTGGCTGCTGGGGCTGACCCCCAGCCCCGAAGACATGGCGGCCGTGCGTCTCGGCCAGGCCAGCGCGCCCATCGGCAAACCGGTGACGCGGGAAGAACGCGCTGCAGCGGCAACGCCGCCAGCAAGTGCCGCGAGCGCGGCCCGTGCGGCAAGCGCTGCAGGAGCCGCAGCCAGCGCGCCCCCCCCTGCCCGTCCCTGAGCACTTTTTCAGGTCTTTCTGGCGCAAACCCAGCGTCAGACCGATGATTTTCGCTATTAATAATGAAGTGAAAGCGGTACCCGCCGCCGCACCTGGGCCGCACCAAACGCCCCGTTTTTGCCGGCCAGCCCGCCGCAGCTTTTTCATTGCATCGACCCGAGGCGCCGTTATCATCAACGGCTCTATTCACGCGAGGAGGCAGCCATGGCCCTGATGGACTTCATCAAGAAGCAGTTCATAGACATCATCCAGTGGACCGAGACCGGCGACGGCACGCTGGCCTGGCGGTTCCCGATGGCCGACATGGAGATCCAGAACGGCGGCTCGCTCACCGTGCGCGAATCGCAGATGGCCGTCTTCGTCAACGAAGGCCAGGTGGCCGACGTCTTCGGTCCCGGCACCTACAAGCTGACCACGCAGACGCTGCCGGTGCTGACCTACCTGAAGAACTGGGACAAGCTGTTCGAGTCCCCGTTCAAAAGCGACGTCTACTTCTTCAGCACGCGCCAGCAGGTTGACCAGAAATGGGGCACGCCCCAGCCCATCACGATCCGCGACGCCGACTTCGGCGCGGTGCGCCTGCGCGCCTTTGGCAACTACAGCTACCGCGTGGCCGACCCCAAGCTGTTCCACACCGAGATTTCGGGCACCCGCGAAAGCTACAACGTGCAGGACCTGGACGGCCAGCTGCGCGGTCTGGTGCTGCAGAACATCAGCGCGGCCATTGCCTCCAGCGGCATTCCGTTTCTGGACCTGGCCGCCAACCAGCTCAAGTTTGCCGAGGTGCTGACCACGCAGCTGGCGCCCGAGTTCGGCAAGATCGGCCTGAAGCTCGAAGTGATGACGGTGCAGAACCTCTCGCTGCCCGAAGAGCTGCAGAAGATCATGGACCAGAAGATCGGCATGGGCATGGTCGGCAACGACATGGGCAAGTTCATGCAGTACCAGACGGCGC
>JACSRS010000097.1 GCA_014879655.1 Burkholderiaceae bacterium
CAGCATCGGGTTGGGCAGGTTGGCCGGCTCCTTGAACTCGAAGTTGAAGTCGGCGGCGGCCAGCACCGGTGCGATCTTTTCCATTCGCTCCAGGGCCTTGACCCTGCTTTGCGCCTGCTTGGCCTTGCTGGCTTTGGCCTTGAAGCGGTCGATGAATTTCTGCAGGTGCGCGATCTTGTCCTGCTGCTTGCTGAACGTGGCCTGCTGCAGCTCGATCTGCTGCGCGCGAAGGGTTTCAAACTCGCTGTAGTTGCCGCCATAGCGGGTGAGCTGCTGGTTGTCGATGTGCACGGTAACGTTGGTCACCGCGTCGAGAAACTCGCGGTCGTGGCTGATGACGATCAGCGTGCCTTCATAACGCTTGAGCCAGGCTTCCAGCCAGACCAGCGCATCCAGGTCCAGGTGGTTGGTGGGTTCGTCCAGCAGCAGCAGGTCGCTGGGGCACATCAGTGCGCGCGCGAGCTGTAGCCGCATGCGCCAGCCGCCGGAAAAGCTGTTCACCGGCGCATCGAGTTCGCTGACCTTGAAGCCCAACCCGAGGATCAGCGCCTGCGCGCGCGGCACGGCGTCGTGCTCACCGGCGTCGGCCAGATCGGTGTAGGCGTGAGCGATGGCCATGCCGTCGTCGCTGGCTTCGGCCGCCGTCAGCGCCTCTTTCAGTTCCATTAGCCGGGTATCGCCGCCCAGCACGAAGTCGGTGGCGGACTCGTCGGTCTCGGGCATGTTCTGCGCGACCTGACCCATGCGCCAGTGTCTGGGCAGCGAAAAATCGCCGGCGTCCTCGTGCAGGCTGCCGTTGAACAGGCCGAACAGGGTGGATTTGCCGGCGCCATTGCGGCCGACCAGACCCACTTTTTCGCCCGGATTCAGGGTCAGCGAGACGTTGTCGAGCAGGACCTTCGCGCTGCGGCGAAGGGTGACGTTCTTGAGGGTGATCATGCAGGGTTGGTGTTCGCCGGTGCGGAACTGTTCCACGCCAGCAGCGATTCCCGTGTCAGCAGCAGCACCTGGTCGTCGCCGGCACTGGTTTCGAGCCAGACGGCTTCAAGCTGGGGGAAAGCGGTTTCAAAATGATCGCGTTCGTTGCCGATTTCCAGCACCAGAACCGCGTCGTCGTTCATGTGGTCCGGCGCGTCGGCGAGCAGCTTCCGGATGAAATCCATGCCATCGGTGCCACCGGCCAGCGCCAGCGCCGGTTCGGCCAGGAATTCCGCCGGCAGGTCGTGCATGCTGGCGGCGTTGACATAAGGCGGGTTGCACAGGATCAGGTCGTAACGGCCGGGCAGGGCGGCGAAACCATCGGAGCGGATCAGCTGCACGCGCGGCTGCAGGCCGTGGCGCTCCACGTTGATGCGAGCCACCGCCAGCGCGTCGGTTGACAGGTCACTGGCGTCGACCACCACGTCCGGCCAGGTCAGCGCTGCCAGGATCGAAAGACTGCCGTTGCCGGTGCACAGGTCCAGCACCGAGCGCGTGTGTGCGCTCAGCCAAGGGTCGATGCTGCCGCCGAACTCGGGGTGGGCCAGCAGTTCGGCAATCAGGCTGCGCGGCACGATGACGCGCTCGTCCACGTAAAACGGCAGGCCTTGCAGCCAGGCTTCGCGCGTCAGGTAGGCGGCAGGTACGCGGCGCTCGATGCGCGCACGCACCAGATCGGCCACCGCGCCGGCTTTCTCGGCGTCCACGGGTTCATCGGCCATCGACAACGGGCCTTCCAGATCGGTATCCAGTGGCAGGCCCAGCTTCCACAGCACCAGCCAGGCGGCCTCGTCTTCAGCGTTGGTTGTGCCGTGGCCGAAGCTCACGCCGGCGGCGGCCAGTTGGCGGGCTGCGTCGTCGATCAGCCCGATCACGGTGGTCGGTTGCCCGCTCATCGCGCCAGCCCGTCATCCAGGTGCTCGAGCACGCGCCGGTAGATGTTTTTCAGCGGTTCGATATCGGCCACCGGCAGGCATTCGTCGATCTTGTGAATGGTGGCATTGGTAGGGCCGAGCTCGATCACCTGCGGGCAGATCCGCGCGATGAAGCGTCCGTCGCTGGTGCCGCCGGTGGTCGACAGCTGGGTTTCGATGCCCGCTTCGTCGCGAATGGCCTGCTGCACTGCCGCCACCAGCGTGCCCGGTGGCGTGAGGAAGGGCAGGCCGCCAACGGTCCAGGTCAGCGTGTGCTCGATCCTGTGGCGCTGCAGCACTTTGGTCAGGCGGGTCTGCAGGTCTTCTGGCGTCGATTCGGTGCTGAAGCGGAAGTTGAAGTCGACCACCACTTCGCCGGGGATCACGTTACTGGCGCCGGTGCCGCCATGGATGTTGCTGACCTGCCAGGTGGTCGGCGGGAAATAGTCGTTGCCGGCGTCCCACTGCGTGGCCACCAGCTCGGCCAGCGCAGGCGCCAGCTCGTGAATCGGGTTGCGTGCCAGATGCGGGTAGGCGATATGCCCCTGGATTCCCTTGACGACGAGCTTGCCGCTCATGGTGCCGCGCCGGCCGTTCTTGATCATGTCGCCGGTTCGCTCGATCGAGGTTGGCTCGCCGACGATGCAGAAGTCGGGCGTGTCGACGCGGGTTTTCAGCATCTCGCAGACCACCACGGTGCCGTCGGTCGCCGGGCCTTCCTCGTCGCTGGTCAGTAGAAAGGCGATGGTCAGCGGTGAAGCCGGCCGCGCCGAAACGAATTCTTCCACCGCAACCACCATCGCGGCCAGCGAAGTCTTCATGTCGCTGGCGCCGCGCCCAAAGAGCTTGCCGTCACGGTGCGAGGGCGTGAACGGGTCGGTGGTCCACTGCGCGAGCGGACCGGTCGGCACGACGTCGACATGGCCGGCAAAAGCAATGGTTTTTGTAGCCGAAGGCGACTGGTCGACGCTGGCTGGGAGGCGTTTTGCCCACAAATTTCGCACCCGGAAGTCCGGGGGGCCGCTCTCGATCAGCTCACAGGCAAAGCCCAGCGGCGTCAGCCGCGAGACGATCAGGTCCAGGCAGCCGCCGTCTTCCGGCGTGACCGACGGCATGGAAATCAGTTGTTCAGCAAGGCGCAGTGTGGCGGACATGGCAGGCGCGGCCCGGTGGGCCGCAGAGTATGTAAATGACGGATGGCTGCGACGCGAAGCCAGCGACGATCTAGGCCGGTGAACCGGCCGCCGGTTTCACCGCCGGTTTGGCAGGCGGCTCGTGACCGCCCTGGTAGACGTCAAGCGTGATGTCGGTGAACGACGGCTCGTCGCTCTGGTGTTCGGCTTCATCGGGCAGTTCCTTCTTGGAGAAGTCGTTTTGCAGCCGCCACATCAGGTTGGTCGGGGAGTCGGCGTGGGCAATGCCTTCCTTGCGGTCGATCTTGCCCTCTGTGATCAGACGGGCGATGTCCTGCTCGAACGTCTGCGACCCTTCCGCCAGCGCGTTGTTCATGTTCTCCTTGATGGCGGAGAAGTCGCCCATTTCAATCAGTTCGGCGATCAGCCGGCTGTTGAGCATGACCTCCACCGCCGGTACGCGGGTGTTGTGCACGGTGCGCAGCAGCCGCTGCGAGACGATGGCCTTCAGGGCGGACGCCAGGTCCCCCAGCATGGTGGGGCGCACCTCGGCCGGGTAGAAGCTCAGGATGCGGTTCAGCGCCTGGTAGCTGTTGTTGGCGTGCATCGTCGCCAGGCACAGGTGGCCCGATTGCGCGTAGGCGATGGAGGCCGACATGGTCTCGCGATCTCGGATCTCGCCGATCATGATCACATCGGGCGCCTGGCGCAGCGCGTTCTTCAGGCCGATGGCCAGCGACTGAGTGTCGCTGCCCACCTCGCGCTGGTTCACCACGGATTTCTTGTTGCGAAAGATGAATTCGACCGGGTCTTCGATGGTCAGGATGTGCCCGGGCTGGTTTTCGTTGCGATGGTCCAGCATCGATGCCAGCGTGGTCGACTTGCCCGCGCCGGTGGCGCCGACCATCAGGATCAGGCCACGCTTCTCGCTGACCAGATCGTTCAGGATCGGTGGCAGGTTCAGCGTTGCGAGCGCCGGAATGTCGCTGGAGATGTAGCGGATGACGGCGGCATAGGTGCCGCGCTGGCGCATCGCGCTCAGGCGGAAATTGCCGACGTCGGCCAGCGGAATCGCCATGTTCAGCTCGCCGGTTTCCTTCAGTTCTTCGATGCGGTTGGGAGGGACGACCTCCATCAGCAGATTCAGCGTGGCTTCAACAGGCAGCACCTGGCTGTTCATCGCAATGCAGTTGCCATTGATCTTGATGATCGCCGGCGAATGCGCTGACAGGTAGACGTCCGACGCCTTGCGCTCCGCCATCAGGCGAAGAATGCGGTCCATCATGCTCATGACTCGACTCCTCGGTGTCTCACACAAATGCCATGCTGAGCCATTGCGGGCCCGAACGCAAGACCGGCCCAAGCCGCGCAGCCGCCGTGGCGACCGCCGAGATCAATCGCGCAGCAGGTCATTGAGGCTGGTCTTGGCGCGCGTCTGCGCGTCTACGCGCTTGACGATGACCGCGCAGTACAGGCTGTACTTGCCGTCGGCGCTGGGCAGGTTGCCCGACACCACCACCGAACCGGCAGGGATGCGGCCGTAGGTGACCTCGCCGGTGGCACGGTCGTAGATTTTGGTGCTCTGACCGATGTAGACGCCCATCGAGATCACGGAGTTTTCTTCGACGATCACGCCTTCCACCACTTCGGAGCGGGCGCCGATGAAGCAGTTGTCTTCAATGATGGTCGGGCCGGCCTGCACCGGTTCGAGCACGCCGCCGATGCCGACACCGCCCGACAGGTGCACATTCTTGCCGATCTGCGCGCAGGAACCCACCGTGGCCCAGGTGTCGACCATCGTCGACTCGTCCACATAGGCGCCGATGTTCACGTAGCTGGGCATCAGGATCGCGCCCCTGGCCACAAAGCTGCCCCGGCGCGCCACGGCCGGCGGTACCACCCGCACGCCGGTCGCCTTCATTTCGTCGGCGCTCAGGCCGGAGAACTTGGTGGGAACCTTGTCGTAAAAGCCCAGGTCGCCCGACTGGATGATCTCGTTGTCGCGCAGGCGGAAAGACAGCAGCACGGCTTTTTTGATCCACTGGTGCACGGTCCATTTGCCGACGGACTCGCGGGTGGCCACGCGCAGGCGGCCGGCGTCGAGTTCGGCGATCACATGCTCAACCGCATCGCGGATTTCGGCCGGTGCAGAGGCGGCGGAGAGGCTGGCGCGGTTTTCCCACGCGTTGTCGATCAGGGTCTGGAGGGCTTGGGTCATTTCGGGGTCGGTCGGGAGAGGGGGGCGGATCAGCCCCGGGATTGCACAAACTGGACGATGCGGCTGGCCGCTTCCACACACTCGGCGGTTTCGGCAACCAACGCCATTCGGACGCGGCCCCGGCCGGGGTTGTGGCCGGCCGATTCGCGCGCAAGGTAGCTGCCGGGCAGCACCGTCACATTGTATTGAGTGAAGAGTTCCCGGGCGAAAGCGGTGTCATCGCCGTCCCAGGCCGGCGGTACGCCGGCCCAAAGGTAAAAGGCGGCATCGGGCAGGCGCACGTCGAGCACGCTCTCGAGCATCGGCGTGACCTGGGCGAATTTTTCGCGGTACAGGCGCCGGTTTTCCTCCACATGCACCTCATCGCCCCAGGCGGCGATGCTGGCCGCCTGCACCACCGGACTCATCGCGCTGCCGTGATAGGTGCGGTACAGCAGGAAAGGGCGGATCAGCGCGGCGTCGCCGGCGACAAACCCGCTGCGCAGGCCGGGCACGTTGCTGCGTTTGGACAGGCTGGTCAGCGCAATCAGGTTGCGAAAGTCGCTGCGGCCCAGCTTTGCAGCCGCCTCCAGGCCACCGAGCGGCGGCTCCTCGCGGAAATAGATTTCGCTGTAACACTCGTCCGACGCAATGACGAAGTCGTGCCGGTCGGACAGCGCAAACAGCTTTTCCCACTCGGACAGCGGCATCACCGCACCGGTGGGGTTGCCGGGCGAGCAGACGAACAGCAGTTGCGTCTTTGCCCAAACGGCGTCGGGCACGCTGTCCCAGTCCACCGCAAAATTGCGCGCCGGATCACTGGGTGCGTAGTAAGGCTGCGCCCCACCCAGCAGGGTGGCGCCTTCGTAGATCTGGTAGAACGGATTGGGCAGCACCACGGTGGCGTCGCTCCCCGAGGGGTCGATGACGGTCTGCGCCAGCGCGAACAGTGCCTCGCGCGAGCCATTGACCGGCAGCACCTGCGTGGCCGGGTCCAGCGTCAAACCGTAACGGCGCTGCAGCCAGGCGGCGCAGGCTTCGCGCAATGGCGCGCTGCCGGCGGTGGCCGGGTAACTCGACAGCCCGTCTTTCAGCGCGGCGGCCAGGGCGTCGCGGATGAACAGCGGGGTCTCGTGCCGCGGCTCGCCGATGCCCAGGCTGACCGGCACGTGGCGGGGGTCGGGCGTCACGCCTTCGAACAGCAGGCGCAGACGCTCGAACGGGTAGGGCTGGAGCCGGGACAGCAGGGGATTCATGGATGGCGATTATCCCCGCTCCGCCAGCGCAAGGGGGTCGACGGCTGTTTCAGCCAGAAAAACCGCAAAAACAGGATCAATCCAGCGTCAGATGGTGCATAAAAGCTATGGAAAACAGAGCATCCGGGTCGGGCCGCTGGCCCGGAAGGCTGCACGGTATCATCTGCGGTGTCCGGCTGCCCGTCTGCCGCCGGCATTTCTTTTGAATCCAACAGCCTGGCCTTTCGCCGGCCATTGACGGACACGTCCGGTGCGTCTCAATTCGATCAAGTTATCAGGGTTCAAATCCTTTTCCGAGCCCACCAATTTTCTGCTGCCCGGCCAGCTGGTCGGCGTGGTGGGTCCCAACGGCTGCGGCAAGTCCAACATCATGGATGCGGTGCGCTGGGTGCTGGGCGAAAGCCGCGCCAGCGAGCTGCGCGGCGAGTCGATGCAGGACGTCATCTTCAACGGCACCAACACCCGCAAACCCGCCAGCCGCGCCAGCGTGGAGCTGGTGTTTGACAATGCCGACCACCGCGCCGGCGGCCAGTGGGGCCAGTTTGCCGAGATCGCTGTCAAGCGCGTGCTGACGCGCGACGGCACCAGCAGCTACTACATCAACAACCAGCCGGTGCGCCGGCGCGACGTGCACGACGTGTTCCTGGGCACCGGCCTGGGGCCGCGTGCCTACGCCATCATCGGTCAGGGCACCATCAGCCGCATCATCGAGTCGCGCCCGGAAGAGCTGCGGCTGTTCCTTGAAGAAGCAGCTGGCGTCTCGCGCTACAAGGAGCGGCGGCGCGAGACCGAAAACCGCCTGAGCGACACGCGCGAGAACCTGACCCGCGTCGAAGACATCCTGCGCGAGCTCAATGCCAACCTCGAAAAGCTCGAAAAGCAGGCCGAGGTCGCGCAGCGCTACCAGAGGCTGCAGGCCGATGCGACGCTGAAACAGAACCAGCTGTGGTTTCTCAAGCGCGCCGAGAGCGACGCCGAGCAGCACCGGCTGAAGGCCGACGCCGACCAGGCCGTCAATGCGCTGGAAGCGCGCGTGGCCGAGCTGCGCCAGGTCGAGTCCGAACTGGAGACCGTGCGCCAGGCGCATTACGACGCCGGCGACCAGGTCAACCAGGCGCAAGGGCGCTTGTACGAGGCAAGCGCCGAGGTGGGCCGGCTCGAAGCCGAGATCCGCTTTGTCGTCGAAGGCCGCCAGCGCGTCGAGCAGCGCCTGCGCCAGTTGCAGGAGCAGACCGCGCAGTGGGCCGCCCGCCACACCGACGCCCAGACCGAGAGCGAAAGCCTGACCATCCAGGCCGGGCAGGCCGAAGAGTCGGCCGAAACGCTGAACGCGCGGCTCGAAGAGCAGGCTGGCGTTCTGCCCGATCTGGAAGACGCGCTGCGCCAGGCTCAGGGTCGCGCAAACGCCCAGCGCACCAGCGTCAACGAGGTGCAGCAGCAGCTGCAGGTGCTGGCAGCCGAGCAGCGCCACATCGAAGAACAATCGCGCCAGCTGGCGCAGCGGCGCGACCGGCTGAGCGCCGACCGCCAGTCGCTGTCGGCGCCTGACGAGCAACGCCTGACCCAGCTCAACCAGCAACTGGCGCAGCTGACCGAGGCCGCCGAGACCGCCGATGCCCGCCTGCACGAGTTGCAGGAGCAGGTACCGCAGCTGGACGACGACCGGCGCAAACGCCAGCAGGCAGCCAACGAGGAAAGCGGCCGCCAGGCGGCGCTGGCGGCGCGGCTCGACGCACTGAAGGCGCTGCAGGACAAGGTCCGCATCGACGGCAAGCTCAAGCCCTGGCTGACCCGGCACGGGCTCGACGGTCTGCAGGGCCTGTGGAGCCGGCTGCACATCCAGAGCGGGTGGGAAAACGCCCTCGAAGCCGCTCTGCGCGAGCGCCTGGGTGCGCTGGAAGTCTCGCGCCTCGAACTGGTGCGTGCTTTTGCCGCCGACGCGCCGCCGGCCCGGCTGGCCTTCTACCACCCGCCGCCGGTGGCGGCGCCCGCCGGCGCGAGCGCGCTGCCGCGCCTGTCCGACCTGCTGCGGCTGGGTGACGCCTCGCAGTCGGCGCTGCTGGCTGACTGGCTCAGCGGCTGCTACACCGCCGCCAGCCTGGACGAAGCGCTCGCCGCGCGCGAGCGCCTGCAACCGGGCGAGGTCATCTACGTGCAGGGCGGCCACGCCGTGGGCCCGCACAGTGTCAGTTTTTACGCACCCGACAACGAGCAGGCCGGCCTGCTGGCGCGGGCCCAGGAAATCGAGAACCTCGAACGTCAGCTCAAAGCGCAGTCGCTGATTGGCGAAGAGGCCAGGGCCGCGCTGGTGCGGGCCGAGACTGCCTATGCCGATGCCGCTCAGCGCCTGACGTCAGCGCGGCGCGAGGCATCGGAAGCGCGCGAGCGCGCGCATGCCAGCCAGGTGGAGACCCTGCGCCTGAACCAGCAGGCCGAGCAGTCGCGCGCCCGCAGTCAGCAGATCGAGGCCGATCTGGGCGAGATCGATGCCCAGCTGGAGGCGCTGCAGGAGCGCCGCGTCACCGCCGAAGCGCGCTTCGAGTCGCTGGACATGCAGCTGGCCGACAGCCAGGAGCGCCATGCGCAGCTGGACGAGCGGGTCATAGAGGCCGAGCGCCAGCTGGGCGCCAGCCGCGAGCAGCAGCGGGGGCTGGAGCGTCAGGCGCAAGAGGCCGCTTTTGCCCGGCGCAGCCTGCAGGCCCGGCTGGCCGAACTGGCGCGGGCGATGGAAACCGCCACGCAGCAAACCGCCGGCATCGAGCAGGAAGAGGCGCGCGCCCGCGACGAACTCTCGCGCCTGACCGATGCGGCCGCGCAGGCGGGGTTGCAGGACGCGCTGACATTGAAAGTTGCACGTGAGGCCGAACTGGGCCAGCGGCGCAGCAGCTACGACGACCTGACCGCGCGACTGCGGGCCAGCGACGAGCGGCGCCTGAAGCTTGAACGCGAGCTCGAACCGATGCGCCAGCGCATCACCGATCTGCAGCTGAAGGAGCAGGCGGCGCGGCTGGGCCTGGAACAATACGACCAGCTGCTGGCCGACGCGCAGGCCGACCTGGCCGCGCTGGCCGAGTCGGTGGCCGAAGGCAAGCTGCGCCTGGCCGGCCTGCCCGGCGAGATCGACCGGCTGCACCGCGAAATCAACGCGCTGGGCCCGGTCAACCTGGCCGCTCTGGACGAACTGGCGACGGCGCGCGAACGCAAGCAGTTCCTGGACGCGCAGACCGCCGATCTGACCGAGGCCATGACCACGCTGGAAGACGCGATCCGCAAGATCGACGCTGAAACCCGCGAAATGCTTGGCCAGACCTTCAACACCGTGAACGAGCACTTCGGCCGAATGTTCCCCGAATTGTTCGGCGGCGGCAATGCACGGCTGGTGATGACCGGCGGCGAGATTCTCGACTCCGGCGTGCAGGTGATGGCGCAGCCGCCGGGCAAGAAGAACCAGACCATTCACCTGCTGTCCGGCGGGGAAAAGGCGCTGACCGCGATTGCGCTGGTGTTTGCCATCTTCCAGCTCAATCCGGCGCCTTTCTGTCTGCTCGACGAGGTGGACGCGCCGCTGGACGACGCCAACACCGAGCGATATGCCAAACTGGTGCGCAGCATGGCGCGCGAAACGCAGTTCCTGTTCATCAGTCACAACAAGATCGCGATGGAAATGGCCGAGCAGCTGATCGGTGTGACGATGCAGGAGCAGGGCGTGTCGCGCATCGTGGCGGTCGACATGGAAGCGGCGGTCGGCATGACCGACGCCGCCTGAGTCGGTCGTGACGAAGCCAACGCCCGGGCGCTCGAAGGAACATTCAACGTGAATCCAGAGGTGACAAACGCATGAGCTCGCTGCAAATCGGTCTGGCAGTGGCAGGAGGGCTGGTGCTGGCCGGCGTGGTGGCGCATGGCGCCTGGAAGTCGCGCCGCAACAAGCCACTGCAACCGCAACCCGACAGTGAACCGGCCGCCGCCGGCGGCGCGGACGGCCCGGCGCCGGACGAAACGGCCCGCCTGGAGCCCGGCTTTGACGGGCCCCTGCCACCGCTGCCGGTGGCCACGCCGGAGCGCCGGCCGGGGCTGGACGCGCTGATTGACGTGATCGCACCGGTCGCGCTTGAAGGGGTGGTCTCGGGCGATGCCGCGCTGGCCGCGATGCCGCCGACCCGGCGGGCAGGCGCCAAACCTTTTGCGATCGAAGGCCAGAACGACGCCAGCGGGGAATGGGAGTTCCCGGTGGCCGGCCAGCGCTACCGCGCCTTCCAGGCCGGCGTGCAACTGGCCAACCGCACCGGCCACCTCAACGAGATCGAGTTTTCCGAGTTCGTCATCAAGACTCAGGAATTTGCCGACGCCGTCAACGGTGCGCCGGATTTCCCCGACATGATCGAGCAGGTGGCCCGCGCACGCGAACTCGACCAGTTCGCCAGCGAGCACGATGCGCACCTGGGTTTTGTGCTGCGGGCGCGCCATGCGGCGTGGAGTCCGGGCTACGTGCAGCAGCACGCGGCGCGGCTGGGTTTTGTGGCTGGCATGTTGCCAGGGCGCATGGTGCTGCCGGCCGGCGAGCCGGGCCTGCCGCCGTTGCTCGGCCTGTCGTTCGATACCCAGGCGGCGCTGGCCGAAGATCCCGAGCAGTCGGCCATCCGGTCGCTGACGCTGACGCTGGACGTGCCGCAGGTGAGCCGGACCGCGCAGCCCTTCGTGCGCCTGCGCGAGACGGCGATCGCGCTGGCCGCCAGCATGGACGGCCTGATCACCGACGATCTGGGTCAACCCATCGCTGCCGAATCGCTGGACGTGATCGGTGCTGACCTCGAAAAGCTCTATGACACGCTGGACGCGCACGATCTGTCGGCCGGATCGCCACAGGCGCGCCGGCTGTTTTCCTGAGTCGCCCGGCCGGACCTGAGGGCGCATGACGATGGCATCCGGGAACGAATCCGGCGCCGCCGCCGGTGGCCCGCCCGACGCGGCGGCCGCGCGGGCAAAGGCGCTGCGTGAACAGCTGAACCATCACGCCTGGCGCTATTACACGCTGGACGACCCGGCGATTCCGGACGCCGAATACGACCGGTTGTTTCAGGAATTGCAGGCGCTTGAAGCAGCGCATCCGGACCTGCAGACGCCCGACTCACCGACCCAGCGCGTCGGTGGCCGCCTGCTGGAGGGATTTGCCAGCGTGCGCCACACGGTGCCGATGCTCAGCATCCGCACCGAGACCGACACCCAGGCCAGCGGCGCCACCGCTTTTGATGCCCGCGTGCGCCGCGAACTCGGTCTGGGCGAGGCGGATCCGCCGGTCGAATACGTGGCGGAGCCCAAGTTCGACGGACTCGCGATGAGCCTGCGCTACGAAGACGGCGTGCTGGTGCAGGCCGCCACGCGCGGCGACGGCGAAGTGGGCGAGGAAGTCACGCAGAACGTGCGCACCATCGGGCAGATTCCACTGCGGATATCAAGCCCCCACGCTCTGCCGTTGCACGGGTCGCTGCCCCCTGTTCCGCCCTTGCTGGAGGTGCGCGGCGAGGTCTACATGCGGCGCGACGACTTCGACGCCCTGAACGCGCGCCAGCGCGAGAAAGGCGACAAGTCGTTTGTGAACCCGCGCAACGCGGCAGCCGGCGCGGTGCGCCAGCTCGACCCGGCCATCGCGGCACAGCGGCCGCTCAGTTTCTTTGCCTACGGGCTGGGCGCCATCACGCCGCCGGAGCAGGGCGGTCCACAATTTGACAGCCACCTGGAGCTGCTGCAAACGCTCAAATCCTGGGGTTTTCCGGTTGCAGCCAGCGTCGAACGGGTGTTTGGCGCTGCGGAATTGGCAGCGTACCACGCACGCATCGGCGCCTTGCGCGACAGCCTTCCCTATGACATCGACGGGGTGGTTTACAAGGTCGACAGCCTGTCGCTGCAGCGGCGGCTGGGCTTCGTCACGCGCGAGCCGCGCTGGGCCGTCGCGCACAAGTACCCGGCGCAGGAGCAGCTGACCACCGTGCTGGCCATTGACATCCAGGTCGGCCGCACCGGCAAGCTCACGCCGGTGGCCAAGCTCGCACCGGTGTTCGTCGGCGGCGTGACCGTGACCAATGCCACGCTGCACAACCTGTTCGAGGTTCGCAACAAGGATGTGCGGGTGGGCGACCGGGTCATCGTGCGGCGCGCCGGCGACGTGATTCCGGAGGTGGTGGGGCGGGTGCCATCGACCACTGATTCAGCCCGAGCCATGCTGTCCAGCCCCGGCCACGCGCCGCGCCAACCCTATGTTCCCAACTTCCGCATGCCCCGGCGCTGCCCGATCTGCGCCAGTGCGGTGGTGCGGGAAAAGGGTGAGGCCAATCACCGCTGCACTGGCGGGCTGTTCTGCAGCGCACAGCGCAAACAGGCCATCCTGCACTTTGCGCAGCGCCGGGCGGTCGAGATCGAAGGGCTGGGCGACAAACTGGTCGACCAGCTGGTGGACGGCGGCATCGTGCGCACCTTGCCCGACCTGTACCGGCTGGGCCTGGTGGCGCTGACCGGGCTGGCGCGCATGGCCGAAAAGTCGGGCCAGAACATCCTGCAGGCGCTGGAGAAGTCCAAACAGACGACCCTGCCGCGCTTTCTGTTCGGCCTGGGTATCCGCCATGTGGGCGAGGCCACAGCCAAGGAGCTGGCGCGCCACTTCGGCACGCTGGACGCCGTCATGGCCGCCAGCGTCGAACAGCTTTGTGAAGTCAGCGACATCGGGCCGGTGGTCGCGCAGAGCGTCCACACCTTCTTTCAGCAGCCGCACAACCGCGAGGTGGTCGAGCAGCTGCGCGCGTGTGGCCTGACTTGGCCCGAAGGCGAGCCCGCCGCGCGTGCCCCGCAGCCGCTGGCCGGCCAGACGGTGGTGCTCACCGGCACGCTGCCAACGCTGAGCCGGGATGAAGCCAAAGACCTGCTGGAAGCCGCCGGCGCCAAGGTGGCCGGATCGGTCAGCAAGAAGACCCACTATGTGGTGGCTGGCACAGAGGCCGGCAGCAAGCTGGAAAAGGCGCTGGCGCTGGGCATTCCGGTGCTGGACGAGGCGGGCATGCTGGAACTTTTGAAAGGGGCGGTGCCGTGACGATTCACGAAATTTTGAAGATGGGCGATCCGCGCCTGCTGCGCATTGCCAAACCGGTGCCCCAGGCGGCGTTTGACAGCGACCCGCTGCACACGCTGGTGCGCGACATGTTCGAGACGATGGCGTCGGTCGACGGCGCCGGGCTGGCCGCGCCGCAGATCGGCGTCGATCTGCAACTGGTGATCTTCGGCACCGACGCGGTCAATCCGCGCTACCCGGAAGCGCCGCTGGTGCCGCGCACGGTGCTGCTCAACCCGGTGATCACGCCGCTGGACGAAGAAGAAGAAGACGGCTGGGAAGGTTGCCTGTCGGTGCCGGGCCTGCGCGGCATGGTGCCGCGTTTCAAGCGCATCCGCTACAGCGGTTTCGATCCGTATGGCGACCCTTTGGAGCGCACCGTGGACGGCTTTCACGCCCGCGTGGTGCAGCACGAGTGCGACCACCTGATCGGCAAGCTCTACCCGATGCGCGTACGCGACTTCAGCCGCTTCGGTTTCACCGAGGTTTTGTTCGCTGGTCAGCCGCTACCCCCTGACGACTGAAACCGACTTTTTCAAGCCATTTTGGCCATCAGCCAGCGTCAAATCGTGCGTTGTTGCTATTGATTGATGACTGAGCGGAGACTGCACGCAGGCTCGGGCGTGCGGCAGCTCAGGTGACCAGCGCCGCCAGCAGTTCGGTCTCCATCGCGATCTGGCCTTTGCCGTGCTGCAACTCGGGCCCGTCGATCAGGAAGGTATCTTCGACGCGCTCGCCCAGCGTGGTCACCTTGGCCAGCAGCAGGTTGATCTTGTGTTCGGCCAGGATGCGCGCCACGCCGTAGAGCAGGCCGGGCCGGTCGCTGGCAGAGACCGACAGCAGCCAGCGCTGGGCTTTTTCGTCAGGGCGCAGATCGACCCGCGGCGCCACCGGGAAGCTCCTGACCCGGCGCGAGACGCGGCCCCGGTTCGGCGGTGGCAGCGGGCCGCGTTCCTCGACGGTCTGCGCGAGTTGCGACTCGACCATGTTGATCAGTTCGCGGTAGTGCTCGGGAATCAGCGAGGTGACGACCTGGAAGGTGTCGAGCGCGTAGCCGTTGTTGGTGGTGTGGATCTTCGCGTCCAGAATGCTGAAGCCCGCGCCGTCGAAGTAGCCACAGATGCGGGCGAACAGGTCGGGCTGGTCGGGCGCATAGACCAGCACCTGCAGGCCTTCGCCGACCGGGCTGTTGCGGGCCCGCACGATGGTCTTGCCGGTGGCGGCTTCGCCCTTGGGCGGCGCGGCCAGCACGTGGCGTGACAGGTGACGGGTGTGCCAGGCGATGTCGGAGGCATCGTGGCGCATGAAATAGCCGACGTCCAGCGTATCCCACAAGGCCTTGTGGCTCTCGTGGCGCTGGGCATGCAGCGCGAGCTTGACCAGTGCCTCGCGCTTGCGCAGTTCGATCTCGGCATGCGGGTCGGCCTCGTGGCCACCGAGCACCCGCAAGGTGTAGCGGTACAGGTCGTGCAGCAGCTTGCTTTTCCAGGCGTTCCAGACCTTGGGGCTGGTGCCGCGGATGTCGGCCACCGTCAGCAGGTACAGCGCCGTCAGGTGCCGCTCGTCGCCCACTTTCCTGGCAAAGTCGTTGATCACCTGCGGGTCGCTGAGGTCTTCCTTCTGGGCGATCCGGCTCATGGTCAGGTGCTCGTGCACCAGAAACTCGATCATCTGGGTGTCGTCGCGGCTGATGCCGTGCTGCCGGCAGAACGCGCGGGCGTCGCGTGTGCCCAGCACCGAATGGTCGCCGCCGCGCCCCTTGGCGATGTCGTGGAACAGCGCCGCAACGTATAGCACCCAGGGCTTGTCCCAGCCGGCCGCCAGTTGCGAGCAGAACGGGTATTCGTGCGCGTGCTCGGCGATGAAGAAGCGCCGAACGTTGCGCAGCACCATCAGGATGTGCTGGTCCACGGTATAGACGTGAAACAAATCGTGCTGCATCTGGCCGACGATGCGGCGGAACACCCAGAGGTAGCGCCCCAGCACCGAGGTTTCGTTCATCAGCCGCATCGCATGCGTGATGCCGATGGGCTCGTTCAGGATGGCCATGAAGGTGGCACGGTTCACCGGGTCGCTGCGGAACGTGCTGTCCATCATGCGCCGGGCGTTGTACAGCGCCCGCAGTGTGCGAGCGGACAGGCCGACGATGCCCACGGTGTTCTCGAAGACCAGAAAGGTCTCCAGGATGGCGTGGGGCTCGCGCAGGTACAGGTCGTCGCTGGTGACTTCCAGCAGGCCGTCCTTGTCGGAAAAGCGCGGATTGATCGGCCGCAGTTCGTGCTGGCTGGGGTTCAGCCGCTCCTCGATGTTCAGCAGCAGCACCTGGTTGAGCTGGGCCACGGCCTTGGCGCTCCAGTAGTAGCGGCGCATCAGCACTTCGCTGGCACGCATCGCCAGCCGGCCATTGGCGGCGAATTCATCGGTGTAGCCGAACGAACTGGCCACTGCCGCCTGCAGGTCGAACACCAGCCGGTCTTCGCGCCGGCCCGCAATCAGGTGCAGCCGCGCGCGGATCAGCGACAGCAGCGACTCGTTGCGCTTGATCTGCTGCACTTCAAACGGCGTGGCCAGGCCGTTGCGGGCCAGTTCTTCCCAGCTGGCGCCGAAACCGGCGGCGCGGGCCACCCACAGGATCACTTGCAGGTCGCGCAGACCGCCGGGCGACTCCTTGCAGTTGGGTTCCAGCGCGTAGGGTGTGTTTTCAAATTTGTGATGGCGCTGGCGCATCTCCAGCTTCTTGGCCACGAAGAACGCGCGCGGGTCCATCGCCGCCATGAAGCGCTGCTGGAATTCCTGGAAGAGCGCCTCGTTGCCGGCGATCAGGCGCGATTCGAGAAGCGCGGTCTGCACCGTGACGTCCTGCGCCGCCATCTTCAGGCACTCTTCGAGCGAGCGCACGCTGGAGCCGATCTCCAGCCCGGTGTCCCAGCAGCTGCCGATGAAGGCCTCGATGCGCGACTTCAGGACCGGGTTGGTCTCGGGCGACTGGCCGGGCGGCATCAGCAGCAGCACGTCGACGTCGGAGCGCGGGAACAGCTCGCCCCGGCCAAAACCGCCCACCGCGACCAGCGCGAATGGCACCTCGAAGCCCGCCTGCTGCCACAGTGACAGCAGCAGCCTGTCGGCCAGCGCCGAAAGCTGGCGCAGCGTCGCGCGCAGGCCCCGGGCAAAGGCGCCGCGCGAGCGCAGCGACTCCATCAGGCGTTCCTTGTCGGCGCGATAGCCGTCGCGAAGCTGCTGCAGATCGGAAGCGGGCAGGGGCGGCATCAGCAGGGCCCTGCGCGGTGGCGGCCAGGCGTCACCGTTGCGCCCCTCATGCCTTGACGAACGCGGGCGGCGGCGGCGTGCCGGCCGACACGGTCAGCACTTCGTAGCCGGTCTCGGTGACCAGGATGGTGTGCTCCCATTGCGCCGACAGCGAATGGTCCTTGGTGACGATGGTCCAGCCGTCGCCCAGCTCCTTGATGTCACGCCGGCCGGCGTTGATCATCGGCTCGATCGTGAAGGTCATGCCGGGCCTGAGCTCGTCCAGCGTGCCCGGCCGGCCGTAGTGCAGCACCTGCGGTTCTTCATGGAAGACGCGGCCGATGCCATGGCCGCAGAACTCGCGGACCACCGAAAAGCCGTGGCCTTCGGCGAATTTCTGGATCGCTGCGCCAATGTCGCCCAGATGGGCGCCGGGGCGCACCTGCACGATGCCGTGCCACATTGCGTCATAGGTGAGGGCGGCCAGGCGTTTGGCCGCAATCGAGGCTTCGCCGACCAGGAACATGCGGCTGGTGTCACCGTGCCAGCCGTCCTTGATGACGGTGACGTCGATGTTCAGGCTGTCGCCCTTCTTCAGCGGCTTGTCGTTCGGGATGCCGTGGCACACCTGATGGTTCAGCGACGTGCAGATCGACTTGGGGTAGGGCACATAGCCCGCCGGCTGGTAGTTCAGTGGCGCCGGAATCGCGCCCTGGACCTGCGTGATGTAGTCGTGCGCCAGCTTGTCCAGCTGGTTGGTCGTCACGCCGGGTTTGACGTGAGGGGTGAGGTAGTCGAGCACCTCGGAGGCCAGCCGGCCGGCCACGCGCATGCCGGCAATGCCGTCCGCGTCTTTGTAAGTGATTGTCATGGATGGCGATTATCCCACCCGGTCCGCGCCGGTGCAGGGCGCCGGGCGGCCCGCGCCGGAGCGCCCGTTAAAATCAGGGTTTCCACGAGTGGCCCCGTTGTGCAGCGAGTTCCGCGCTGCAATGGCGTGGACATTTCGATCCAACCCGCGACCTCGCGCCACCACTGTGAACCTGCACATCACTGCTTTTGAGGGCGGCAACGCACTCAGCGCCTTCCGTGTCCGCCAGCTGCTCCCCCGCCTGACGGCCATCCACGACCGCATCACCGGCCTTTCGGCGCGGCATGTGCATCTGGTGGCGACCGAAGCCGCGCCGACTGCGGCCGAACGGGAGCAATTTGCCGCGCTGCTGCAGTACGGCGAGCCATACGACAACCTGGCCGGGCTGGACGCCCCGCTGGTGGTGGTCTCGCCGCGGCTGGGCACGGTGTCACCCTGGGCGTCAAAGGCGACCGACATCGCCCACAACTGCGGCCTGGCCCTGCGGCGCATCGAGCGCATCACCGAATACCGCATCGCGCTGCAGCCGCGGCTGTTCGGCACCGTCGAGCTGACGCCGGCGCAATGGCAGGCGGTGGCCGATCTGCTGCACGACCGCATGACCGAAAGCGCGCTGGCGGCGCGCGAGCAGGCGCTGGGCCTGTTTCGCGAACTGCAGCCGGCGCCGATGGAGCATGTCGACGTGCTGGCGGGCGGCCGCGCCGAGCTGGAGGTGGCCAACACCCGCTTCGGGCTGGCGCTGGCCGACGACGAGATCGACTATCTGGTGAACGCGTTCACCGGCCTGGGCCGCAACCCGACCGACGTCGAGCTGATGATGTTTGCGCAGGCCAACAGTGAACATTGCCGCCACAAGATCTTCAACGCCAGCTTCACCATCGACGGGCAGCCGCAGGGCGATTCGCTGTTTGCGATGATCCGCAACACGCACAAACTGGCGCCGCAGCACACGGTGGTGGCCTACAGCGACAACGCCTCGGTGATGGAAGGTGGCGAAATCCAGCACTTTTCAGCCTTTTTTGGGGAAACCCAGCACCAGGGGGTGCTTTCCAGCTATCAAAAACAAAGCATCCGCAGCCATGTGCTGATGAAGGTGGAAACGCACAACCACCCCACGGCGATCTCTCCGTACCCCGGTGCATCGACCGGGGCGGGCGGCGAGATCCGCGACGAAGGCGCCACCGGCCGGGGCTCGCGCCCCAAGGCGGGTCTGACCGGTTTCACGGTGTCGCGCCTGTGGGGCGGCCTGTCGGACCAGCCGGGCGGCAAGCCCGACCACATTGCCAGCCCGCTGCAGATCATGACCGAAGGGCCGCTGGGCGGCGCCGCCTTCAACAACGAATTCGGCCGGCCCAACCTGCTGGGCTATTTCCGTGAATACGAGCAGACCGTGGGCGGCGTGCAGCGCGGCTATCACAAGCCGATCATGATTGCCGGCGGTCTGGGCAGCATCGACGCGCGGCAGACGCGCAAGATCGAGTTTCCCGCCGGCTCGCTGCTGATCCAGCTCGGCGGCCCGGGCATGCGCATCGGCATGGGCGGCAGCGCCGCCAGTTCGATGGCCACCGGCGCCAATGCGTCGCACCTGGACTTCGACTCGGTGCAGCGCGGCAATCCCGAGATCCAGCGCCGCGCGCAGGAGGTCATCAACCACTGCCAGGCGCAGGGCGACGCCAACCCGATCCTGGCCATTCACGACGTGGGCGCCGGTGGCCTGTCCAATGCCTTCCCCGAGCTGACCAACGACGCCGGCCGCGGCGCGCGCTTCGATCTGCGTGCCGTGCCGCTCGAAGAATCGGGCCTGGCGCCCAAGGAGATCTGGTGCAACGAGAGCCAGGAGCGCTATGTGCTGGCCATCGCGCCCGACTCGCTGCCGCTGTTCCAGGCCTTCTGCGAGCGCGAGCGCTGCCCGTTTGCAGTGGTCGGCGTGGCCACCGAAGCGCGCGAACTGGTGCTGGCAGATGGGGACGAGCAAGCCGCCGCGCGCCGCGCCGGGCCGCCCCAAGCAAGCGCAGCCCCCTCGGGGGGCAGCGAACCACACGAAGTGGGGAGCGTCGGGGCTCCGGTGAGCATGCCGATGGACGTGCTGCTGGGCAAGCCGCCCAAGATGCACCGCAACGTGCAAACGGTGCGGCGCGACTTTGTGCCGATGGACCTGACCGGTGTGAGCCTGCAGCAGGCCGTGATCGACGTGCTGAGCCACCCCACGGTGGCGTCCAAACGCTTTCTGATCACCATCGGTGACCGCAGCGTCGGCGGCCTGACGCACCGCGACCAGATGGTCGGTCCCTGGCAGGTGCCGGTGGCCGATTGCGCGGTGACGCTGGCGGATTACAGCGGCTTTGCCGGCGAGGCGATGAGCCTGGGCGAGCGCACGCCGCTGGCCGCCATCGATGCCGCCGCTTCGGGCCGCATGGCGGTGGCCGAGGCCATCACCAACCTGCTGGCCGCACCGATCGAACTGCCGCGCGTCAAGCTGTCGGCCAACTGGATGGCCGCCTGTGGCGAGCCCGGTGAAGACGCTGCGCTGTACCAGACGGTGAAGGCGGTGGGCATGGAGCTGTGCCCGGCGCTGGGCATCTCGATTCCCGTGGGCAAGGATTCGCTGTCCATGCGCACCCAGTGGCCCGACCCGCAGAACGCCGCGCAGCAGCGCAAGGTGACCTCGCCGGTCAGCCTGATCGTCACTGCCTTTGCCACGCTGGCCGACGTTCGCGGCACGTTGACGCCGCAGCTGGACGTGCTCACCCCCGACACCACGCTGGTGCTGGTCGATCTGGGTCGGGGCCGCAACCGCATGGGCGGCTCCATCCTGGGGCAAGTGCTCGACCAGCCGGGTGACGAGGTTCCCGACCTGGACGATCCGCAGGACCTGGTCAACCTGGTGAATGCGGTGAATGCGCTGCGCAGCGCCGGTCAGCTGCTCGCCTATCACGACCGCAGCGATGGCGGGCTCTTGGCTGCGGCGGCCGAGATGGCCTTTGCCGGCCATGTGGGGGTGACCCTGAATGTGGACCTCCTGGTCACCGAAGGCGATGGCATCAGCGACAGCCGGGCCGACTTCGGCGACGCCAAGAACTGGGCCGGGCAGGTGGGCGCGCGCCGCGACGAGCTGACGCTCAAGGCGCTGTTTGCCGAAGAACTTGGGGTGCTGCTGCAGGTGCGAACGGCCGAGCGCGACGCGGTGATGCAGACGCTGCGCGCGCACGGGCTGTCCCGGCACAGCCATTTCGTCGGCAAGACACGGCCGCCGTCGTCGGCACTGCCGCACGGCGTGGGCCAACTGTCGGTCTGGCGCGACGCCAAAGAGGTGTTCAGCGCGCCGCTGGCCGACCTGCACCAGGTCTGGGACAGCGTGAGCTGGCGCATCTGCCAGCAGCGCGACAACCCGGCCTGCGCCGACGCCGAGCACGCGGCGGCCGGCGCGCCGGCCGACCCGGGCCTGCATCTGAACCTGAACTTCGATCCGGCGCAGGACGTTGCTGCGCCTTACCTGAACCTGTCGCGCCCCCGCGTGGCCATCCTGCGCGAGCAGGGCGTGAATTCGCACATCGAGATGGCCTATGCGTTCACCGAGGCCGGTTTCGACGCGGTGGACGTGCACATGACCGACCTGCAAAGCGGGCGCGCCCGGCTGCAGGACTTCAAGGGCCTGGTGGCCTGCGGTGGCTTCAGCTACGGTGACACGCTGGGCGCGGGCATCGGCTGGGCACGCTCCATCACCTTCAACCCGGCGCTGTCGGGCCAGTTCCGTGATTTCTTTGGCCGCGCCGATACCTTTGGCCTGGGCGTGTGCAACGGCTGCCAGATGTTTGCCGAACTGGCCGACATCATCCCCGGCGCGCAGCACTGGCCGCGCTTCACCACCAACCAGAGCGAGCGCTTCGAGGCGCGCCTGTCACTGGTGGAAGTGCTGGAGTCGCCCAGCCTGTTCCTGCAGGGCATGGCCGGCAGCCGCCTGCCGATTGCGGTGGCCCATGGCGAGGGCTTTGCCAACTTCCAGCATCGCGGCGACGCGGCGCGGGCCATTGCTGCGATGCGCTACGTGGACAACGCCGGCGCCGCGACCGAAACCTACCCGTTCAATCCCAACGGCAGCCCCGATGGCCTGACCGGCGTGACCACTGCCGACGGGCGCTTCACCGCGATGATGCCGCACCCTGAGCGGGTCTTCCGCAACATCCAGATGAGCTGGACGTCGGGCAACCCGGCCGACTTCAGCCCCTGGATGCGCATCTGGCGCAATGCGCGCAAGTGGGTGGGTTGAGCCTACTCACAAGCAGAGGAAGCGCCGCCGGCGCGCACAGCGGATGCGCCGCGCGGTCCGGAACGGGCCACCGTTTGTCGGCCTTACACTGGCGCCCACTGTTTCCGTCTTGCGTTGTGCACGCGCCAAATCACCAAAAGGAGTTCCTGATGCAGAAAGCCCGAAGTTTCCGAACCCTTGCCGAGCGCCATCGCCGCCTGGTTCATGCGTTCGCCGTTGCCGCGGTGTTGAGCGCTGGCGCATTGCAGGCGGTACCCGCGCAGGCGGCCGGACAGCTGGTGTTGACCGCGACGGGGAAGGACGGCACTTTTCTGGGCAAACCCTCGTGTTCGGTATCGTTTCAGGTCAACAACCCGACGTCTGGCGAGGTGACCCTGTTTTCGACCGATCTGCTCGCGGTGGACGCTGTGACTGGCAAGGCGCTGGAAACCGTCAGCCTGCCGGGGGTTGGCATCGCCGGAGGAAAACTGGCGCCGCAATCCGTGAGCAAGCCGTGGCCGCTGAACCTGCAGGCGACCACCTGCGACAAGGTCGCGGTGCGGTTCAAGAAGCTGCTCTGCGTGGTGGGCGGACGGCCGTGCGCGCCCATCGCGGTTGAACAAAAAGGCCTGGCGTCGATCACGGCGCCTGCGCAATAGGCAGACGGCTGCCTGCCCGTCCGCCTTTTCAAAGCAGAATTTTCCACCGGGCGCCGCCTGATCGGCGGTTCGGAAGACGCCTGGGTTGCCGGCGTCAACTTCTCGCCGGCCGGCCTCAGGCCCAGTGAACAGCGCCGTCTCTGGCGTACCAGGCTTCGACCTGGGGCGCCACCGCGGCTTCGATGCGGCTGCGTTTGATCTTCATCGTGGGCGTGAGACAGCCGTTCTCGATCGACCAGGGCTCCGAAGCGACCACGATCATGCGCAGGTGTTCGTAGTCGGGGCGCTGGCGGTTCACCTCTTGCAGCAACTGGCCGAGTTCGCCCTCCACCTGGGCGCGAACCGCCGGGTCGGCCACCCTGGGGCGCAGGGCTTCGGACAGCACCACCATCGCGTAGGCCGAGGGCTGGCCGACGCCTGAAACGATCGACGACTCGATCATCGGGTGGGCATTGAGGTGGTTTTCGATCGGCGCGGGCGCCACGTACTTGCCCTTGGCGGTCTTGAACAGCTCCTTGCTGCGGCCGGTGATCTTCAGCAGGCCGTCGGCGCGGCTCTCACCGAGATCGCCTGTGCGAAAGAAGCCGTCTTCGGTGAAGCTCTCTGCCGTCAGCTCGGGCTGCTTGAAGTAGCCCACCGTCTGCCCGGGCGACTTCACCAGAATCTCGCCCTCTTGGCTGAAACGGACTTCCACGCCCGGCAGCGGCACGCCAACGTAGCCGGGCGCGTTCCGGTCTTGCCGGGAGGCGTGGGAATAGGCGAAGTCTTCGGTCATGCCGTAGCCTTCCATCAGGTTCAGCCCCAGGCGGTTGTACCAGCGGATCAGGTCGGGCGGAATGGGCGCCGAACCGCTGTTGGCGAGTTGCACCTGGTCCAGCCCCAGCCCGGCGAGCACCTTGCGCGCCACGATGCGGCCCAGGATGGGGATGCCCAGCAGCTGGTCGAGCTTTTTCGGCGGCATCTTGGAAAACACGCCCTGCTGGAACTTGAGCCAAAGCCGGGGCACCGAAATGAAACCGGTGGGCCGTGCGCGCTGCAGGTCGGCCAGGAAGGTGTCGAGCGACTCGGCGAAATAGATGTGCGCCTTTCCGTCGACGAAGGCGCAACATTCGATCCAGCCGCGCTCGAAGATGTGGGCGAGCGGCAGGTACGACAGCACACGGATTTCACCCGGTATGTGCGACCGGAGCTCGGCGGCCATCAGGACGGCGGCCGCCGAGGCGCGGCCAAAGCTGTGCATGACGCCCTTGGGCGTGCCGGTCGAGCCGGAGGTGTAGGCAATGAAGGCCAGATCGTCGGGCGCGCGCCCGGGCTGGCCGGCCAGAGGGGGGGTGCGCGCCGTGATGGCGTCCCAGGTTTCCAGATCGGTCCGGGGCGCGAGCGGGAAGGCGATGCACGGCAGGCCGGCAGGCACACCGGGCGCCTGCTGCGGCCAGGTATCGAGCTTGCCGACAAACAGCAGGCTCGCTTCGCTGTGGTCCAGCACGTAGCGGACCGTTTCGGCCGTCTCGGTCGGGAAAATCGCCACCGTGGTGTGGCCGGCCATCCAGATGGCCAGCTCGGCCATCATGAAATGGGCACAGTTCTTGGACAGGATCGCAATGCGCGAACCGGGCGCGAAGCCCTGCGATTTCAGGTGCGCGGCCATTCGGCGCGACTGGTCGATCACCTGGGCCCAGGTGTAGTCCACCACCTGCCTGCCGCCGACGGGCTGGGTCAGGAAGACGCGGTTGGCCTGCGCCGTTTCGTGTTCGTAGATGTGGTCCAGCAGCAGCTTCGGTGCGGGCATTCAGGATCCTTGGGTTGGTCAGGGAGGGGTGGACCCCACTGTGACGGCAGACCCGGCGGGCTGGCTAGGGGGTTTTCCGCAAGGCCCGGCCTGTCAGGTTCGAAAGGCAATGGCGCCCCGTGCCGTCTGGCAGGGGTGGCCGTTCGTTCCCGGCCGCGGGGCAGGGCTGCCCAACCGGGGACCCCCGGGCCGCTTTTGCATCAATATTGAATAAAATATGGGGCAATCCAGCGTCAAATGGACATTGCTTGCTATCAATATGAAATTGACCTTTCATCGGCTTTGACCGTTGATGCCCGCCGCCAGGGGCGGGCCCGCAGTCCCAGTCAAAATCAACGGTTTCCCGAACCCCACTTCCCGAGACTCCGCTCATGGCCTCCAGCCTGCTTGCCCTGCTTGATGACATCGCCACGCTGCTTGACGACGTGGCCACCATGACCAAGGTGGCCGCCCGCCAGGGCATGGCGGCCACCGATGACGTGGCGGCCATGTCGCAGATGGCCGCGAAGAAAACCGCCGGCGTGCTGGGCGACGATCTGGCGCTCAATGCCCAGCAGGTGGCCGGCGTGCGCGCCGAGCGCGAGATCCCGGTGGTCTGGGCGGTGGCCAAGGGGTCGCTGCTGAACAAGGCGATCCTGGTGCCGGCTGCGCTGGCGATCAGTGCATTCGCGCCGTGGGCGGTGACGCCGCTGCTGATGCTCGGCGGCGCCTACCTGTGCTTTGAAGGCTTTGAAAAGCTGGCCCACAAGTTTCTGCCGGAATCTGCGCATGACGAAGCGGCGCACGCGCAGCACGTCCGGGCCAACGCCGACGCTTCCGTGGACCTGGTGGCCTTTGAAAAAGACAAGATCAAGGGGGCGGTTCGCACCGACTTCATCCTGTCTGCTGAAATCATTGCCATCACGTTGGGGACGGTGGCCGACGCGCCGTTTGTCCAGCAGGTGGCGGTGCTGTCGGGCATCGCCTTCATCATGACGGTGGGGGTTTACGGGCTGGTGGCGGGCATCGTCAAGCTCGATGACCTGGGCCTGTGGCTCAGCGGAAAGCGCAGTGCGGTTGCGCAGGCCCTGGGCAACGGCATTGTGCGGGCCGCGCCCTGGCTGATGCGCGCCCTGTCGGTTGCCGGCACGGCGGCGATGTTTCTGGTGGGGGGCGGCATCCTGACGCATGGCGTGCCGGTGCTGCACCACGCCATCGAAGCCGCAGCGGCAACGGCGGGGAGCTGGCCGGCGGGTGGCCTGTGGCGGTTTTTGACCCCCGCGCTGCTCAATGGCTTGGCCGGGGTGGTGGCGGGGGCGCTGGTGCTGGCTGCGCTGAAACTGGGCCAGCGCCTGCGCGCTAGCTTGGTCGGATCGCGCTGACGCAGCCGCGCCGCCTCAATTTTGCTCGGCGTTGGTGACTTCGTCGTTCTCGGGCGGCTTGACCAGCAGCACCGGCACCGGCGAATCGTGAACCAGTGACTGCGACACCGATCCGCCCAGCGCGCTGCGGATCAGGCCGGCACCGCGGGAACCGGTGATGACCAGTTCGCAGCCGTTTTCTTCGACCATCTCGATCATCGCGTCGACCGCGTCGCCCCGGGTGATGACCACGGTTTCGCAATCGACACCGGCTGCCTGCAGCAGTTTCACCGCCGGCTGCAGCGCGTGTTCGCCCGCCTCCTGGCTGACTTTTTCGATGACTTCGGGGTCGTGCGCGGTCACCATCTCGTAGAGGTTGGCGGGTTCCTGCACATTGACCAGCAGGAAGTCGGCTTTCAGGCCCTGCTGGACCAGTTTCACCGCAAAGCGGACTTCGTGCAGCGAGAGTTCGGTGCCGTCGATGGGCATCAGGATTTTCATGGTGTCGGGTTCCGTGTTCAGTGGGGCGCTTGCGGCCGGGTCTTGTAGAAGGTCAGGGGTGTGGTCCGGGTCTGATCCAGCACGCGGGGCCGGATCTTGCCCATCACATGCATTTCACAGGGCTTGCAGTCAAAGCGCAAGCTCAGGCGCTCGTCGCCATTGATCAAGGTCAAGGGCTCGGCACGCACCGTGCCCTGCACGCCGGTGACGCCTTTGGCCTGTTTGGGGCACAGGCTGAGCGAAAAACGCACACAGTGCTTGGTGATCATCAGACTCACTTCGCCTGTTTCCTCGTGGCTCTCGTAGGCCGCCGCAATCACCTTCACGCCGTGCCGGGCGTAGAAGTCGCGCGCCTTCTGGTTGAACACGTTGGCCAGGTAGGTCAGCGTGTCTTCCGGGTAGGGCACCGGCGGGGTGACCGGCTCGGCCCGTGGCAGCCGTTGCCAGGCGGCGGCGCGGGCGGCCTCCAGCGCGGCAATGGCCTCGCGGCGCAGGGCGTTGAGCTGCGATGTCGGCACGAACCAGGGGCGGGGCAGGTCGATGGCCACGTCGATCGGTTCAAAAATGGTCTCGCCCATGCGTGCGAGGTTTTCGCGCAGCTTGCCCAGCGCCTGGGCGCTGTCTTTGGCGGCCTCGAAGGGCAGGGCCAGCACGCCCCGGCCGGTGTGGCCGTCTTCATCGGTCACGGTCAGCGCAAGGCCGTCTGCCGCTTCGGTCAGGCGCAGCCACACACCAATGCGCCGCTGCGCCGTTTTCTTTTCCAGTCCGCGCACCCAGTCCATGTCGCGGTTGCGGTTGATGCGGGTGCCTTTTCGCAGGTCGCGCAACCCGGCCATCGCGTCCTTGGGGTAGGCGCGCCAGTGGCCGGCGGCGCCGGCGGGTTCGGCCCGGTTGATCTGCACGCCGACCAGTTCCTTTTGCAGGTCGTGAAAACACAGGCCGTCGCCGTTGTGCAGCACGAGTTGCGGGTCGTCGGCCTCGAATTCGAACCAGTTGGGCCCGGTCTTCGTCACCCAGCCGATGGGGCGGCCGGGGTTCTTGGGCGAGTCGAACGCGCCGATGTCCATCTGCCGGCCGTTGACAAAATAGTCGGTGAACTCGCGGTTGAAGTTCTGGTCGGGGTCGGGGGTGAAGCTGAAGCGGCTGTGTCCGCTGGAACTGCGCGCCAGTTCGGGTCGCTCTTCCAGGATGGCGTCGAACAACGTGCGGTAGTGGGCCGTGATGTTCTTCACGTAGGCCAGGTCCTTGTAGCGGCCCTCGATCTTGAAGCTGCGGGCACCGGCGTCGATCAGTGCACGCAGGTTGTCGCTCTGGTTGTTGTCCTTCATGCTCAGCACGTGCTTGTCGTGCGCGATGAAGCGGCCCTGGCTGTCGGTCACCTGGTAGGGCAGGCGGCAGGCCTGCGAGCAGTCGCCGCGGTTGGCGCTGCGGCCGGTGTGCGCTTCGCTGATGTAGCACTGGCCGCTGTAGGCCACGCACAGCGCGCCATGGATGAAGAACTCCAGCGTGCAGCGCGCCGGGTCGGTGGCGGCGCGGATCGCGGCGATCTGAGGCAGCGTCAGCTCACGTGCCAGCACGATCTGGTTCAGCCCCACATCCTGCAGGAATCGCGCCTTTTCGGGCGTGCGGATGTCGGTCTGCGTGCTGGCGTGCAGCTGGATCGGCGGCAGGTCGAGCTCCAGCAGTCCCATGTCCTGGATGATCAGCGCATCGGCGCCGGCGTCATAGAGCTGCCAGGCGAGCTTGCGGGCCGGCTCCAGTTCGTCGTCGCGCAGGATGGTGTTGAGCGTGACGAAGATCCGGCTGCCAAAGCGGTGCGCGTGTTTCGCCAGCCGGGCGATGTCCTTCACGCTGTTGTCGGCGCTGGTGCGGGCGCCGAACGACGGCCCGCCGATGTAGACGGCGTCGGCGCCGTGTTGGACCGCTTCAATGCCGATGTCGGCATCGCGTGCGGGGGCAAGCAGTTCGAGCTGGTGGGGCAGGAGCGACATGGGGCGGATTATCCCAGTCCCGGCCACGCCGCGCAGGCATGCGGGCACAGCCGTCGGGGCATCGGCCGGTGCGGTATCGTCGCGATGTGAAACGCAAAATGCCCGTTCCCCCGGCCCCCGCTGGCCGCCTCGACGCCATCGACGCGCTGCGCGGCCTGGCGATGGTCTGGATGACCGTCTATCACTTCTGCTTCGACCTGAACCATTTCGGCTACCTGAAACAGTCGTTCAACACCGACCCACTGTGGACCTGGCAGCGCACGGCCATCGTCAGCCTGTTTCTGTTCACCGCTGGCCTCGGGCAAGCCACTGCCGTCGCGCGGGGTCAGAGCTGGCCACGCTTCTGGCGGCGCTGGGCGCAGGTGGCGGCTTGCGCGATGCTGGTGAGCATCGGCTCGTGGTGGATGTTTCCGGCCAGCTACATCTTCTTTGGGGTGCTGCATGGCCTGGCCGTGATGTTGCTGATCGCCCGGCTGAGCGCTGGTTGGGGGCCTTGGCTGTGGGGGCTGGGCGCGCTGGCGATCGCTATGCCTTCAATAGCATCATGGATCCATTCGACGCTGGGATGGGTCGATTTTTATTCGTTTTTTGATCAAAAGGCGCTGCAGGGGGTCGGTCTGGTCAGCCGCAAACCGGTGACCGAAGACTACGTGCCGCTCCTGCCATGGCTGGGCGTGATGTGGTGGGGGCTGGCCTGTGGCAACCGGCTGCACCGCTCGCAAGCGCCCTGGCTGCGCTGGCAGCCAGGGCGCCTGGGGCAGAAGCTGGCGGTGCTGGGGCGCTGGAGCCTGAGCTACTACATGCTGCACCAGCCAGTGATGATCGGCGTGCTGATGGCGGTGGCCGCGCTGAAATGAAAAACGCGGCCGAAGCCGCGTCTGCACTTGCAGGCCGGACCTGCCGGCCGCTGTTTTATTCCACTTTGGCCTTGGCGCGCAGTTCGTCCTGGTACTTGGAGAGCTTTTGCTGCTGCATCTGCTGCTGCAACTGTGGCTTGACCTGCTCGAACGGCGGCAAGCTGGATTCGCGGATGTCGTCCACCCGGATCACGTGCCAGCCGAACTGCGTTTTCACCGGCACATCGGTCATCTGGCCCTTGCCCAGTTTGACCATGGCGGCCGAGAACTCGGGCACGTAGCTATTCGCATTGGCCCAGTCCAGATCGCCGCCGTTGGCGCCGGATCCGGGATCCTTCGACGATTTTTTGGCAATTTCTTCGAACTTGCCGCCCTTTTTCAGGCTGGCGATGATGGCCACCGCGTCGGCTTCGTTCTCGACCAGAATGTGGCGGGCGCGGTATTCCTTGCCGCCGTTGGCTGCGGCAAAGCGGTCATATTCGGCCTTCATCTCCGCATCCGTCACCGGGTTGTTCTTGACGTAATCGGCGAACAGTTCGCGAATCAGCAGTGTCTGGCGCGCCAGTTCAAGCTGGTTCTTGAAGTCGTCGGTGGCATCAAGGCCGCGCTTCCTGGCCTCCTGCATGAAGATTTCGCGGGCGACGACTTCGTCTTTGAGCTGGTTCATCTGGTCCGGTGTGACCGGCTTGCCCGAGCGCGCCAGCTGCTGGGCCAGCGCGTCCATGCGCGCCTTGGGCACGGGCTTGCCATTGACGATGGCCAGGTTTTGCGCCAGCACCGGGGCGGCGGCGCCCAGCAAAGCGGTTGCCACAGCAACGCTCAGAAGGTGTTTTCTCATGGGAACTTTCAAACGACAGTGATGAAACGGTGGGTCGTCGGTTGCGGCCCCGGGGTCTCAAGGGGCGGCGCTGGCAGCTGACGCAGCTACAGGGTCTCGATCGCCAGCGCGTGCACGCCCTGGTCGATGAAATCTTGCAGCGCATCATACACAAGGCGGTGCCTGGCTACGCGGCTGAGGCCGGCAAACGCCGGCGTGGCAATTCGCACCCGGAAATGGGTGCCGAAGCCGGTTCCGTTGGCGCCGGCGTGGCCGGCGTGGGCGTGGCTTTCGTCCCGCACTTCGAGTTCGGTGGGGGACAGCCCCAATTGCAGGCGCCGGGTCATCTGGTCGGCCAGGGGTTCGGCGTTATTCATGGTGGCGGGGTCAGGAGCCGGCGGCATCGGGATTGTCGTCCTGTGGCAGATGCCGGTGGATATAAATCCCTTGGGCGATGATGAAGACCAGCGGGAAGGCGTAGCCCCAGAGCTTGAAATTGACCCAGTCTTCGGTGCTGTAGAAAGCCGCCACATAGCCGTTGATGGTCGCCATGAAGGCGCTGTAGCCGATCCAGGCCACGTTCAGCCGGTGCCAGACCGGGTCGGGCAGCGTCAACTGGGTGCCCAGCAGCAGCTTGAGGTAGTTCTTGTGCAGCACCCACAGCGCCACGGCCAGCGCCAGCGCCATGGCCGTGTACAGCACGGTGGGTTTCCACTTGATGAAGCGGTCGTCGTGCAACGCCAGTGTCAGTGCGCCGAAGATCAGCACCAGTGCCAGCGTGACCTTGTGCAAGGTCTGAAGCTTGCGGTCGATCGCGTAGATCGCGCCCATCTGCACCACCGTGGCGGCCATCAGCACCCCGGTCCCGACATAGATGCCGTAGAACTTGTAGGCGGCAAAGAACAGCAGGATGGGGAAAAAGTCGAGCAGTATTTTCATGAATCGGGCTTTTGGTCGGCCTTGAAGTCTAGCGAAGCCGAATTCATGCAGTAGCGCAGGCCGGTCGGCGCCGGGCCGTCGTCGAAGACATGGCCCAAGTGCGCGCCGCAGTCGGCGCAGACGGTTTCGGTGCGCCGCATCCCGTGGCTGGTGTCGGTGATTTCCTTGATCGCCCCCGGCACGGCCTGCGAAAAACTGGGCCAGCCGCAGCCGGCGTCAAACTTGGTACTGGCGTCGAACAGCAGCTTGCCGCAGCAGATGCAGTGGTAGCTGCCGTCGGCCCAGACCTTTTCGTACTTGCCGGTGTAGGGGCGCTCGGTGGCGGCGTGTCGGGTGACCATGAAAGCGCCGCGCTCAGCGCCCTTGGCCGCCAGCAGGTCCTGCCATTGCTCGTCGGTTTTTTCGATCTTGTAAATCATGATGAACAACTGATCTGGATGGAGGATGCCCAGTCGGGCGGGAAGGCTGCGTAGCTCTCGCAGCCGGCGACTTCGGTGAAAGGCGATTGCAACAGGTCCAGCAGCTTCTGCACTTCGGAGAAATCCCCGGCCTGCGCCTGGCGGATGGCTTGCTCACCAAGGTGGTTGCGCAGCACGTAGACCGGATTGACCGCGCGCATGGAAGTGGCGCAGGCCGCGAGAGAGAACGGTTGCAGCCGCGCTGCGAAGCGTTCGCGCCAGGCATCAAAGGTGGCGCGGTCGGCGAACAGGTCGCGCACCGGCTCCCAGGCCAGGTTGCCGGTTTCAAAGGCAGCGGCCATGCTCAGGCGCCGCCAGAAAATCGTGTAGTCGACGCGGCCGCCGGCCAGCAGTTTCAGCAGGTCGGCGATCAACTCGCGGTCACCCGGCCGCGCGTCGGGCAGGCCGAGCTTGGCGCGCATCTGCGCGTCGTAGGCCTGCGGGTACAGCACCTTGAACGGCTCCAGTGCGGCCATCGCGTCGTCGGGCTCGCCGATCAGCGGCAGCAGGGCCTGGCCCAGCGCAAAAAGGTTCCAGTACGCGATGCCGGGCTGGCGGTTGTAGGCGTAGCGGCCCTGCGGGTCGGAGTGGTTGCAGATGTGGTCGGGATCGAAACCGTCGAGAAACTGGAACGGCCCGTAGTCGATGGTCAGGCCCAGGATGCTCATGTTGTCGGTGTTCATCACGCCATGGCAGAACCCCACTGCCTGCCAGCGCGCAACCATCTGCGCGGTGCGCTCGCTCAACGTCTCCAGCAGCGCAGCGAACGGATTGGGGGCATGCCGGCACTGCGGGTAGAACGCATCGATCGCGAAATCCGCCAGTGTTTTCAGCTGCCCGGTCTGCCCGCTGTGCGAGAAATGCTCGAAATGCCCGAACCGGATGAAACTGGGTGCAACCCGGGTGACCACCGCAGCGGTCTCCACCTGCTCGCGGTAGACCGGCGCGTCCGAGCCGGTGACGCAAAGCGCGCGGCTGGAGGGAACGCCCAGCGCGTGCATCGCTTCGCTGCACAGGAATTCGCGGATGCTGGACCGCAGCACGGCTCGCCCGTCGCCCATGCGTGAGTACGGCGTCAGGCCGCTGCCCTTGAGCTGCAGTTCAACGGTGCCGGCATCCGGCGTGACCACTTCACCGAGCAGCAGCGCGCGGCCGTCGCCAAGCTGGCCGGCCCAGTGGCCGAACTGGTGGCCGCTGTAAACGCTGGCCAGCGGATCACTGCCGGGCAGCACGCCGTTGCCCGAAAACGCTTTGAGCGCCTGCCGGCTTTCCATCCATTCTTCGTCCAGCCCGAGCTCGCGCGCCATCGACCGGCTGCGGCCCACCCAGTACGGATCTGGCAGCGGCTGGGGCGACAGCCGGGTGAAAAAGGCCGGCCCGAGCGCGGCGAACCGGTTGTGCCAGCGCAGTGGGGCAGCTGCGGTGGCGCCTTGGCCGGTTTCGGCGGGTTCGGCAATGGTGGTCATAGAGCCATTTTCGTCAGTCTTCAGCACACCTGATCGCTGCGGGGCCATTGCGTCCGGCTGGCGATTCGGGCTGGCGTCGAAAAATCCCGCCGCCGCACCCGGGAAGCGCCCATGCAGCGTTCAGGTTGCACCGCCCTCCGTTACCATGCAGTCTGACTTTGACCACCTACCAACAGGAGACTCGACCATGCTGGGTTTGATGCAGAACCACCCCTTGCTGATTTCATCGCTGATCACGTTTGCGGAACGTCATCACGGCGAAGGCGAAATCGTTTCTCGCCGCGTCGAAGGAGACCTCCACCGCTACACCTACAAGGACTTGGCCGCACGTTCACGGCAGGTCGCGAATGCCATCGACGGCCTGAAACTGGGTTTCAGCGATCGCGTTGCAACACTGGCCTGGAACGGCTACCGGCACCTGGAGCTGTACTTCGGCGTCAGCGGTTCCGGGCGCGTCCTGCACACGCTCAATCCACGCCTGCACCCGGACCAGATCACCTGGATTGCCAACCACGCCGAAGACACCGTGCTGTGCTTTGACATGAGTTTCCTGCCCATCATCAAGGCGGTGCACGCTGGCTGCAAGACGATCCGGCACTATGTGGCGCTGTGCGATGCCGCCCAGTTGCCGGCCGACAGCGGCATTCCCGGCCTGATCAGCTACGAAGCCTGGATCGGGGCGCAGTCGGATGCGTACGAGTGGCCCGAGTTTGACGAAAACTCCGCGTCGAGCATGTGCTACACGAGCGGGACGACCGGCAACCCCAAGGCGGCGCTGTACAGCCACCGTTCCACCATCCTGCACGCGCTGGCCGGCGCCTTGCCCGATGCCTTGTCGATGAGCGCGCGCGATTGCGTGCTGCCAGTGGTGCCGATGTTCCACGTCAATGCCTGGGGGTTGCCCTATTCGGCGGCAATGACGGGTGCCAAACTGGTGTTTCCGGGGCCGGCCATGGACGGCAAGTCGATCTATGAACTGATCGAAGGCGAAAAGGTCAGCTTCGCGGCGGGCGTTCCGACCGTGTGGCAGATGATGCTGGGCCACATGCAGGCGAACAACCTGCGCTTCTCGACGCTCAAGCGCACGGTGATCGGCGGTTCGGCCTGCCCGCCGGCCATGATCAATGCGTTCAACGACGTGTATGGCGTGGAAGTGCTGCATGCGTGGGGCATGACGGAAATGTCGCCGCTGGGCACGGTCTGCACACTGAAGAACAAGCATCTGGACATGGCACCCGCCGACAAGCTCAAGGTCCGGCTCAAGCAGGGCCGCGGCATCTACGGCGTGGACATGAAGATCGTCGACGATACGGGCAAGGAACTGCCCTGGGACGGCAAGGCCTACGGCGACCTGCTGGTCAAGGGGCCCTGGATCATCAGCGGTTACTTCAAGGGTGAGGGCGGCTCGCCGCTGGTGGACGGCTGGTTTCCGACCGGCGATGTCGCCACCATCGACCCGGATGGTTACATGCAGATCACCGACCGCAGCAAGGACGTGATCAAGTCCGGCGGCGAGTGGATCAGTTCCATCGATGTCGAGAACATTGCCATGGCCCACCCAGCCGTGGCGATGGCCGCCTGCATCGGCATGAAACATCCCAAGTGGGACGAGCGACCCATCGTCGCGGTGGTCAGGAAGCCCGGCGCCGAGGTGACCCGGGACGAACTGCTGGCCTTCTACGAGGGCAAGACGGCGAAGTGGCAGATCCCCGACGACGTTGTCTTCGTCGACGCCATTCCGCTGGGTGCGACCGGAAAAATGCAGAAGATGAAGCTGCGCGAACAGCTGAAGGATTACGTGCTTCCGGGGCTTTGAGATGGCTTTGCCGCATTGAACGGCGGGTCGGAAAGTCGGTGAAAGTCACCAGTGTGATAGCACCTAGGGGCAATCCCTGACGGGGTCGCCCGGCGAATCCCTTAAGCTGAAAGCTGATTGTCCAACCAAGGAGACCCCAATGAAATTTGCCGTCAAGGCCGTCGCTGTATCCGCCATGATCGTCGCCGCTGGCGCTGCGTTTGCCCAGAAAGGCGAAACGGTCAAGATCGCGTTCATGGACCCGCTGTCCGGCCCGTTTGCCAATGTGGGCCAGAACCAGCTCAAGAGCTGGCAGTTTGTTTCCGGCAAGCTGTCGGGCGCGAAAAACGTTGCAGGTGTCAATTTCGAGGTCGTGGGTTTTGACAACAAGGGATCCCCGCAGGAGAGCCTGAACACCCTGAAAGCTGCCATCGACCAGGGTTTTCGCTATGTGACCCAGGGCAACGGGTCGGGCGCTGCAGCGGCCATCCTGGACGCCGTGGCCAAACACAACGCGCGCAATCCGGGCAAGGAAGTCGTGTATCTGAACTACGCGGCGGTCGATCCGGCGCTGACGAACGAAAAGTGCGACTACTGGCACTTCCGCCTGGATGCGGACACCACCATGAAGATGGAGGCACTCACCAGCTTCATGAAGGACCAGCCCAAGGTGACCAAGGTCTTCTTGCTGAACCAGAACTATTCGCACGGCCAGCAGGTTGCCAAGTACTTCAAGGAAGGCATTGCCCGCAAGCGTCCGGACGTGAAGATCGTTGGTGAAGACCTGCACCCGATCGGGCAGGTCAAGGACTTTGCGCCCTATGTGGCCAAGATCAAGCAGTCAGGCGCCGATACCATCGTGACCGGCAACTGGGGCCAGGATCTGACCTTGCTGGTCAAGGCGCTCAATGACGCCGGCCTGAAAATTCCGATGTACACCTATTACGCAGGCGTCACCGGCACCCCGACGGCGCTGGCTGCCGGTGGCGACAGCGAGGTGTATGTGATTGCCTACGGTTCGGCCAACCAGACGGGCGAAATCGGTCAGTTGGCCGCTGAATTCAAGAAGCAATTCAATGACGACTTCTACACCTATGCGGTGTACAACGGCATCAAGCTGATGGCCGGTGCGATTGAAAAGGCCAAGTCGACCGATCCGGTCAAGGTGGCCAAGGCGCTCGAAGGTCTGCAGGTCAAGAGTTTTGCCGGCGACGTGACCATGCGCGCGACCGATCACCAGTTGCAGCAGTCCATGTTTGTCACGAAGTGGCAGAAGGCTGACAAGAAGTATCCGTACAGCGTCGAAAACACCGGCTACACCTTTGCGCCCGTCAAGCAGATGGAGCCCTATGTGGCCAGCACGCCGACCAGCTGCCAGATGAAGCGTCCCGGCTGATCGCGCCGGTTAACGGGCACCGGGCCGCAAGCCGGGATGGCGTCAGCGATCCCGGCTTTTCTGTTTCTGATCCGGTCTTTGCAGACCATCACTTCCAGGGTGGAGCATGGAGTTTTTTTCCATATCACTGTTGAACGGCCTGAGCTACGGCCTGCTGCTGTTCATGCTGAGTTCGGGACTGACGCTCATCTTCAGCATGATGGGTGTGCTCAATTTTGCGCATGCGAGCTTCTACATGCTGGGCGCGTACTTTGCCTACATGACCACGTCATGGGTGGGCTACTGGCCAGCGCTGCTGCTGGCCCCGCTGCTGGTCGGTCTGATGGGCGCGGGGTTCGAGAAATACTGTCTGCGGCGGGTGCACAAGTTCGGCCATGTGCCCGAACTGCTGATCACCTTCGGGCTGAGCTTCATCATTCTGGAGGTGGTACAGCTGATCTGGGGTACCAGCTCGGTTGACTACCGCGTGCCGGACGTGCTCGACGGGCCGCTGTTCACCATTTATGGCACGCAGTTTCCGATGTACCGCGGCTTCATGATGCTGGTGGCCGTGCTGATGCTCATCTCCATCTGGCTGCTGCTGACTCGTACCCGCATCGGGCTGGTCATCCAGGCGGCGCTGACGCATCCGGATACCGTAGAAGCACTGGGCCACAACGTGCCGCGCGTGTTCATGCTCGTCTTCGGTGGCGGCGCGGCGCTGGCGGGCCTTGCCGGTGTCATCGGGGGCAATGCGTTTGTCACCGAGCCGGGCATGGCCGCAACCGTGGGATCCGTGATCTTCGTGGTGGTCGTTGTCGGCGGCATGGGTTCGCTTTCCGGTGCGTTTCTGGCTTCAATCCTGATTGGGGTGATCCAGACTTTTGCGGTCGGCATTGATGCGTCGCTGCTGGGAGGCGCTCGCCTGCTCGGTATCGACATCACGTCGCAGACGTTCGGCTATGCGCTGTGGAAGCTCAAGATCAGCCAGATTGCGCCCATCCTGCCGTACCTGTTTCTGGTGCTGATCCTGATATTCCGGCCCAAGGGTCTGCTTGGCACGCGGGAGGGCTGATCAAATGTCCAAGGCTTATTACGAATTCAAACCGCTCAATGTTGGCCGCTGGGTCATCTGGAGCCTGTTTGCCATCGTGCTGCTTCTCGCGCCGATGGTGTTTACCAGCGGGCTGTCGCACACCATGCTCAGCCAGATGGGCATTGCCATCATCGTCTGCCTGTCCTACAACATGCTGCTGGGGCAGGGAGGCATGCTGAGTTTCGGTCATGCGGTGTACTCGGGTCTGGGCGCGTTTCTGGCGATCCATACGCTGAACCTGGTGAGCAAAGGCACGCTGCCATTGCCCGTCAGCCTGGTGCCCATTGCCGGCGGTCTGTCAGCCATGGTTTTTGCCATCGTGTTTGGCTGGGTCACGACCAAGAAAGCTGCCACGCCGTTCGCGATGATCACGCTGGGCATCGGCGAACTGGTCTGGGCCAGCGCCCTGATGTTCCCGGAGTTCTTTGGTGGCGAAGGCGGCATCTCTGGCAACCGTGTCACCGGCAGCAAACCTTTCGGCATCACCTTCGGGCCGCAGATCCAGCTGTACTACCTGATCGCGATCTACACCTTTGTCTGCACGGCGCTGATGTATGCCTTCACCCGCACGCCGCTGGGCCGGATGCTCAACGCAGTGCGCGACAACCCTGAGCGGGTGGAATTTGTCGGCTACGACACGCAGAAGGTCCGTTATTTCGCTTTTGTCATCGCGGCCTTTTTCGCGGGAATCTCTGGCGGGCTGGCCGCGCTGAACTTCGAGATCGTCACCTCCGAGGTCGTCGGCGGTCCGCGCTCGGGCGCCTATCTGCTGTTCACGTTCCTGGGCGGCGCAACGTTCTTCTTCGGACCGATCATCGGCGCCATTCTGATGATTCTGGCGTTCGTGCTGCTGTCGGAGTTCACCAAGGCCTGGCTGCTGTATCTGGGGCTGATCTTCCTGTTCATGGTGATGTACGCCCCAGGCGGGGTCGCCAGCCTGATCATGATGAACCTGCGTGTTGCAGCGTTCGGGAAGCTGCGCCAGCTCTGGGTGAGTTATCTGGCGCTGGCGATCACGGCGCTGGTGGCGCTGTCCGGCGCAGCGACGATGATCGAGATGGTCTATCACCTGCAGCTGAACGAGGCGCTTGGTCCCAAGCTGCAATTTCTGGGCGTCTCGCTGAACGCCAAGAGCCTGGGCAGCTGGTTCGGTGCCGGATTCGTGATGGTCACCGGGCTGGGGCTGTTCGAGGTCACCCGGCGTCAGTTCGCGCGCGAGTGGAGTGCGATCCAGGAATACATCGAGAAAGAAACCAAACGCAGGGAGGCGCTATGAGCGAATCACCGAAACCGGGCGATGGCGCAGCCTTCGCGCTGGAACTGCGCGACTTGCGCAAGAGCTTTGGGAAGACCGAGATCATCCGCGGCGCGAACCTGGCCGTGAAAAAGGGCGAGCGGGTCGCGGTGATCGGCCCCAACGGCGCCGGCAAGTCGACACTGTTCAACCTGATCAGCGGCCGCTTCGAGCCGACCAGCGGTGACGTGCTGCTGCAGGGACGGCGCATCAACGGTCTGCGACCCTTCGAGATCAACCGGCTGGGCCTTTCGCGCAGTTTCCAGATCACCAACATCTTTCCCAAACTCAGCGTTTTCGAAAACCTGCGCTGCGGTGTGTTGTGGAGTCTGGGCTACAAGTACACATTCCTGAAGTTCCTGGCCGATCTGGACGATGCCAACGAGCGCGCCGAACAGCTGATGAAGATGATCCATCTGGACCGCAAGCGCGACGTGCTGGCGATCAACCTGACCTACGCCGAGCAGCGGGCGCTGGAGATCGGCATCACGATCGGCGGCGGGGCAGAGGTGATCCTGCTCGACGAGCCGACCGCCGGCATGAGCCGCAGCGAAACCAGCCGGTTCATCGAACTGATCAAGGAAGTGACCGTCGGCAAGACGCTGCTGACCGTGGAGCACGACATGGGTGTGGTTTTCGGGCTGGCCGATCGCATTGCCGTGGTCGTCTATGGTGAAGTCATTGCGTTCGATACGCCAGACGCCGTGCGTGCCGACCCCAAGGTGCAGGAAGCCTACCTGGGTTCACACGTCGCCGACGAGCAGGTGGGGGTGAGCGCATGAAGGCCTGTTACCTGTTCCGAGTTTCCGTCGGTGCCGGCCGTGCGCCGGCCAGCGTACTGATTCGTGATTGCCGGAGCGCCGCATGCTGAAAATCGACAACCTTCATGCTTTCTACGGCAAGAGCCATGTGTTGCACGGTGTCCATTTCGAAGTGCGGACCGGTGAAATCGTCGCGCTGCTCGGGCGCAACGGCTCGGGTCGTTCTACCACTGCCAAGGCCATCATGGGCATGGTCGAAGGGCAGGGTTCGCTGGTCTGGAAAGACCAGCAGATCATGGGGCGCAAACCCTACGAGATCGCGCACATGGGTATCGGCTATGTGCCCGAAAGCCGCGACATCTTTCCGAACCTGACCGTGCACCAGAACCTGCGCCTGGGCCAGAAGGGGTCGGGCAAAGGCAGCCGCTGGTCGTTCGACGACATGTACCAGATGTTTCCGCGTCTGAAGGAGCGCCAGCACACCGAGGCCGGGGTCATGTCGGGGGGCGAGCAGCAGATGCTGACCCTCTGCCGCACGCTGATGGGTGATCCGGACCTGATCATCATCGACGAGCCCACCGAAGGCCTGGCGCCCAAGATCGTCGAACTGGTTGGCCAGTACCTGCAGACGCTGAAATCGCGCGGTGTTTCGGTGCTGCTGATCGAGCAGAAGCTCACCATCGCGATGGCCATTTCGGACCGTGCGCTGGTGATGGGTCATGGCAGCATCGTGTTCGACGGCACGCCCGATACCCTGCGTGCCAACGCCTACATCCGCAAGGAGTGGCTGGAGGTCTGAGCCGCCGGCCCGCAAGTCCCTGCGGTGACACAGCCGGTTTGTCTTGCAGGGCATTGGTTTTAGAATCGAAATCGAACGATCGTTCTTTTTTTCCGCATCATCTCTTTTCAAGGGGAATCACAGCATGACGGCTGAATACAAAGTCCACGGCGACGTGGCAGTGATCACAATGAACAACCCGCCGGTCAATGGTCTGGGCCATTCCACCCGCGTCGGCATCACCGACGCGCTCACCAAAGCCAACGACGACGCAGCCGTCAGGTCCATCGTCCTGACCGGTGGCGGCAAGGCTTTTTCCGGTGGTGCGGACATCCGTGAATTCGGGTCGCCCAAGGCGCTGCAGGAGCCCAACCTTCTTAGCGTCATCCGCGCGATCGAGAATTCGGATAAACCGGTTGTCGCCGCAGTCCACAGTGTCTGCATGGGCGGCGGTCTGGAATTGGCACTGGGTTGCCACTACCGGATCGGTGCACCGGGCTGCCAGGTTTCGCTGCCGGAAGTCAAACTGGGATTGATCCCGGGCGCCGGTGGCACGCAGCGCCTGCCGCGCGTGCTGGGTGTCGAAGCCGCCTTGAACATGATCGTCAGCGGCGAGTCGGTGAAAAGCGAAATGCTCGCCATGCTTCCGGGCCAGAAGCTCTTCGACAAGATGGCCGCGTCGCCCGAATCTCTGGCTGAAGAAGCCCTCGCGCTTGCGCGAGAAGTCGCCGCAAAGCACGCCGATGGAAGCGCCAAGCCGCTGGTGCGCAACCTCAAGTGCAGCCATCCGCAGGGCGCAGCTTACTTCCAGTTTGCCCGCAACATGGTCAAGGGCATGGCGAAGAACTTCCCGGCGCCGGCCAGGTGCGTGGACGCGGTAGAAGCCGCCACCACGATGAAGTTTGACGACGGCATGGTGCTGGAGCGGGAAATCTTCATCAACCTGATGTGGACGCCCGAATGTCGCGCACTTCGCCACATCTTCCAGGCCACGCGAGCGGCTTCCAAGATCCCCGACGTGCCGGCAGACACGCCGCTGCGTGATGTCAAGTCCGTGGCCGTCATCGGCGCTGGCACCATGGGCGGCGGCATCACCATGAACTTCCTCAACGCCGGCATTCCGGTGAAGATTCTGGAGATGAAGCAGGAAGCGCTGGACAAGGGCGTGGGCATCATCCGCAAGAACTACGAAGCCCAGGTCAAGAAGGGCAAGCTCAAGCAGGACAAGTACGACCAGCGCATGAGCCTGCTGAGCACCACGCTCAGCTACGACGACCTGAAAGACGCCGATCTGGTGATCGAGGCGGTGTTTGAAGAAATCGGCGTGAAGGAAAAAGTCTTCAAGGAACTCGACCGGGTCATGAAGCCCGGTGCCATCCTGGCATCGAACACCTCCACGCTGGACGTCAACAAGATTGCTTCGTTCACCCAGCGCCCGCAAGATGTGGTGGGCCTGCACTTCTTCAGCCCGGCCAACGTGATGAAGCTGCTGGAAGTGGTGCGTGGCGAGAAAACCGCCAAGGATGTCATGGCCACCGTGATGGCGGCCTCCAAGAAAATCCGCAAGACGGCGGTGGTTTCCGGCGTGTGCGACGGTTTCATCGGCAACCGCATGATCGAGCAGTACGGCCGCCAAGGCGGCTTCCTGCTGGACGAAGGCTGCACGCCGCAGCAGGTTGACAAGGCCATGGAAAAGTTCGGCATGGCGATGGGGCCGTTCCGCATGGGCGACCTGGCCGGCAACGACATCGGCTGGGCGATCCGCAAGCGTCGCTACCAGGAAAAGCCGGACATGAAGTACAGCAAGACGGCCGACCTGCTGTGCGAGAAGGGGCGCTTTGGCCAGAAAACCGGTGCCGGCTGGTACGACTACGTGCCGGGCAAGCGCGACGCGATCCCGAACGCCGAAGTGGTGCAGATGATCGAAGACCACCGCAAGTCGCTCGGCATCACGCCGCGCAAGATATCGGATGAAGAGATCGTGCAGCGGCTGGTTTTTGCACTGGTCAATGAGGCAGCGCACATTCTGGAGGAAGGCATTGCTTCCCGCGCCAGCGATATCGACGTGGTGTACCTGATGGGTTATGGCTTCCCGCTGCACCGCGGTGGCCCGATGCTGTACGCCGACCAGGTCGGCCTGTTCAACGTCGTCGAAGCGATGAAGCGCTTTGCGAAAAACCCGCTGGACGACGCCAAGTTCTGGACGCCCGCACCGTTGCTGGCCCGCCTCGCCGCTGAAGGCAAGACGTTCAACTGAAAAACTTGCGGGACTGCGCCTCGCGCCTGATGCCAGCGCGGTCCCCGAAACTTTGGAGATTCAAATGACTTCAGCCGTAATCGTATCGACCGCCCGCACCCCCCTGGCCAAGAGCTGGAAGGGTGCTTTCAACATGACCCACGGCGCCACGCTCGGCGGCCATGCCGTGCAACACGCCATCGCCCGTGCCGGCATCGAAGCCGGTGAGGTGGACGACGTGATCATGGGCTGCGCCAACCCCGAAGGCGCCACGGGCGCCAACATCGCGCGCCAGATCGCACTGCGCGCGGGCTGCCCGATCACCACATCCGGGGTCACGGTCAACCGGTTCTGCTCATCCGGCCTGCAGACCATTGCCTTGGCGTCCCAGCGCATCATTGCAGGTGAGGCCGACGTGTTCGTGGCCGGTGGCGTCGAGAGCATTTCCTGTGTGCAGCAAGAAATGAACAAGCACATGCTGGCCGACCCCTGGCTGGTGAAAAACAAGCCCGAGATCTACTGGAACATGCTGCAGACCGCCGAACAGGTGGCCAAGCGTTACAACATCTCGCGCGAAGCCATGGACGAGTACGGCGCTGCCAGCCAGCAGAAAGCCGCTGCGGCGCTGGCTGCCGGCCTGTTCGAAGCCGAAATCGCACCGATCACGGTGACCATGGGCGTGGCCGACAAGGTGATGGGCATGATCACCAAGGAAGTCACCGTGAAGGACGACGAAGGCATTCGCGCCGGCACCACCGTCGAAGGCATTCGCGGTCTGCGCTCGGCGCTGCCCGGTGGCCTGGTTTCCGCCGGCAACGCCAGCCAGTTCAGCGATGGCGGCGGTGCCTGCGTGGTGATGCATGAAAAGCTGGCCGAGAAGAAGGGCCTGAAGCCCCTGGGCCGTTTCCTGGGTTTTGCCGTGGCCGGCTGCGAGCCGGATGAGATGGGCATCGGCCCCGTGTTTGCCATTCCCAAAGTCCTGGCGCGTCTGGGCCTGAAGATCGGCGACATTGACCTGTGGGAGCTGAATGAGGCTTTTGCGGTGCAGGTCATCTATTGCCGCGACAAGCTGGGCATTCCGGCCGATCGTCTCAACGTCAATGGCGGCGCCATTGCGGTGGGTCACCCCTATGGTGTGAGCGGCCAGCGGCTGACCGGGCATGCGCTGATCGAAGGCAAGCGCCGCGGTGCCAAACGCGTCTGCGTCACCATGTGTATCGGTGGCGGCATGGGCGCGGCAGGCATCTTCGAAGTCCTTTGACGGACAGGTCCCGGACAGCAGGCGGGGAAGGCAGGGCGATGCAGACGCCACCGCCGCGCCTGCTGTATCTGGTTCACGGTGCGCCGAGCTACTACCACGAAGCGGCGTACTCGATCCTGTCGCTGTGGCGGCAGAGCGCCGGCCGTTCGGTTGACGTCGTCGTCGTCACCAATGACGCGCAACCCCTGCGCGATCTGCTCGGCGACGCTGCCGGCGTGCAGACCCTGATCTTCACGGCGCAGCAGCAAAAAGACTGGATCGGCCCGACCGGCTACATCCACCGCATGAAACCAAAGGCCTTTGCCTGGGCGATGGCGCAGCTCGACCCGGACGGCCGGGGCGTCTGGGCATTTGTCGATTCCGACACCGCCTTCAACCGCCCGCCGCAGGCCTGGCTGGACGCGGTGGCGCCGGGGCGGGTGGTGCTGCACGCGCAGGAAGGCACGGTGGCGGGCAATCGCAGCCATTCACGCTCGCAGCGTCGCCTGGCCGACGCGCTGGCGCGTGCGCCGATCCCGATCCGCGGGCAGTCCCGGCAGATCGCGGGTCAGGCGCCGATGTGGAATTCGGGCGTGATCGGCCTGCACGCCAGCCAGCGCGATGTGCTGACCGACACGGTCGAACTGATCGACTCGCTGTACCCTTTGATCACCATCCACACCATCGAGCAGGTCGCGCTGTCGCTGGTTCTGCAGGACCGCGGCATCACGGTCGAGACCTGCGACGATGCGGTGTTGCACTACCACACGTTCAAGGAATTCCGCGGCGATCTGGCGCAGTTCTTTGCCCACCACCGAGGCGCCAGCGTCGACGAATTGCTGGTGGCATGGCCCGAGATCAACCCGGCTGTGCGCATCGTGCCCAAGCGTGAATTCAACGCGCTGCCCAAGTGGCGGCGCAAGCTGAAAAAGTATTTCGGCGGTGGCTGGAAACCCCTGCCGCTGCCATGGCCGGATGCCTGAACCGGGCGTGCGGCCGTTTGCAGGCCCAAACTGCATGCATCCGAATCGAAGTTCCAACTCTCCGGGATCACCGTCATGACCTTGCGCAACACCCTCGAATTCCTGCTCTACGACTGGCTCAAGGCCGGTGACCTGAACCGGCGCGAGCGTTTCGCCGAGCACAGCCGTGAGACCTTCGACGCGGTGATGGATACCTGCGAGCGCATCGCCCGCGAGAGATACGCACCGTTCAACCGGCTGGTCGATACGCAGGAGCCACATTTCGACGGCGAAAAAGTCATCCTGCCGCAGGCTACGCATGACGCGCATCGTGCCTATGCCGCCTCGGGCATGCTCAGCGCCGCGCAGGACTACGACATCGGCGGCATGCAACTGCCCTACACCGTCGAGGCCGCCGCCAACAGCTTTTTCGCGATGGCGTCGGTCAGCATCGGCACCGGCATGCTGACAACCGGCAATGCCAACCTGCTGCTGGTGCACGGCACCGAAATGCAGAAAAAGGTGTTCGCGACCAACGAGTTTTCGGGGCGCTGGTCGGGCACGATGTGTCTGTCCGAGCCGCAGGCCGGCTCGTCGCTCAGTGACGTGGTCACCCGCGCCGTGCCCGATGGCGACGACTTCGAATCCGACCCGCTGGGTCCGCGCTACCGGCTCAAGGGCAACAAGATGTGGATCTCGGCCGGCGAGCACGAGCTGAACGAGAACATCATTCACCTGGTGCTGGCCAAGATCCCCGGCCCCGACGGCAAGCTGATCCCCGGCACGCGCGGCATTTCGCTGTTCATCGTGCCCAAGAAGATGGTGAATGTCGACGGCCAGCTCACCGGCGAGCGCAACGACGTCGCACTGGCCGGACTGAATCACAAGTGCGGCTGGCGCGGAACCACCAACACGCTGCTGAACTTTGGCGAAGGCAAGTACCCGGTGACGAGTGTCTCGGGCGGGCTTGACGGCAAGGGCGCCGGCGCGGTCGGCTACTTGGTCGGCACCGCCGGCAAGGGCCTGGCCTGCATGTTCCACATGATGAACGAGGCGCGCATCGGTGTCGGCCTGGCCGCCACCATGCTGGGCATGGCGGGCTACCACGCCAGCCTGGATTACGCAAAAAACCGCCCGCAGGGCCGGCCGATGGGTACGGGTGGCAAAGACGCTGCGCAGCCGCAGGTGCGCATCATCGAACACGCCGACGTGCGGCGCATGCTGCTGGCGCAAAAGGCTTATTGCGAAGGCGCACTGGCGCTGGAGCTGTACTGCGCAAGGCTGGTGGACGAGCAGCACACCGGTGATGCGGACGCCGCCAACGAGGCGCGCCTGCTGCTGGAAGTGCTGACGCCAATTGCCAAGAGCTGGCCCAGCGAATGGTGCCTGGAGGCCAACAGCCTGGCCATCCAGATCCACGGCGGCTACGGTTACACCCGGGATTTCCCGGTGGAGCAGTACTGGCGCGACAACCGCCTGAACATGATTCACGAAGGCACCCACGGCATCCAGGGCATGGACCTGCTGGGTCGCAAGGTGCTGATGGAAGAGGGCCGGGGCCTGCAATTGCTGGCCGCTCGCATGCACGCCACCATCGCGCAGGCCGGCCTGATCGCCGACCTGGCCGAATACGCCAGTGCCCTGACGGCAGCGCTGCACCACGTGGAAACCGCCACCCGCGCGGCCTGGTCCACCGGCCAGCCCGGCGATGCGCTGGCCAACGCCGTGCCCTACATGCAGGCCTTCGGCCACACGGTGCTGGCCTGGATCTGGCTGGACGTCGCGCTGACCGCACACGCGGCCGAGCGCGCCGAAGGCCCGTCGGCCGCTCAGACCGGACGGCTGGCGGCAACGCGCTTCTTCTTTCACTACGAACTGCCCAAGATCGGCGCCTGGCTCAAGGTGGTTGAAACGCGCGACCTGACCTGCGCGACGCTGGCCGAAGAGGCTTTCTGAACGTTGGCTGGCGCCGCCTGCCCATTCGCACACCGGGGAGACACGCAATTGATCAAGCACATCGTGATGTGGAAATTCAAGGACTTTGCCGAGGGCGCCGACAAGGCAACCAATCTCGCCAGGGCCAAGGCGCTGCTGGACGCCTGTGCGGATATCGCACCGGGGACACGCTGTTTTGAAGTGGCCACCGCACAATCCGGGCTGGAGTGCACGTATGACCTGATCCTGTATGCCGAGTTTGAGGATCAGGCCGCGCTGGACGCCTACCTGCATCACCCACAGCACGTTGCGCTCAAACCTTTCATCGGCGCGGTGCGGCTGGAACGCCAGTGCATGGATTTTCTGGCCTGACGCGCCCTTTTACCCCCCCATATCAGGAGACACCATGACAACCCGCACCATCCAGCAATTGTTTGACCTCAAGGGCAAGAACGCGCTCGTCACCGGCGGCTCGCGCGGCCTGGGCCTGCAGATGGCCCACGCGCTCGGCGAGGCTGGCGCCCGCGTGATGCTCAGCTCGCGCAAGGCCGAAGACCTGGAGCAGGCGGTGGCCGAGCTGCAGGCGGCCGGCATCGATGCCCGCTGGATCGCCGCTGACTGCGCCAAAGAGGCTGACATCCGCCGCCTGGCCGACGAAACCCTGGAGCGCATGGGCCCCATTGACATCCTGGTCAACAACGCGGGTGCCGCCTGGGGTGCGCCCGCCGAAGACCACCCGGTCGAAGCCTGGGACAAGGTCATGAACCTGAACGTGCGCGGCTACTTCATCCTGAGCCAGCACGTGGCCAAGCAAAGCATGATCCCGCGCAAATCGGGCCGCATCATCAACATTGCGTCGATCGCCGGCCTGGGCGGCAACCCGCCCGAGATGAAAACCATCGCCTACAACACCTCCAAGGGCGCCGTCATCAACTTCACCCGCGCGCTGGCTGCCGAATGGGGCCCGTACAACATCAACGTCAACGCCATCTGCCCGGGCTTTTTCCCGAGCAAGATGACGGTGGCCACGCTGAAGGCCTTCGGCGAAGAAAAGCTCGCCGCCCACGCGCCGCTGCGCCGCCTCGGCGACGACGAAGACCTGAAGGGCCTGACGCTGCTGTACGCATCGGACGCCGGCAAGCACATCACCGGCCAGTGGCTGGCGGTGGACGGCGGTGTGAGCGTGGTTACGGGAGGCTGATGATTCACTGCCCGTTTGTCATCATTAAGGCGTTGCACTCATGAGCCTGCCCTTCGGTGTCGTCGTCCCGTTTGTGGACCATCTCGGCTTCACGCTCGAGCGCTTCGAGGGCGGCGAGTCCGAAATGCACTACGCGCCGCGGCCCGAGCATCTCAATTCGTTCGAGGTGACCCACGGCGGCGCCATCATGACCTTGCTGGATGTGACCATGGCGACGGCCGCCCGCAGCGTGCAGGCCGACATGGGCGTGGTCACCATCGAAATGAAGACCAGCTTCATGCAGCCGGCCAAGGCCGCGCCCGGTGGCACGCTGGTCGGCAAGGGACGGCTGATGCACCGCACCCGAACCATGGCGTTCACCGAAGCCACCATCTATGACCCGGCGGGCCGCGCCTGCGCGCATGCCACCGGAACTTTCAAATACGTGAGCCGTCCGCCTGCCGCGGCAGGCCAGGCCGCGCCGCCGCCGACAGCCCCTCTGCCGGACGGTACCCCTATCGCCACCGATTGACGTTTTTCATGCTTTTTTGGCATCAACCCAGCGTCAAATGGTGATTTTTCGCTATTTCTTTTGAACTGAACAAGGAGTCTTTCATGCCCGTCAACCATCAAATCCTGCTCGACAACCGCCCCGAAGGCGAAGCCACTGTTTCCAATTTCAAGCTCGTCACCACCGAAACGCCGGCGCTTGCCGACGGCCAGGTGCTGGTGCGCCACCACTTCCTCAGCCTCGACCCCTATATGCGCGGCCGCATGAATGCCGGCAAGAGCTATGCCCAGCCGCAGCCGGTGGGCGAGGTGATGCAGGGCGGCGTCGTGGGCGAGGTCGCCGAATCGAAGAACCCCAAGTTCAAGGTCGGTGACAAGGTCGTCGGCTTCGGTGGCTGGCAGGAGTACAGCGTGGTCGACGGCAACCTGCCCGGCGTGCTGCGCAAGGTCGACACCACCCACGTGCCGCTCAGCCACTACCTGGGCGCGGTCGGCATGCCCGGCGTGACAGCGTGGTACGGCCTGGTCAAGATCATCAACCCCAAAGAGGGCGACACGCTGGTCATCAGCGCGGCGACCGGCGCCGTGGGCAGTGCCTTCGGTGCGCTGGGCAAGGCGCGCGGTTGCCGCGTGGTCGGCATTGCCGGCGGACCCGAGAAGTGCAAGTACGCCGTCGATGAGCTGGGCTTTGACGTCTGCATCGACTACAAGCTGCACAAGGACGCCGCTTCGCTGTCCAAGGCCTTGAAAGATGCCTGCCCGAAGGGCATCGACGGCTACTTTGAAAACGTCGGCGGCATGATCCTCGACGCCGTCCTGCTGCGCATGAACGCCTTCGGCCGCATCGCGATGTGCGGCATGATCGCCGGCTACGACGGTCAGCCGCTGCCGATGGCTTATCCGCAGCTCATCCTGGTGAACCGCCTGAAGGTTGAAGGCTTCATCGTCAGCGAGCACATGGAAGTCTGGCCCGAGGCGCTGGCCGAGCTCGGCACGCTGGTGGCCACCGGCAAGCTGCGCCCTCGCGAGTCGGTCGCCGAAGGTCTGGCCGCCGCGCCCGAAGCCTTCATCGGCCTGCTCAAGGGCAAGAACTTTGGCAAGCAGCTGGTCAAGGTGATCTGAGCGGGCACGCGTTTGACGGGCCGCCGGTCGGTGACCGGCGACCCTGAAAAACAGGAGGTGAAAGATGTTGGCAACGCATGAAGTGTTCAACCAGCCCGAGCCGCTGGTCGATACCAATCTGTTCGATGGCAACCGCGCACTGCAGGCTGCGCTGGCCTTCAACGCGCCGGCGCTGGACACTGCGCCGCTGCGTGAGTTGGGCGCCACGGCGGGTTCGGCGCAAATGCAGGCGCACGCACGCCTGGCCAATGTGCACACGCCGCAACTGCGCAGCCACAGCCGGCTGGGGCACCGCATCGACGAGGTAGAGTTTCACCCCAGCTACCACGCTTTGATGGCCGCCGCCACCAGAGCCGGTCTGCACGGCACGCCGTTTTCGGCCGAACAACAGGCCAGCGGCCACGCGCACCAGTTGCGCGCCGCCGGCTTCATGCTGTTCACCGAACTGGAGCCGTCCATCCTGTGCCCGATCTCGATGACCTACGCGGTGGCGCCGGCGCTGCAGAGCAATGCGGCCATATACAACGACTGGCAGTCACAGCTGACCAGCCGCGCCTATGATCCGGCGCTCAGGCTCTGGAGCGGCAAGCCAGGCGTGACCATGGGCATGGGCATGACCGAAAAACAGGGGGGGTCCGACGTGCGCGCCAACACCACGCAGGCCGTGCCCGACGGCTCGGACGCCTGGGGCCAGCGCTTCACCGTTACCGGCCACAAATGGTTTTTCTCCGCGCCTATGTGCGACGCCTTCCTGATCCTGGCGCAGACGCCCTCGGGCCTGAGTTGTCTGTTCTTGCCGCGCGTGCTGCCGGCATGGGCAGCGTCCTCTGGTGGCGCGGGCAGCCTGAACAAGCTTTTCATCCAGCGCCTGAAAGACAAACTCGGCAACAAGGCCAACGCCAGTTCCGAGGTCGAATTTGCCGGCGCCACCGCCTGGCTGGTGGGCGACGAAGGGCGCGGTGTGCCGCAGATCCTGGCCATGGGCACGATGACGCGGCTCGACTGTGCACTGGGCACGTCCGGCCTGATGCGCCAGGCGCTGAGCCTGGCGATGAACCACACGGTGCAGCGAGAGGCTTTTGGCAAACGCCTGATCGAGCAACCGCTGATGCGCAACGTGCTGGCCGACCTGGCGCTGGAGAGCGAAGCCGCCACCGCGCTG
>JACSRS010000211.1 GCA_014879655.1 Burkholderiaceae bacterium
GCCTCGCGGGCGCACAGGAGCGAGCCGATCACGTTGATGTCGAACATGCGACGCCAGCGCGCCATGTCCATTTCATCGAGCCGCGCGCTCACGTCGACCACGCCGGCGTTGTTGACCAGGCCCGACAGCGGACCCAGTTCGGCATCGATGCGCTCGAACATGCGCAGCACCTGCCCCTCGTCGGCGACGTCGGCCTGCAGCGCCAGCGCGGTGCCGCCAGCGTCGCCGATGGCCTTCACCACCGCCTCGGCGGCCTGTGCATGGGCGGTGTAGTTGACGGCCACCGTCCAGCCGTCGCGGGCGGCGGCCAGCGCGGTGGCGGCACCGATGCCGCGGCTCGCGCCGGTGACCAGCAATATCCTTTTCATCGGTGTTCTCCAGCAAGATTCAGCCACCCCGGTTAAAACACGGGTCCGAAGCCAATGATTAAAACAGTTCGAGGAGAACGCCGTGAGTCGCTCAGTTGACTATTACTTTGCCCCGCAAAGCCCATGGACCTACCTGGGGCATGAACGCTTTGCAGCCATCCTGCGCGCCAGTGGCGCCAGCGTGCGGGTGCTGCCCATCGACCTGGGCGGCAAGGTGTTCCCGATCTCCGGCGGGCTGCCGGTCGGCCAGCGGGCGCCGCAGCGCCAGGCGTACCGGCTGGTGGAACTGCAGCGCTACAGCAAGTTCCTGAACGCGCCGCTGAACCTGAAGCCCAAATACTTCCCCGTCAATGGGGACAACGCGGCCCGGCTTATCATTGCGGTCGACCTGCACGATGGCCCGGCCGATGCAATGCGCATCACGGGCGCTGTTCTCGCGGCGGTCTGGGCGCAGGAACGCCACATCGACGACGAGAAGGAGCTGGCGCAATTGCTGGCCGAGCAGGGTCTGGACGCCGCGCGGCTGGAGCAGTCGCACAGCCAGGCCGTGCAGGTCCGCTATGAAGCCAATACACAGGCGGCGATTGACGCCGGTGTGTTTGGCGCCCCCAGCTACGTCATTGATGGCGAGATCTTCTGGGGTCAGGACCGGCTCGGTTTTGTCGAGCGCACGCTGTCACCAGCGGATTGATCGGGTCGCTGCGCGACCACCCGTTCGCCCCGGGGCGAACTTTCCAACAACACGCACAAGGAGCAACACCATGGGCCAATTCACCACCCTCACCGCCGCCGACGGCTTCAGCATTCCCGCTTACGAGTCGCGCCCGATCGGCCCGGCCAAGGGCGCCGTGATCGTGCTGCAGGAAATTTTCGGCGTGAATGCCCACATTCGCGCCGTCGCTGACACCTTCTGCGCCGCTGGCTACCTGGCGGTGGCGCCGTCCACGTTTGCCCGCGTCAAGGCCAATGTGGAACTGGGTTACACCGAGGCCGACATGAACGAAGGCTTTGGCTACAAGACCGCAGCAGAGGCGCTGCCGGCACCTGGCGTGCTGGCCGACATTCAGGCGGCGATCGATTACGCGGCCGAAACCACCGGCGGCAAGGTCGGCATCGTCGGCTACTGCTGGGGCGGCCTGCTGACCTGGCGCTCGGCCTGCCTGCTCAAAGGCCTGTCGGCTGCCGTGCCGTATTACGGCGGCGGCATGACCACGCCGGAAGAAGCCGCACGCAAACCCAAGGTGCCGGTGCTGGCCCATTTCGGTGACCAGGACCACTGGATTGCGCTCGACACGGTCCGTGCCTTCGAGAAAGCCCACCCGGAAGTGCAGGTGCATGTCTACGCCGCGAACCACGGCTTCAACTGCGATCACCGCGCCAGCTACAACGAAGCGGCGGCGCTGTCGGCGCGGGATCGTACGCTGGCTTTTTTCGGGCAGCACCTGGCCTGAAGGCGCAGCAGGCCCAAGCGGCCGGAGCGTGAAACGATGGTTCGCTTGAACATGCCTGCCGCCAACCGCTCGACTGCGTTCCAGTCGAATGCATTGGATCTGGGGGACCGCCAGGGAATCGTCGTGTTTGCGTTGCAGCATCCGGCCATTGCGCTGGTCGACGGGTTTCTTTCACCGGAGGAATGTGAGGCGCTGGTCGCGCTGTCAGCCGCTCGGCTGGCGCCGGCTTCGGTGCTGGATCAGACCAGCGGGATCCTGGAGGTTTCGTCGTTTCGGACGAGCTGGCATGCCAAGCTTGAACGCGCGGAAAACCCGCTGGTTGAGCGGATCGAGGCCCGCACCGCGTTGCTTGCCGGACTGCCCGACGGCCACGGTGAGCGCATCGAGATCATCCGATACCAGGTTGGGCAGCAATACCGCCCGCATTGCGACTGGTTTGATCCCGGGACACCGGGCGGCAAGGCGCGAATCGAACAACGGGGCCAGCGGGTTGCAACCATCCTGATGTATCTCAGCGACGTCGATGAAGGAGGGTCCACCGTGTTTCCCATGCTCGGGCTGGACGTGCGCCCGAGAAAGGGCGCTGCGCTCTACTTTTCGAACGTGAACGCGCAAGGTTTGCCGGAGCCGCTGACCCGGCATGCCGGCACCCCCGTAGCAGTGGGGCAAAAACTGGTTGCGACCCGATGGTTCAGCAGCCAGTTTCAGGCGGACGCCTGATCGGCAGGTCGGCTTTTCAGGGCTTGGCGGGAAAAGCCGACATGTAGTCGGCCGCCGATTGCATCAGCGCCTGCCCTGTTGCCGACATCTGCGCTGATGCACGAACGGTCTGGTAGCCGTCCCAGAAGCTGCGGCAACTGCGTTCCAGATTCCGGGATGCCAATGCAGACTCC
>JACSRS010000020.1 GCA_014879655.1 Burkholderiaceae bacterium
ACTTCGCCAGCGAGAAGAACGGAAAGGCCATCAAGTCCTGGCTGTCGCGCGGCGCCATGTCGCCCGGCAAGGCGCGGAACAGGTCGAGCTGTTCGCGCTCTGGCACGGGCCGCTGCCGGGACGGCAGCGCAGGGCTGGACATGGCGAAGGCCACCCGCGCGCCAGCGATCAGCGCGCACGGCTGTCCGCCGAGTGCTGCTCGGCGTACTCGGGATCGGACGTGCTCTCGAAGCTGCGCTCGGCGGCCCAGGCATCGAGGTCGGCCACGGCGTACATGACGCGGCGGCCGAACTTGCGGAACTTGGGGCCGCCACCAAGCACGCGCTGCTTCTCCAGCGTGCGCGGCGACAGCCGCAGGTAGTCGGCGGCTTCGTCGTTGGTGAGATAGCGCTGCGGCTGCGCAGCGGAAGCAATGGGAGCGGCGGCAGGCCGCAAGGGAGCAGGACGCATGGTGAGAACCTCCATCGGTTGCAGGGCTCCGGCCACACAGCGCAACCGGATGGAGGCAGTCTCAGAAAACGAAGCCCTCGTGCTCAGGGTCGTTTTGCGCTCTCTTCAAAACGACCCTTCTCAAGCGGCGGCAGTTGTGCTAGGCGGCGATAGCCGCCGCGCATCAACGCATCGCCGCGCCGTACTAGGCGGCGCACCTTGGAGCGCAGGCCGCCGTCGCTGTACCAGCCGGCCGCGGCATCGACGCCGAACAAGCCCTCCGCCACGTCGCGCAAGGACGCGCCCGCCAGGGTGGCGTCGAGCGCCTGCAGGGTATGCAACTCCAGTAGCGCGGCTGGGGGCGGTCGGGGCCGCGCCATTGGCGCAGGCGTGTCGGGCACATGCGTGGTGCCGCGACCGCGGTGGGCGTAAGCCACGGCCATGCCGTCCTCCAGGGCAGGCGCCAGCGCATAGCGCAGGCAATGGCCGGGGCTGCGCGCGATCAGCGCCAGGCTCTTGCCGTCATGCAACAGTTGCTTGTGACCGGGGATGCACCAGAAGGCGAAGGCCGCAGCGTCAGGCGGCGGATCGGCATCCGGGTGGAGCTGCACCACGGCCTCATGGCCGGGGAGCCAGGCCGGATGCGCGTCACGCGCATCCAGGGCCGGGTTTTCCAGCAGACGCAAGCCCCAGCGATGCGCAGCATCAAGGCGGCGCGCACGGTGCAGCCAGTCGAGCCGGTAGTCGGGATGGCGGCGCAGGTACTCCCAGGCCAACGCCAGCGTATCCAGGCACAGGATGTAGAGGTAGGCGGCGGTCGGATACCAGTGCGCGAGGTGGTGCGGTTCGGCCATGGACGCAAGCTCCCGTAGAGCAGGACGGCCGTCACCGGTTTCACACGCAAACGTCACCGTATCAAACTAGCATCCAATCGTGAATAAGCTGGTAGATTAGTAACTTGCGTGTCAAGACGAAAAGCATCCGATGGATTGCGCGGATCGTCTGAATGCGACGGTGGCGCGCGAGGAAATGCGCGCCTCCTGCGCTATCCACCGTGCCCGATGGCACGGCTGGCGTCATGGCCGTTTGCGTCAGGATGGCACCGGTTTGGTGCAACAGTGCCGACTAAGACCTGACAGGTCTGGAGCAAGACCGAAATAGCCTCAATGCGCCCGGCTTGGCCGTGGCGCGAACGGCTCAATCGAGGACGGAACCGTTTTCCTGGGCCAGCCGCAGGTACTCCGACAGCGGGCGCACCGCCTGGAAATACCGGTCCCGCATCACGGGCTGCTGGCGCGGCCCGACGATGGATGCGAGGTCGGACAGCTTGATCTCACCCAGCTCGGGCATGCCGATCCCCAAGTCGATCAGGCCATGGGCCGTATCGCCGTCGGCGGGGTCAAGCGACACCAGCAGCCAGGTGGCGTGTGCGTCTGGCGTGAACAGCCGCACCACGGGCAGCGGGTCGATGGCCCGGCCAGCGGCGCGGGCCTGGCCGTGTTCCAGCAACAGTCTGCGCTCGTCCTCGGTGATGAGTTGGTTCATGGGCGTCCCCTCATTCACACAAAACCGCCGAAGCGTGAAAGCGCAAAACCGCATCGGCGGGTTTGTGGAAAGGCATGGATGCGGCTTTGCGCTTCTGTGAGAAGCCGCAGATACGGCTTTCCGTAAAAGCACGAAAGCGGCAGGCGGGCATATTTGAACACTATAGATTGTAGTCCTATAGGGCGCAATCGGCTGTCATCTTGGATTTTGGGGAGATCCAGGGTTGGCAGCGAAACATACATTGTCGGAGGCACTAAAGACCATCAGGAAAGCACGTGGTTTGAGCCAGGAAGCGTTCTCGGACGTGTCCAGCCGCACCTACATGAGCACGCTGGAGCGCGACCTCAAAAGCCCTACCTTGAACAAGCTGGCCGAGCTGTGCGAGGTCATGGAGATTCATCCGCTCACGCTGCTGACGCTGGCCTATGCCGGCGGCGACCTGCAGCAGGTCGATCAGCTTCTGGTGCAGGTGCGCCAGGAGTTGGAGACTGTGGCGAAGAAGAGTGACACGCCATAGCGTGCGTCATCGCTGGCGTGGCCGATCCGGCGCCGCCGGTTCGGGGACTGCAGGGGCGCCAAGCATCGCGCGGCGGGGATAGGCCGCAGAGCTTTCCCCCGGAGGTAAGCGCAGCGCGCAGCGCCATCGGCGCGAAGCTGCGATAGGGATTGAAGCCGAATGGCCATGACGGCGAAGTCGGCATGGGGCGCAGCCCGCAAAGCCCGGT
>JACSRS010000019.1 GCA_014879655.1 Burkholderiaceae bacterium
CTCGTTGATGCCGTTCACGCCCAGCGTCGAGAAGTGGTTGCGCAGCGTGCCGAGGTAGCGCTTGGTGTACGGGAACAGGCCCTGGTCCATCAGCCGCTGGATCACCTTGCGCTTGATCTCCAGGCTCTGGCGGCCGAGTTCCAGCAGTTCGTCCAGCCGCGCGAGCAGCGCGGCCTCGTCGCCGGCATGCGCATGGCCCAGGCGCGCGCAGTTGACCGTCACCACGCCCAGCGAGCCGGTCTGCTCGGCCGAGCCGAACAGGCCGTTGCCGCGCTTGAGCAGCTCGCGCAGATCGAGCTGTAAGCGGCAGCACATGGAGCGGATCTGGTTGGGCTTCAGCTCCGAGTTGATGAAGTTCTGGAAGTACGGCAGGCCGTAGCGCGCCGTCATCTCGAACAAAGCCTGCGCATTGGGGCCGTTCCAGTCGAAATCGGCCGTGATGTTGTAGGTCGGGATCGGGAAGGTGAAGACGCGGCCCTTGGCGTCGCCGGTGGTCATGACGTCGATGTAGGCGCGGTTGATGAGGTCCATCTCGGCCTGCAACTCGCCATAGCAGAACGGCATCTCGTGCCCACCGATCACTGGCACGTGCTCGCGCAGGTCTTCAGGGCACACCCAGTCAAAGGTCAGGTTGGTGAAGGGCGTCTGCGTGCCCCAGCGCGAGGGCACGTTGAGGTTGTAGATCAGCTCCTGCATGCTCTGGCGCACCTGCTCGTAGCTCAGGCCATCCTTGCGCACGTAGGGCGCGAGGTAGGTGTCGAAGGAGCTGAAGGCCTGCGCGCCGGCCCACTCGTTCTGCATCGTGCCGAGGAAGTTGACGATCTGCCCCACGGCACTCGACAGGTGCTTGGGCGGCCCTGCCTCCACCTTGCCCGGCACGCCGTTCAGACCTTCGTGCAGCAGCGTGCGCAGCGACCAGCCGGCGCAGTAGCCGCTGAGCATGTCGAGGTCGTGGATATGGATGTCGGCGGCGCGGTGCGCCTGGCCGATCTCGGGCGGGTAGACATGATCGAGCCAGTAGTTGGCCACCACCTTGCCCGACACGTTGAGGATCAGCCCGCCGAGCGAATATCCCTGGTTGGCGTTGGCGTTGACGCGCCAGTCGGTCTGCTGCAGGTATTCGTTCATCGACGCCTCCACGTCGACCAGACTCCTCTTCGCGTCGCGCAGCTTGCGATGCTGCTCGCGGTAGACGATGTAGGCGCGCAGCGTGGCGCGGTGGCCGGCGTCGAACAGCGCAGCCTCCACCGCGTCCTGGATCTGCTCGATGTGCGGGGTGATCGCACCCTGAATGGCCAGACGGGGCAACACGCCGCGTTGGGTCAGCTCCGCGGCGGTCTCTGCCCCAAATTCGCCGCTGGCCTGGCCGGCCCGGACCAAGGCCCTGGAGATCTTGTGGTGATCAAACGGCACCACCTTGCCGTCCCGCTTGATGACGTGGCTGGCGTGATTTTCCTGGTCTTGCATGTCTTCCTCTGGGTACTATATGTAGTAGTTGAATATGGCTTTTTGCACTATAGGTAGTGTTCTGGCTGAATTTGACGGTTGTGGTTTTCTATCCGTCGAGGGACTGATTTACATCAAAGGAGGCGACCTTCCGCAACACGGGCGGAGCCGTGTCTGGCGGTGACCGCCTGCCGTGGTCGTCCAAAATGAAGTTCTGCCGTGGCTGCTATCGACAGCGGTCGCGCAAATGAATGGGAGGGCTGTATAGACCAGACCTGGCTGGTCTTGGAGGAGCGCTGATGCAGGCAGACCGCGAGATCATGCCGCTGTCGATGGCAGGTCTGATGCGCGCATCAGTTCGGGAAGGACCGCTTTGGACGGGGACCAGCGACGCGTTGCCACTGTTGCCGGTGTTCCGCAGCGCGCTGATCTTGTTCATGCCCAGATAGTTCGACACGCCGTAGCTGGATTGGATGTTCATGCGATCTCCCCGGGAAAGGAACTTCGAGACTGCCAACAAAGCACCGACCGTGCCATTGACGCAATGCGCGCTGACAAACCCAATGGCGGAGCCCGCTGGCATGCTGCCGACTGGATGAGAAGGGCAGTCCCCGGAATTGCCGGATTGCAACGGGCCAGATCAGCGCTTTGCATCCATGACCTGGATATTTCCGAATGCGGCCGGCCCTGGTCCGCAGCACAACGGCAACTCACTTCGTCGTCAGCGTCACCGAATCGATCCGGTACGGCAGGATGCCCACGCGTCGGGCCTCGATCTTCAACGTCGTGCGCTCGTTGTCGTCGGCGTCCTCCCATTCGTCCTTCACCGTGCGGCCTTCCACCAACACGCGCATGCCTTTCTGGTACAGGTCTTTCCAGTGGTCGGCGTCGCGGTGCCAGAGTTCGACTGGCGCCCAGAAGCCGCCGCGGTCCTCGAATTCGCCGTCCTTCTTGGGGATCGGGTTGTCGAAGTAGACGTTCAGGCGCAGCAGCCGGCGCGGCTCGTCGTTGCCGTTGGGGAATTCGCGGTAGGTCGTCGTAGTCGGCCAGCAGGTACACCGCCATGAAGCCGAACTGCGCATTGACGAACAGCGGCAGCTTCACGGGCTGCATGTTCATGTTCTCGCCCAGGGTCAGCGCGGGCGGCACGTCGGCCAGCGCCTGGGCCACCTGACCCTGCCCCGTTTCCACGTACATCAAGTCATGCAGCCAATTGGGGGTTCTCCCACGTTACGGGGG
>JACSRS010000091.1 GCA_014879655.1 Burkholderiaceae bacterium
TCTTCGGCCGGCGCTTCGGGCACCTGGGAGGCCGGCGGGGCCTCGTTGTCGGCCATTTTCATGCCCAAATCGGGCTGTTCCCAGCGTGGAATGGTCACTGCCTGCTATCGAATTCGTATCGATTGGTGCGGGTAGGCTGCTGCCGCTGATGCCACTCGGGCATGGTGCTGGGCAGGGTTGAGCGAAGCGACTGCCTGAGGATCGGATGACGCAGATGCATCGATTGCAGCCTGTCAAACGGAGGTTCCATGGGACCGGACTTGAACACAGTCCCGTCATCGGTAACCGCCACAGGAAACTAGATCTGATGACTGCTAGCTGTACTTGCCCCACAGGGGTTGGCCGTGCCCGAACTGTTTGAGCGTGGACCAACGCACGCCGCGCTCTTCTACGAACACATCAGGCGTGCCATTGCTGTACACGTTCCTTTGGACGATGGGGTACAAGCCAAGGTACTCCTGTCCTATGAATGTGTCCGTTGAATTTTCGAGAACCGGCATGATGGCTACGCCATCAGGCTTGAAGCCATCGAAGTAACCTAGTTCCCAGGGCATCCACTTCGATGAACTCGAGTTGTCGCTCGACAGGTAGATGAGCGACTTGGACTGCCTCATCCGTTGCCGTAGGACGGCGGCGGTTTCCTTGCTCACTGCACGACGATCCAAATGCGCGTCTTCGACCCAATCCACGTAGACCTTAAGTCCGCTCTCCTCTAGGAGTTGCTTAATTCCGAGCACGATCTCGGCATCGGCTATCGAATGCGAGAGGAATACGTCGAACGTATCGGTGACTGTAGCGGCGATCACCGACTCCCTCAGAATTCGGCCCGAAGTCATTCCGGCGCTCTTCCGAAGACCACGATTCCTCTCCGCGGCGGCCCGCGCTTCCGACTTCGTAAAGTACGCCATCGAACTACATCCTTTCCAATTCTTGAAGGGCACTCAGAGTTGTTTTGAGCTGTTCGGTCAGCGAGCGTGTTGAATCACCAAGCAACTTGAACAGAGACTCAAAACTTGGAGTAGATCGTGGGAAGTACCTCGCAAAATCTGTTGCGACCTGGTCGTACAGAGTTCTTGCGGCGTACTCGGTGAAGCCAAGAGGCAGCACCTTAAGTCCCTTTTCAACTGCGATCCTGAATTCCTCAACTACCCCATCTGAAGTCGCCAATGCCGGAGGTTTTCCAGCCAGTTTGTTGCCAAACATGAAGATAGCAATGCCTGCGAAGTTAAGCATGTCATCTCGGTAAGCAGACCAAAGTTGTTTGCCTTCAACCGACTGAGGAAATGGTCGGATGATGAGTTGATCTCGCAGCGTTCGCCTCTGCACCCGATAGATTTGTTGCAGCGCCCCATCAACGACGGTACTTCCAATACCCACGCCGAGTCCCGTCACCAAGCGGAAATCTCTCGCGACGAGCTCCCAAGAAAGCTTGTGAACGAAGTCCAACGCATCAGTTGAGGACCAGCGCGACCCGTACTCGTGGGCTGCGCCAGATACGAAGATGGTTTTGCCTTTGTAGCGAGTCTCTATTCCTCTAAGCACTTCGGTGATCTGGTCATAGGAGTCAACCATGACTGCCCGGATGTTGTAGCGCTCTAGATCCTTGATGAAGTAGTCTTGTTTGGCCTGACGGTACGCGAGTTCCTCCGGAGGTTCGCCCGGTGCCAGTGACTCCCGGCGCAAGATGCAAAAGTGCTTGTTCTGATTGCGTCCGTGGCGAGTGAACATTCGGGCCAGAACATAGTCCATGTTCGGGTCGGAAAAACTGAACCCAATGAACAGGAAGGTCTTGGAAAGGAGATCTCCGGCGAGCGCGGTCAGAAAGTCCCCGCGCGTCAGGTGAAAGCGTTCGTAGTCCTCTTTGGCAAGAATCGCTTCGCCGGCGTTCTGGCAGTCGCCGTGCATCTTGTAGACGATGGCATCGCGGTCATGTAGGCTCTGCACCAACTGATCTTGTCGGTGCTTGACGTCAACCAGCTTGCCACCCTGCTCAAGAGCGAGCTCAATCGACCGGTCGTAGTTTGTCGTCCAATAAACCGATATCGGCAGTCGGGCGAGGATCCGGTGGTTCTCTGTGACAGTTGCGGTTCGAACCGAGAACTGGTTGAGAACCGCCTGAGCTAGGTCGTTGCGGTTGCTGTGATGATTGACGTGGTACTGAGCGACTCGGACTAGGTCATGCTCTCGAGCCATGTCCAGATTGAGTTCCTCTGCAAGCGGCTGAAGCAAGCCTTTCCAGTCGACAAAACCTGCAGCAACAGAGAGCCCAGCGCCAGCGAAGATTGCCGCATTTCCTTGCCGCATGGCATCTGAATAGTCTTGAATAAAGCGTTCGAGCGGTACGGTAGCCATCTGTTGTGCTTCCTACGGGTTTGATGGGGCAATAGCGATTGGGTACTCTTTGATCAGGACAAGAGACGCTTCAGGTTGGCCCAATTCCACAAATACAGGCGCCCGGCGTTTGGGAGGGCTGTGTAGTTCCCATCCTTGTAACCAATGACTTGAACAATGGGAACACCTTCCTCACGGGCCATCGCCACCTCCTTCAGGACACCGTGGGCTCGGTGGGTGTGTGGGCCGACCATCACCAAGACAAGTTCCGATCGCTTAATCGCAGCGCGGGCCTTATTCGGCCAATGGCGTTCGGGTGCAGCTTCCTTCAAAGAATGGTCGATTACTTCAAATGGCGAGTCGGCCCGCAGTGCCTGCCCAATGACAAAATCTTTAAGCACGCGATCGTTATCAAAATCAAAGCTTACGAACACCTTCTTCTTGCTCATTTGCCTCCTCTTGTAAAGCTGCCTCGCAATAGACGCTGTAGCACTACCGAACAACGCGCCGCCAAGGCCGGGAAGTAGCGGTGATCTACCAGTACAAATAATCCAATCGCAGCGGTGGCGACACTTCTATCCGAAACTATGCCATCGTGAGTTAGGCATTAATCCCACACCGAAAGTTCAGTGTTGACTGGGCGCCTGCCGCATTTGGTTTTTATCTCACATCTCCTAAGATTTTTCATTTTTTTGAGACTGGTGTCTCGAAGGTGCAATTCGATCTGTGCATCGATCAATCACTCAGCTTGTTATTCTGTTGATAACTTCAGTTTCAATTTCAGACTTCGGAGTTCTCAAAGCGAGTATCTAGCCAATTTACTTCGTCCTGCGCCGGCGAATCCTCTTACTGTCGGACCGAATGGGAGGTGGACATTGTTATTACTTTAGCCACCCGGCGAAGTTGTCGTAACCATCATCGGCAACCCAGTCGTAGATCGGGTAGAAGTGGGATAGGTTGTATCCCTTGCCCTGATGTTCTGGGCTTACCTTCACTGAAAAGGTGGCGGTTCCGTCAATCCGCTCGTACTTTGTCCATTTCTCGCCGCTTCGCTCCCACAGAGTGCCTGTCTTGCCGTCGTCGGAATATGTGACGCCGACGTAACTGAACGGATTGGGACCTAGTGGCTTGGTGCGTGTGTCCTTGCCCTTCACTGAGTTCACATGAATTGCAAGAAGATTATTCCCGCGCCTGAAGCTCTTCATGATTTCATAGCGCACCCATGGGCGCGCATATGTTTCTGAGCCAACAATAATGCAACTATTTGATGTGTTCTCAAGGGCACCATTGATCAGCCGCTTTAGGGCTGTTTCACCTTGCTTCTTTGCCGTCTCCCAAACGGATGCGTCGAAGTATCCAGCTTCTTCTCGATCCGGCTTGGTCATCCAGTGATTACGGACGACGTTTGCTCGGAAGTCGATGACGTCTTGATAATGAAAGCTAAAGAAAACTCGTTTTGCCATGAGCCCCCCCAAAGAGAATTTTTATTGCGTGACAAAGCATAATGTAATCGAAAATTGGCGTCGTCAATGTAAATGTCTAGTGGTTGTGTATTGCCCGGCAGATGACATTGGCGAGATGAGACTAGGTGACTGCAGTCAGCCTTTAGCCAGCATTTGCTATTCACGGTCAGTGATGGCTTCCGCAAAAGTCGCAACGGGCGTGTGAGTGCCATTTACGAACAAAGACATCCTGTTCCCAGCATGGAACGGTCACTGTTCGCTATCAAATTTGGGTTGGTTGATGTGCGGCGAACACGGCTCGAAAACGCCTTAGCCAACGTCATGAGCCCTCAAACCGTTCACCGATACCACCGATCCAGGCTGTAGGCCGTCAGCCCCGGGTGTGCTGGCCTTGCCTCGGCACCTGATTCGTCAGGCGGAGCCCGTTCGCACGGGTCCCGCGCCACCACGGTCATCCGCCCAGCCCGCCGCTCCCCCGCCTCATCCAAGTCGGCAGGCAGACCGGCATAAGCCTCCCCATCCGGCCGCCATTCGTGCAGCGTGATGTCGACCTTTACGTCGTGGTCAGCATGGCCCAGGGTAAGCGGCAGCGGGGCCTGGCTGCCCAGCACGGGATGCAGGCTGGAGCGGGGGGGGGGGCAAAGCTGGCATAACGCACGCCGAAGACCTTGAGATCGCCCCGGCTGACGCGCTCCGCGCGCAGCGGCAGGGTGACGCCGTCCACGGTGATAGCCCAGTCCTGCCAGTGGCCGGTATCCAGCGTGCCCACCGCGCCGGCTGACTGCGGGCGCCAGCGGATTTCGATGCGCGTCGTGCTGGCGTCGACGAAGCGGGAGCTTCCGCTTTGCTCGGGGCTGGCGGCGTCGCCCACCAGCGGCCAGAACTTCAGGCCGCGCCACAGCTCCAGCGTGCCAAAGGGCAAGTCCACCTGGCCCAGAAAGCGGAACGCGTCGTGGCGCAGCACGGCCTGGATGGGCGCTTCCAGGCCAAGCCCGGCTGCGTCCAGCTCGGCCAGCACGGTGTCCAGATCGGCCTGCAGGTCGAGCGGCAGGGCAAAGCGGTCGTGCAGCGTCAACGAGGTCATCGCCCGGCAGATCGGGCGTCCGGTTGTTCGGCTTTCACAAGGTCGCATTGGGCATGGCCGGCCCTGTCGCGCATGTGTTCGAGGAACCGCGTCAGGCCTGTGTTTCAACCCAACTGGCAGAATCCCCCTCGCAGGACGATCCTGCAGGAGCACATCGGATGAAACACACGCTGGACGTGGTCACCTTCGGCGAAGCCATGATGCTGCTCGTCGCTGACACGCCGGGGCCGCTGGAGTGGGTCGAAGGTTTCCACAAGCGCACCGCCGGGGCCGAGACCAATGTGGCCATCGGGCTGTCGCGCCTGGGCCTGAAGGTGGGCTGGGCCAGCCGCCTGGGTACCGATTCCATGGGGCGCTACCTGCTGGCTGCGATGCAGGGCGAGGGCATCGACTGCTCGCACGTGGTTTGCGACGCCGGGCAGAAAACCGGTTTTCAGTTCAAGGGCCGCGTCACCGACGGCAGCGACCCGCCGGTGGAGTACCACCGCAAGGGTTCTGCCGCCAGCCAGATGGATATGGCCGACATCGACGTGGCCTGGCTGCAGGGCGCGCGGCATCTGCACGCCACCGGGGTGTTTCCTGCGCTGTCGCCCGGCACGCTGGCAGCGGCGGCCCGGTCGATGGAATTGATGCACGAGGCCGGGCGCAGCGTGAGTTTTGACCCCAACCTGCGCCCATCGCTGTGGGCCTCGACCGACGCGATGCGCGCGGCGCTGAACGATCTGGCCAGCCGCGCCGACTGGGTGCTGCCGGGGTTGGAAGAAGGGCGCTTGCTGACCGGCGAGACCACGCCGGAGGGCATTGCGCGCTTCTACCGCGAGCGCGGCGCCAGCCTGGTGGTGGTCAAGCTCGGTGCCGAGGGCGCGTATTTCGACGGCGTGGCCGGCCCGGGGCGGATCGACGGTTTCCCGGTGGAAAAGGTCGTCGATACGGTGGGCGCGGGCGACGGCTTTGCGGTGGGCGTCATCAGTGCCTTGCTGGAAGGCCGCAGCGTGCCCGACGCCGTGCGGCGCGGCGCGTGGATTGGCGCGCGCGCCGTGCAGGTGGTGGGCGACAGCGAAGGCCTGCCGACCCGGGCCGAGCTCGATGCCGCCGGACTTTGAACCCTTCCATCAGAACAGACCCCACATGAATCTACCCGGTACAACCCGCTCGAACATCCTGGTTTTCCGGCCCTTGCCGCCGGACCAGCTGGCCCGCCTGCAGGCGGTGCACAGCGTCACCGTGGCCGATCCGCGCCGGGCGGGCGAAGTTGAGGCGTTCAATGCCGCGCTGGCCACCGCCGACGGCCTGATCGGCTCCAGCTACCCGGTCAACGCGGCGCTGCTTGCAAGAGCGCCGCAGCTGAAGGTGGTCTCCAGCGTGTCGGTTGGCGTGGACAACTACGACCTGGCGGCGCTGAAGGCGCGCGGCATCACGCTGTGCCACACGCCCGGCGTGCTGACCGAAACCACTGCCGACACGATTTTTTCGCTGGTGCTTGCCAGCAGCCGGCGGGTGGTGGAACTGGCCAACCACGTGCGAGAGGGCCGCTGGAGCGCCAACATCGGCGAATCGCTGTTCGGTCGCGACGTGCATGGCAAGACGCTGGGCCTGCTGGGTTTTGGCCGCATCGGGCAGGCGGTGGCCCGCCGCGCTGCGCTGGGCTTTGGCATGCCGGTGCTGTTTGCCAACCGCAGCGCGGTCGATCTTCAGGCCGCCGCGCCCGACCTGGCGGGCAAGGCGCGGCAGGTGCCGCAGGATCAATTGCTGGCGCAGGCTGACATCGTCGTCGCCGTGCTGGCGCTCACGCCGCAGACGCGGCACCTGATGAATGCGCAGGCCTTTGCGCGGATGAAGCCGGGGGCGGTGTTTGTCAATGGTGCGCGCGGCGACATCGTCGACGAGCCGGCGCTGTTGCAGGCGCTGGACAGCGGGCACCTGTTTGCCGCCGGGCTCGACGTGTTCGCCACCGAGCCGCTGCCGCTGGACTCACCGTTGCGCACGCACCCGAAGGTCACGCCGTTGCCCCACATCGGCTCGGCCACATTTGAAACCCGCCACGCCATGGCCGAGATGGCGACGACCAATCTGCTGAACGCGCTGGCAGGCGTACCGCCGCTGGCGGTGTTCGAAGGCTGAAACAGGGGCCAATGGGCCGAAGCGGTCTTGCAACAATAAATTCGTCGAAAAACACAGAGGAACTGAAGCATGCAACCGAAGGTCTCGGTCATTTTCCCGGTCCATACCCGCGAGGCCTATCTGCAGGCCGCGATCGATTCGATCCTGCAGCAGACGCTGACCGATTTTGAATTCATCATCATTGACGATGGTTCGGCGCCCCCCGTGGCCACCGTGCTGGACGCCATCGACGACCCCAGAGTGCGCCTGATCCGGTTCCCGGTGAATCTGGGCGTGAACGCCGCGCGAAACGCCGGGCTGGCGCATGCCAGGGCCCCGTACATCGCGCTGATGGATTCCGATGATGTGGCGATGCCCGAGCGCCTGGCCACGCAATGGGGCTGGCTGCAGGCCCACCCCAAGGTGACCGGCTGCGGTTCCATGGCGATCAAGCTGCTGCCCGACGGCCGTCGGGTGGACATGCGATATCCCCGGACCGACGGGCACATCAAGGCGATGCTGCTCTGGGTGGACGGTGCCTTGCTGAACCCGACCGCCATGTTTCGCACCGATTTCGTGCGAAAGCACCGGCTGTTCTACGACGCCAACCTGAGCATCGATCACGACCACGCTTTCTTCGTGGCGATGGTGAAGGCGGGGGCAACGTTCGTCAGCCTGGAAGAACAACTGCTGCTCTATCGCCGCCATGCCGAGAACGTGACCAATGACGAATCCCGTCATGACGATGAAAAGACCAATGTGCGAACCCGCCTGTTGCCGATGTATTTTCCGGACTTGACCGGCGAAGAAGGGCGCCTGATGCTGGGCCTGTTGCGTCGGCAGGTGTCCATGCCGCTGCGGGAACTGTGCCGCGCCATTGCCGCCGCCGACAAGGCGATGCGAGAAACACGCTCGTTCTATGGGGAAGATCGCACCGAGATCAACCGCATCCTGGAGCGGTCGATGCGCCATCCCCTGCGCATCCTGTCGCGCACCGGGCAAGAGCGGTCTGGCAGCGCATAGCCGTCGCGCCATGATCCCGGCCGGGTTGTACCGTCTCTTCAGCCGAGGGGGGCTCAGTCATTTTTTCAGGCAATTTTGGCTGAAATTGGCATCAACCCATCGTCAAATGGACGAATGATGCTATGAATGCAGTAGCGATTTCAAGCGTCAGCCTCAGCCGAGCCACGCACCGTCTGCCTGCAGCCGCTGCTGGAGCGCGCTGACCTCCAGATCCCGCAGCGCCGCGCCGGCCTGCTGGGCCAGCGCCACGGCGGTGCCGGCGGCCTGGCCCATGACGAAGCAGGCGCCGGAGACGCGGGCGGCCGACTGCCCCAGGTGCGTCATCGACGCGCAGCGGCCGGCCACCAGCAGGTTGTCCACGCGTTGGGGCAGCAGCATGCGCCAGGGCAGCTGGTTGTAGCCCGGGCCCGCCGGGTCGTGCGGCCAGCGGAAGTTCACCGTGCCAGCGGCGTGCTCCTCGATCATCCAGCCGTTCACGCCGATGCTGTCGGCAAAGCGCGCACAGCCCAGCACGTCCTCGCCGGTCAGCTGGTAGTCGCCGACGATGCGGCGGGTCTCGCGGATGCCCACCTGCGGCGCGATCTCCAGCAGGTAGGCGTTCTCGAAGCCGGGTGCGCTTTCGCGCAGAAAGCTGAAGAAGTCGACGATCTGGCGCCGGCCCTCGACCTCGGCCGCACTCAGCTGCAGCGCGTCGGTGCCGTCCACCGGGCTGCCATCGGCATTGGCCAGCTGCGTCACGTTGGCGCGCCACTCGGCCGGGTTTTTCTGCGGCCGGATGATGGGCAGCCTGCGCGGAAACCTGCGGCCCCGCGCCTCGGCCTCGCGCATCAGGCGATCGAAGTGGTTCCAGGCGTCGCCCGCGCGCACCGGGTCGACGCCGTGCACGCGAAACATCGTTGACGGAAACATCAGGTCGGCGTCTTCACCGTCCGGCTGCGCCGGTCCGGACGCGGCCGCAGACCGGCCTTTTTCAAAGGGTGCGCCGGCCCAGACTGCCAGGTCGCCGTCGCCGGAGCAATCGATGAAGTGGCGGGCGCGCATGGCCATGCGGCCCGAGCGTGTCTCCAGCAGCAAGGTGTCGATCAGACCGGGCCGGTGCATCGTCACGCCCACCGCCTGGGCGTGAAACAGCAGGTGCGCGCCGCTGCCCGCCACCAGTTCGTCTGCAGCGATCTTGTAGGCGGCATTGTCATAAGCCTGAGCGGCGATGCGGCCGCCGAACAGCGCATGCGGTTCGTTCAGGCCGCCCAGTGCGCGCATCCGGTCGAGCAGTTCGTCTGCCAGCCCGTGCACCACCTGGCGCACCGTGCCGTGGACGTTGGCGTGCAGGCCGCAGAAGTTGGTCACGCCGGCGGCCGTTCCCATGCCGCCCAGAAAACCGTAGCGCTCGACCAGCAGCGCGCGCTGGCCGCCCCGGGCCGCAGCGGCGGCGGCGACGATGCCCGACGGACCGCCACCGAGCACGATGACGTCGTATGCGCCAGCGACCGGCGTCTGGCGTGCGGGCTCGGTCACGCAGACCGGCGTCGCAGGTGAGGTTGATGCCATGGACTTGTTCTTTTTTTCTTGCTTGTTGTTGCTGGCGGCGCGAGCTGTCGCGCCTTCACCTGCGAGTGTCGCCAAAGCTGCCCGGACACGACAAGCGGGCTTACCCCGGTTGCACCTGCGCCCGGGCCCACCGGCAGACAAGGGCCGAGGGCCGGTTTATCCTTGCCACCATGAAACTCTACAACTACTACCGCTCCTCGGCGTCATTCCGCGTCCGCATCGCGCTGGAGCTCAAGGGGCTGGCCTACAGCTATGTCCCGGTGCATCTGGCACGCGGCGATCAGAGGCAACCCGACTACGCCGCCGTCTCCGCCGACCACCTGGTGCCGGTGCTGGAGCTGGACGACGGCCAGCGCCTGTCGCAGTCGATGGCCATCATCGAATACCTGGATGAAGTTCATCCGTCTCCGGCGCTGCTGCCAGCTGATCCGATGGCGAAGTCCCGGGTGCGGGCGCTGGCGCAAGCCATCGCCTGTGAAATCCACCCGCTGAACAACCTGCGCGTGCTCAAGTACCTGGTGCGCGAGCTGAAGGTGGAAGAAGAGGCCAAGAACACCTGGTACCGCCACTGGGTTCGCAGCGGTCTGGAGGCTTTCGAGCGCCAGCTGCACGCGCTCGCGGCCTTGCGCGAGCAGGCCGCTCTGGCACCTTCCGTCTACTGCTGGGGCGACTCGCCGACGCTGGCCGATTGCTGCCTGGTGCCGCAGATCTTCAACGGCCAGCGCTTTGACACCCCGCTGGATGGCCTGCCGCGCACGATGGCCGCGTTTGACGCCTGCATGAAGCTCGAAGCCTTCCAGCGCGCCCAGCCCTCGGCCTGCCCCGACGCCGAGGCCTGAGCGCCGCCGTGGCCTTGCATCCCGACTGGATCGTCCCCGACTGGCCGGCGCCGCCTGCCGTGCGCGCCGTCTGCACCACGCGCGCCGGTGGCGTTTCGAACCCGCCGTTTGACAGCCTGAATCTGGGCGACCACGTGGGCGACGATCCCGCCGCCGTTGCCGCCAACCGCCAGACGCTGCGCAACGCGCTGGGCGCCCGACCCGTCTTTTTGCAGCAGGTGCACGGCGTGGAGGTGATCACGCTGGACGCCGCCACGCCCGACGGCGCCGTGGCCGATGCCTGCCTGAGCGCAACCCCGGGCGTGGCCTGCACGATGATGGTGGCCGACTGCCTGCCGGTGCTGGTCACCAACACCGAAGGTTCGGCCGTCGCAGCGGCGCACGCCGGCTGGCGCGGCCTGGCCGGAAAATCGGAAGGGGGGGGACAAGGTGTTCTGGAGGCTGTTTTGATGTCTTTTTGGCACCATTCCAGCGTCAAATGGTCAGATACTGCTATTGAAAACAAAGTAAAAAAGACGCTGGTCTGGCTGGGCCCCTGCATCGGGCCGGCGGCATTTGAGGTTGGCGCCGAGGTGCGTGAAGCTTTTTGTGCCTTTGATCCGAAGGCTGATGATTGTTTTGCACCGCAGGCCGGCGGCAAATACCTGGCCAACCTGCCCGCGCTCGCCCGCCGGCGTCTCGCCGCACTGGGTGTGACGACCGTCTACGGCAACGACGGCAGCCAGCCTTGGTGCACCGTGAGCGATCCGGCGCGTTTTCACTCGCACCGGCGCGACAGCGTCGCGAAAGGTGGCAGCGGGCGGCTGGCGGCCAGCGTGTGGCTGGCGGCCTGAGCCGGCTGTAGCGGCAGTGCCATCGGACTGCTCACCTGCGGCTTGATCGCCCACCGGCCGGACCTCGGCTCGCCTCTCAACCCTGCATTTGCAATGGCTCTGCCGGCGCGCGGGCTTTGGCCGTCTGGCTTGCGGTACGCTACGGCGGTCTTGAAACCCGACCACATCCTCTTGAGCGCTTGCGGCCTGGCCTGCCAGCGCGGCGGCGCCTGGCTTTTCCGCGAAGTGGCGGTCGAACTGCGCGCCGGCGAAGCGCTGTGGCTGCGCGGCGCGAACGGCAGTGGCAAGACCAGCCTGCTGCGTCTGCTGGCCGGCCTGGGAAGGCCGCAGGCCGGTACCGTCGCACGAACCGACGGCGGGCGCATGGTCTGCATCGGCCACGCCGACGCGCTGAAAGACGACCTCTCGGTCACTGAAGCGCTCAACTTCCTTTGCCGCCTGCAGGGCGACGCTGTGTCGCTTCAGGCGCTGACGGGTGCGTTGCGGCGACTTGGGCTGGGTCAAAAAGCGGATGCGCCGGTTCGCACGCTTTCCAGGGGTCAGCGCCGCCGCGTGGCGCTGGCGCGGATGGCGCTGGATCTGGCCCGTTCCGGGCAGGAGTCGGCGAACGCGCCGCTCTGGCTGCTGGACGAGCCCTTTGACGCGCTGGACGCGCAGGGTGTGCAGACCGTCAACAGCCTGTTGTCCGACCATCTGGCGCGGGGTGGGGCGCTGGTACTGACCTCGCACATCGCGCCCGCGTTCGCCGGCGCGTTGGACGTGCCGGGCTTCAAGACGCTGGAACTGGGCGCAGTCGAAGTCCCGCAAGGGCTGGCCGCATGAGCGCTGGCATGGCGGGCCGGATGTTGTGGCTGGTGGCAGCGCGCGACCTGCGTCTGGCCGGGCGGCGCCGCATGGACGCTGCGCTCCCGGTGGCGTTCTTCGTGCTCGCCGCCAGCCTGTTCCCGCTGGGGGTCGGCGTTGAGCCGGACAGGCTGCGGCAGATCGGGCCCGGCGTGGTCTGGGTCTGCGCGCTGCTGGCCACGCTGGTATCGATGCACGCGCTGTTTGCCGGTGACCTGGCCGATGGTTCGCTGGATCAGATGCTCTTGCCCGGGCGCCCGGTGGTGATGCTGGCGGCAGGCAAGGCACTGGCCCAATGGCTGCTGACCGGCCTGCCGCTGCTGGTGGCCGCGCCGCTGATCGGCGTGATGTTTGACCTGTCTGCACCGGCGATTGCGGTGCTGGTCGCCGCGCTGGCGCTGGGCACGCCGGTGCTCAGCCTGCTGGGCGGCATGGCGGCCGCGCTGACACTGGGACTGCGCAGCGCCGGCTTGCTGACCTTGCTGCTGGTGCTGCCGCTGTGCATTCCGGTGCTGGTGTTCGGCAGCGGCGCGGTGGTCATGGCCGAGGCAGGCTTGTCGGCGCAGGGTCATCTGTCGCTGCTGGCGGCGTTGCTGTTGTTGTCCATCATTGGCGTGCCCCCGGCGACGGCGGCTGCGCTGCGCATGGCGGTAGCCTGAATGTCAAACGGATGGCAAGCAACTTGACCTGGACCACGTTTTCTTCCCCGCCGCGCTTTTATGCGCTGGCCGGGCGAGTGTTGCCGGCGCTCTGGCTGGTGGCTGTCATGAGCGCCATCGCCGGGATGATCGTCGGCTTTGGCATCGCACCGACGGACGCCACGCAGGGCGAGGTCTACCGCATCCTGTTCGTGCACGTGCCGGCGGCGTGGATGTCGATGCTGCTTTATCTGGCGATGGCGGGATGGGCGGTGGTGGGCTGGGCGGCGAACGTGCGGGTGGCGTCGATGCTGGCGCGCGCCATTGCGCCGACCGGCGCGCTGTTCACCGTGCTGGCGCTCTGGACGGGCGCGCTGTGGGGCCGGCCGACCTGGGGCGCCTGGTGGGTGTGGGACGCGCGGCTGACTTCCGAACTCATCCTGCTGTTTCTATATCTGGGCTACATCGCGCTGGTCGAGGCAGTGGACGACCCGCAGCGCGCGGATCAGGCCGGCGCGCTGCTGGCGCTGGTGGGGGTGGTGAACATTCCGGTGATCTATTTTTCGGTGGTGTGGTGGAACACGCTGCACCAGGGCGCCAGCATCAGCCTGACCGCCTCACCGTCGATGGCGCGGGTAATGCTGTGGGCGCTGGGCCTGATGACGCTGGCGTTCTGGTCTTACGCGCTGGCGGTGGTGCTGACGCGCACCCGTGCCATCGTGCTGGAGCGCGAGCGGCATGCCACCTGGGTGCAGGTACTGGTACGAAGTGGCAAGCGTGAAGCATCTGCAGGACAGGGAGGCGCGCCATGAAACCAGAAGCGCTCTCTGCGCTGTTCACGCTGCAGGGTCACGGCGTCTACCTCTGGGGCGCGCTGGCGGTGGTGCTGCTGGTGATGGTGGTCGAGCCGCTGCTGGCCGCGCGCCGCCACCGCAAGGCGCTGAGCGATGCTGAAGCCGCTGGGCAGGTAGAAAACTGACATGAAACCCCGTCATCAAAAAATCGCCATTGCGGCGGGTGTGCTGTGTGTGGTGGCTGCTGCGGCCGCGCTGGTCATGAACGCGTTTCGCGACAATCTGGTGTTTTTCTTCACGCCCACGCAGGTTGTGGCCGGTGAGGCGCCCGCGGGGCGCACCTTCCGCATCGGTGGTCTGGTGCAGCCGGGCAGCGTGCGACGCGATGGGGTGGCGGTGCAGTTTGCCGTCACCGATCAGGTCAAGACCATGCCGGTGCGCTACCAGGGCATCCTGCCGGACCTGTTCAAGGAGGGCAAGGGTGTGGTGGCGCAGGGGCGCTGGCAGGACGGCGTCTTTGTGGCGCGCGAAGTGCTGGCCAAGCACGATGAAAACTACATGCCGCCGGAAGCCGCGGCGGCGCTGACGCGGGGCGCGGCGCCTGCGGCAGATGGCGGTGTTGCCGGTGCGGGCGGCAATGCCACCCGGACGCTCAAGCCGGGAGCGACGCAATGATCCCTGAAATCGGCCATTTCCTGCTCTGGCTGGCACTGGGCGTGGCGCTGGTGCTGGGCACGCTGCCGATGGCGGGCGCGGCGCGGTCCGATGCGGCCTGGATGGCGCTGGCGCGGCCGGCCAGCCTGGCGCTGTTCGTGCTGGTGGCCGCTTCCACCGCGTGCCTGGCGGCGTCTTTCATCCGCTTCGATTTTTCGGTGCTTTACGTGGCTTCGCATTCGCACTCTGCGCTGCCACTGCCGTACCGCGTTGCCGGCCTCTGGGGCGGCCATGAAGGCTCGCTGCTGCTGTGGGTGCTGATGCTGTCGGGCTGGACGCTGGCGGTGGCGCGCTTCAGCCGCCACCTGCCGCCCGACTTTCTGGCGCGCACGCTGTCGGTGATGGGTTTGCTGGCAGCGGGATTCCTGCTGTTCACCTTGACCACGTCCAACCCGTTCGAGCGGCTGTTACCGGCAGCGGCCGAGGGCAGCGACCTCAACCCGCTGCTGCAGGACCCCGGCATGGTGCTGCACCCGCCGCTGCTGTACATGGGCTATGTGGGTTTTTCAGTGGCTTTTGCGCTGGCGATTGCGGCGCTGATCAGCGGCCGGCTGGACGCAGCCTGGGCACGCTGGACGCGGCCCTGGACCACGCTGGCCTGGCTGTTCCTGACGCTGGGCATCGCGCTCGGCAGCGCCTGGGCGTACTACGAACTCGGATGGGGCGGCTGGTGGTTCTGGGACCCGGTGGAAAACGCGTCTTTCATGCCCTGGCTGGTGGGCACGGCGCTGATCCATTCGCTCGCCGTCACCGAAAAGCGTGGCAGCTTCAAGGCCTGGACGGTGCTGCTGGCCATCCTGGCGTTTTCGCTGTCGCTGCTGGGCACGTTTCTGGTGCGCTCGGGCGTGGTGTCGTCGGTGCACGCCTTTGCAACCGATCCGGGCCGGGGCCTGTTCATTCTGGGATTTCTGACCGTGACGGTGGGCGGCTCGCTGGCGCTGTACGCCTGGCGCGCGCCCGACGTCGGGCTGGGCGCGCGCTTTGAGTGGGTGTCGAAGGAATCGGCGCTGCTGCTCAACAATGTGCTGCTGCTGGCGGCGACGGGTTCGGTGCTGCTGGGCACGCTGTACCCGCTGGCGCTGGATGCGCTGGGGCAGGGCAAGATATCCGTCGGCGCGCCATACTTCGAAGCCGTCTTCGCGCCGTTGATGGCGCCGGCGGTCTTCCTGATGGGCATCGGCCCGCTGGCGCGCTGGAAAGCCGCTGCGCTGCCGGATCTGGCGCAGCGCCTGCGCTGGGCTGTGCTTGTCAGTGCGGTCGCAGCCGGCCTGGCGATGTGGCTTGCAGGGCGGTGGTCGTTTGCCGTTGCAACAGGTCTGTGGATGGCGTTCTGGGTGGTCAGCGCGGTGGCCACCGATGTGCTGGAGCGCGTCCGCGTTGCGGGTGAGGGCTGGGCGGATGCGCTGCACAGGGCGCGGCGCATGCCGCGTGCCATCGTCGGCGTGATGGTCGCGCACCTGGGTGTGGCTGTCTTCTGTTTCGGTGTGGTGATGGTCAAGTCTGGCGAGATCGAGCGCGACGTGCAACTGGCGCCCGGTGCCAGCACCACGCTGGGGGCCGACACCTTCACCTTCCGGGGTGTGCGCGAGGTGGCCGGACCCAACTACACCGCCTTGCAAGGCGTGATGGAGGTATCGCGCGAGGGGCGCATGATGCGTGAACTGCGGCCTGAAAAACGCATCTACCGGGTGCAGGACAACCCGATGACCGAGGCCGCCATTGCAAACGGATTCACGCGCGACCTCTACGTGTCACTGGGTGAGCCGGTGGACGGTGGCGCCTGGATCGTGCGCATCTACGTCAAGCCCTTCATCAGCTGGATCTGGGGCGGCTGCCTGATGATGGCGCTGGGCGGCCTGTTGGCGGCGACGGATCGGCGCTACCGCAGCCGGGTCACCCGGCCGGTAGCCGGCGCCGGACCGGCAGCACACGGGAGCGCGGCATGAAGCGGCGGTGGTTCCTGGTTCCGCTGGCGCTGTTTCTGGCGCTGGCGGGCCTGATGATGGTGGGCTTGCAGCGCGATCCGCACGAGGTGCCGTCGCCGCTGATCGGGCAGCCGGCGCCGGCGTTTGACCTGACGCTGCTCCACGCTGCGGACCGGCGCATCCGGCGCGATGATCTGCTGGGACAGGTCTGGATGCTGAATGTCTGGGCCTCCTGGTGCGCCGCCTGTCGCGAAGAGCACCCGCTGCTGATGGCGCTGGCCGCGCGCGGCCTGTTCCCGATCTACGGGCTGGACTACAAGGACGGGCGCAACGACGCGCTGCAGAACCTGTCGCGATTCGGCGATCCCTACCAGGCATCGCTGTTCGATCCGGACGGGCGCGTGGGCATCGAATGGGGAGTCTATGGCGTGCCGGAGACCTTCATCATCGACCGTGCCGGTGTGGTGCGTTTCAAGCACATCGGTCCGCTGACGCCGGAAGTGGTGCGAACGCAGATCGAGCCTCTTGTGAGGCAGCTCAATGGCTAGCCGGTTGTGGGCGCTGTTTCTGGCACTGGTTGTGCTGGCCGGACCGGGACACGCGCAGCCGGTTGCGGTGGCCGACGCTGCGCTCGAAGCGCGGGTGCGCGCCATCGCCAGCGACCTGCGCTGTCTGGTCTGCCAGAACCAGAGCATTGCCGATTCGCAGGCGGCGCTGGCCGTGGACCTGCGCCAGCAGGTGCGCGAGAAGCTGCGCCATGGCGAGAGCGAGCAGCAGATCATCGCTTTCATGACTGCGCGCTACGGCGACTTTGTGCTCTACCGCCCACCGCTGCGCGCCGGCACCTGGCTGCTCTGGTTTGGCCCGGTGCTGATGGTGGTGGTGGGGCTGTTGGCGCTGGGCTGGGCGTTGCGCCGGCGCAGCCGCTTGCCGGCCGATCGCTTCGAGGCCGACCCTGAAGATGCAGAGGCGGGAACGTCAAGACCATGAACGAATCGGTGGAATCCCTGCGCGAGGCCTTGCTGCAATTGCGCCAGCAGCGCGCTCTTGGCGCGCTGAGCGACCATGACTATCAGCAGGCCAGTGCGTCGCTGGAGCGCCAGCTGCTGGAATGCGTGCTGGCGTCCAGCAGCGGTGTGGGTGGCGCAACCGGCACGCCGCCGGATGTGGCCATCGGCGGCCCACCCGACGCGGATCATCAGCGGGCAGCGGACGTCAAGCCGCAGGCGAAGCGACTGTCGAACACCGGGTTGGCGGTGCTGATCGCCGCAGTTTTCGTCATGGCCGCTGCCGGTTACGCGTGGAAAGGCGCGCCAGCGATGCTTGGCGCAGGGCCGGGGGCCGCCGCCATCAGCGCCGAAGCGCCGGGCGCGCCGTCGCACGCAACCGGCGGCGGGACGATGGAGGTGGCTACCGAGCGGCTGGCCAATCGGCTCCAGCAACAACCGGATGACGTCGGCGGCTGGGCTCTGCTGGCCCGTTCGTACACGGTGCTGGGCCGGCATGCCGATGCGCTGCAGGCCTGGCAGCGGGCGCTGGCCTTGCAGCCCGGAGACGCCGAACTGCGCGCGGGCTACGCCGATGCGCTGGCGCTGGGGGGAGGGACCTCGGCAGGGCAGGTGCCGGCAGGCAAGACGCCGGCCGGTGTCTCGGTCAGTGGCACGGTTTCGCTGGCGCCGGCACTGGCCGCGCTGGCTGCGCCGCAGGATACGGTGTTCGTGGTTGCGCGAGCGGCGGACGGCCGCGGCATGCCGCTGGCCTTGCAGCGCGCGCAGGTGAAAGACCTGCCACTGGCTTTCATGCTTGATGACCGGTCGGCGATGGCGCCGCAGGCGCGCTTGTCCGGGGCGCAGACGGTGGTGGTGACCGCGCGGGTCAGCAAGAGCGGCAACGCGATGCCGCAGCCGGGCGATCTGGTGGGCACAAGCGGCCCGGTTGCTGTGGGCGCCAGCGATCTCAGGGTCGAGATTCGGGATCCGGTGGCGGCGGCGGCGGGTTCGGCGCCTGTGCAGCGCTGACCACACGGGTGCCGTCGGAACCATCCGGTTGCTGAACCCGCTGTCGCTCGAATTCCTCTCGCTCGCGGCGGCGGATCGCCCTGCGGCGCGCCGGCGCACCCAGCACGTACAGGACGAGCGCCACCGGGCCCAGTCCGTAGAGCAGGAAGGTGATGATGGCGCCGAGCACACTGCCGTTGGTGTGGGTGGCTTCGGCCGCCGCCATCATGATGGCGACGTACAGCCAGGCGATGGCGACGAGATGCATGGATAAGGGCTTTCGACCACAATGTCAGAATGTTGAAGGGGTAGGTTTGCGATACTCAGGGTTTTTACCTATCACGCCACAAAAATCACAGGAGACAACGTGAAACTGGATTCTTCAGAACAGTGGGCCCAGGGCGCCCAGCAGATTCAGAAACAAATGACCGAAGGCTGGGCCAGCCTGTTCCAGTCCTTTCAGAACATGGATCTGGGTGGCTTGCCCAAGGGTATTGCCGGCATGCCTGAGCTGCCGAACGTGCAATTTTCGCCGGCCAAGCTCGAAGCGCTTCAGCAGCAGTATCTCAAGGATGCGACCGAGCTGTGGAATCAGGGTCTTCAGGGCAAGCCGGCGGTCAAGGATCGCCGTTTTGCGGGCGATGCCTGGAGCGGCAACCCGATGGCCGCTTTTTCAGCGGCAGCCTATCTGCTCAATACCCGCACCCTGATGGGGCTGGCGGACGCCGTCGAAGGCGATACCAAGACGAAAAACCGCATCCGCTTCGCCATCGAGCAACTGATGGCTGCGGCATCGCCGAGCAACTTTCTGGCGATGAACGCCGATGCGCAGAAGAAAGCACTGGAGACCAAGGGTGAGAGCATCGCCAAAGGCATCCAGAACCTGCTGCACGACATCCGCCAGGGCCATGTCTCGATGACGGACGAGAGCCTGTTCGAGGTCGGCCGCAACGTCGCTACCACCGAAGGCGCCGTGGTGTTCGAAAACGAGCTGTTCCAGCTCATCGAATACAAGCCGCTGACGGCCAAGGTCTACGAAAAGCCCTTCCTGCTGGTGCCGCCGTGCATCAACAAGTTCTACATCCTGGATCTGCAACCTGAAAACTCGGTGATCCGTTATGCCGTGGCGCAGGGGCATCGCACCTTTGTCGTCAGCTGGCGCAATCCGGACGCCTCGCTGGCCCAGAAGACCTGGGACGACTACATCGAAGACGCTGCCATCAAGGCCATCGAAGTCACCCAGGCGATCACCGGCGCCGAAAAGATCAACGCGCTGGGCTTCTGCGTGGGCGGCACGATTCTGAGCACCGCGCTGGCGGTGCTGGCGGCGCGCGGCCAGGAACCGGTGGCCAGCGCCACCTTGCTGACCACGCTGGTCGACTTCACCGACACCGGCATCCTCGACGTGTTCATCGACGAGAACTTCGTCAAGTTCCGCGAGATGCAGATGGGCCAGGGCGGTCTGCTCAAGGGGCAGGACCTGGCGTCCACCTTCAGCTTTCTGCGGCCCAACGACCTGGTCTGGAACTACGTGGTGGGCAACTACCTCAAGGGCGAGACGCCGCCACCGTTCGATTTGCTGTACTGGAACAGTGACAGCACCAATCTGCCCGGACCGTTCTACGCCTGGTACCTGCGCAACACCTACCTGGAAAACAACCTGGTCAAGCCGGGCGCGGCCACTGTGTGCGGCGAGAAGGTCGATCTGAACAAGGTGAAGATCCCGATGTTCATCTACGGCTCGCGCGAAGACCACATCGTGCCGATCGGCGGGGCCTATGCCTCCACGCAGGTGTTCCCCGGCAAGAAGCGGTTCGTGATGGGTGCGTCGGGCCACATTGCCGGCGTCATCAATCCGCCAGAGGCGAAGAAACGCAGCCACTGGACGCGCGAGGATGGCAAGTTCCCCGCCAGCGCGGCCGAATGGATTGCCGGCGCCACGGAAACGCCGGGCAGCTGGTGGCCGGACTGGGCAGCCTGGCTCAAGGGCCATGCCGGCAAGCAGATTCCCGCGCCCAAGACCTATGGCAAGGGTGCCAGATTCAAGGCGATCGAGCCGGCGCCGGGGCGTTACGTCAAGGCCAAGGCCTGATTCATTCACACCGGGCTCAGCCTGTCGGAGCCCGATTCAGGCAGTTCGTCCGCTGACAGGCACCGGGCGATTGCCGTCGAGAAAACAAGGAGAAGCAAATGGAAGACATCGTTATCGTTTCAGCCGCCCGCACCGCCGTCGGCAAGTTCGGCGGCTCGCTCGCCAAGACCCCGGCCACCGAACTGGGTGCTGTCGTGATCCGCGAGGCTCTGGCGCGCGCCAACATCGGTCTGGACCAGGTCGGTGAAGTCATCATGGGACAGGTGCTGGCAGCGGGCGCCGGTCAGAACCCGGCCCGCCAGGCCATGATGAAGGCGGGCATCGCCAAGGAAACGCCGGCGCTGACCATCAACGCCGTCTGCGGCTCGGGCCTGAAGGCGGTCATGCTGGCGGCCCAGGCCGTGGCCTGGGGTGACAGCGAGATCGTCGTGGCCGGCGGCCAGGAGAACATGAGTGCCAGCCCGCATGTGCTGCCCAATTCGCGCGACGGCCAGCGCATGGGCGACTGGAAGATGATCGACACGATGATCGTCGACGGCCTGTGGGACGTCTACAACCAGTACCACATGGGCATCACCGCCGAGAACGTCGCCAAGGCTTTCGGCATCACCCGCGACATGCAGGATGCGCTGGCGCTGGCCAGCCAGACCAAGGCGGCTGCCGCGCAGGATGCGGGCAAGTTCAAGGACGAGATCGTTCCGGTGTCGATTCCGCAGCGCAAGGGCGACCCGGTGCTGTTCAGCACCGATGAATTCATCAACCGCAAGTCCACCGCCGAAGGGCTGGCCGGCTTGCGTCCGGCTTTTGACAAGGCGGGCAGTGTGACCGCCGGCAACGCCTCGGGCATCAATGACGGCGCTGCGGCGGTTGTGGTGATGTCAGCCAAGAAGGCGGCTGCGCTCGGCCTGACGCCGCTGGCGCGCATCGCCGCGTTCGGTACCAGCGGGCTGGACCCGGCCACCATGGGCATGGGCCCGGTGCCGGCGTCGCACAAGGCGCTGGCACGTGCCGGCTGGAAAGCCGCAGACGTGGACCTGTTCGAGCTGAACGAGGCGTTTGCGGCGCAAGCCTGTGCGGTGAACAAGGAACTGGGCATCGACCCGGCCCGGGTCAACGTGAATGGCGGCGCCATTGCCATCGGCCACCCGATCGGTGCGTCTGGCTGCCGGATTCTGGTGACACTGCTGCACGAAATGCAGCGGCAGAACGCCAGGAAAGGCCTGGCCGCGCTGTGCATCGGTGGCGGCATGGGGGTTTCCCTCGCACTGGAGCGCTGAATCGACAGCACAATGCTGGGTGCGGCTTTTAATGAGCGCAGTCAGCTATCAAATTTGTAGATCAATGAGGAGCAGAAAATGAGTCAGAAAATTGCATACGTCACCGGCGGCATGGGTGGCATCGGTACCGCCATTTGCCAGCGCCTGCACAAGGAGGGCTTCAAGGTGATCGCCGGCTGCGGCCCGACGCGGGACTTCAAGAAGTGGCTGGACGAGCAGAGCGCGCTGGGTTACACCTTCTACGCCAGCGTCGGCAACGTCGGCGACTGGGATTCCACCGTTGAAGCCTTCACCAAGACCAAGACGGAGCACGGTGTCATCGACGTGCTGGTCAACAACGCGGGCATCACCCGCGACCGCATGTTCCTGAAGATGTCCCGCGAAGACTGGGACGCGGTGATCGAGACCAACCTGAACTCCATGTTCAACGTGACCAAGCAGGTCGTTGCCGACATGGTTGAAAAGGGCTGGGGCCGGATCATCAACATCAGCTCGGTCAATGGCGAAAAAGGTCAGGCGGGGCAGACCAACTACTCGGCGGCCAAAGCCGGCATGCACGGCTTCTCGATGGCGCTGGCGCAGGAGCTGGCCACCAAGGGCGTGACCGTCAACACCGTGAGCCCCGGCTATATCGGGACCGACATGGTCAAGGCCATTCGCGAAGACGTGCTGGCCAAGATCGTTGCCACCGTGCCTGTCAAGCGCCTGGGCGAGCCGAGCGAGATTGCTTCCATCATTGCCTGGCTGGCCAGCGAGGAAGGCGGCTACGCCACTGGCGCCGACTTCTCGGTCAACGGTGGCCTGCACATGGGTTGAGCGATCTCGTTCGCGAAGGCTGCCCGCTCCCGGGTGGTCCGACCCAGCAAAAAAGCCCCACGACGTGGGGCTTTTTTCGTTTCGGAACCCTTGCTTTCGGATTCGTCGGTGTTTGCCGTTACCGGATCATCATGCCCCCGTCCGCCACGATTGTCTGGCCGGTGATGTACTGACCGGCGGCGCTGGCCAGCAGCACGGCGATGCCGCCGATGTCGTCGGGCTCGCCGATGCGGCGCAGCGGGGTTTCGCCTTCCACCTTGGCCTTGAGCACCGGGTTTTCGTGCAGGGCCTTGGCAAAATCGGTACGGATCAGGCCCGGCGCGATGCAGTTGACGCGGATGTTGTCCGGCCCCCATTCCACTGCCAGATTGCGCGCCAGTTGCATGTCGGCGGCCTTGGAGATGTTGTAGGCACCGATGACCGACGAGCCGTGCAGACCGCCGATCGACGAGACGATGACGATGGCGCCGTTCTTCTTCGCCTTCATGTCCGGATAGGCCAGGTTGCACAGCCAGGCGTTGGACAGCACGTTGTTCCGCATGATCTTGTCGAAGACCTCGTCGCTCATGCCGGTCATCGGGCCGTAGTAGGGGTTGGTGGCGGCGTTGCAGACCATGATGTCGATGCCGCCCCAGGCCTGACGGGTCTGCGCCACCAGCGCTTCCAGCTGCACCTTGTCGGAGATGTTGGCGGCAATGGCCATGGCTTCGCCACCTTCTGCCCGGATGGCTTCCACGACTTCGTCGCAGGCGGGGAGCTTGCGGCTGGAGATCACGACTTTGGCGCCGGCCCGGGCCAACTGGATGGCAATGGAGCGGCCGATGCCACGGCTGGAGCCGGTGACGATCGCGACTTTGCCTTGCAGATTGAAAAGATCCATGGGTGAGTCCTCGAGGTTGCGGATTGAGCGGTGAAAACCCCAGTGTGCCGGGGTCTGCGGCTGGCGGCTGTCCTCCTTGCGTCACAATGGCTGCATGCAATTTGTGACCGCCTTTCCCGGCACCACGGCGCTGGTGCTTGACTCGCCGCACAGTGGCACGCAGTATCCGGACGACTTCCGCTTCGGTTGTGAACTGGCCACGCTGCGGCGGGCCGAAGACACCCATGTTGAAAAGCTCTACAGCTTTGCCCGCGAGTGGGGGGCGGCCTGGGTCGAGGCGCATTTTCCGCGCAGCTACCTGGACGCCAACCGCAACACCACCGAGGTCGACCCTGAGATGCTGGACGGCCAGTGGCCGCACCCGCTGGCAACCGACCCGGCGGTGCTGTCCAAGGTGCGTCTGGGCAAGGGGCTGATCTGGCGCTATACCGACAACGGCGTGCCGCTCTACGACCGCAAACTGGGCGTCGACGAGGTGGCCGCGCGCATTGCCAACTGCTGGCAGCCCTATCACGCAGCCGTTGGCGCGGCGATCGACGCCGCCCATGCCCGCCACGGCTACAGCATCCACATCAACTGTCATTCGATGCCGGCATTGTCGGCCAGCCATGCGACGGACTTCCCGGGGCTGGTGCATGCGGACATCGTGGTCGGTGACCGCGACGGCGCCACCGCAGACCCGGCGCTTTCTGCCTTGGTCGCCGAGCACTTCCGCGCTCGCGGCTACAGCGTCGAGGTCAACTACCCGTACAAGGGAGTCGAACTGGTGCGCCGCTATGGCCAGCCGGCAGCCAACCGCCACAGCATCCAGCTCGAAATCAACCGCCGGCTGTACATGAACGAAATGACTTTCGAGATCACGGACGGTTTTGAGCCGCTGCAGGCGCATCTTCGGGAACTGGTGCGTCTGCTGCTCGGTACCGATCCGCGCAGCTTGTGACGGCCCCGGCCTGTCTGCCCGGTGGGCCGGCCGGGCGCTGGCACATCGCATTCTGAAAACCTGACCGAGGCCGCCAACGGTGATCACGTTCTTTTCCGAGCAGCACGCACTGCATGACCCGGCCTGGGAGATGTTCCGGGGTAACCGGGTGGCTTGCCTGGAGAACCCGTCGCGTGCACAGTTTGTGCGTGACCAGCTGGTTGCCAACGGGCATGTGCTGCTGGAGCCCGACACCGACAGCGGCCCGGTGCTGGCGCAAGTGCACAGCGCGCGCTATCTGGCTTTCTTGCAAGCGGCCTGGGGCGACTGGCTGGCGCTGGACCCCGCCAACGCCGGCATGCAGCCGTTTCCATCGGTCTGGCCGGTGCGCACGCTGCGCAGCGACGTCGAGCCGCTGAACTTCACCGCGCGGCTGGGCCTGTACTCGATGGACAACGGCAGTCCGCTGGTGGCTGGCACCTGGGTGGCGGCCAAGGCCGGTGCCGACGCGGCGGCCAGCGCTGCGGCCTTTCTGGGCCGGGGCGCGCGCGGCGTGTTCTGCGCCAGTCGCCCGCCGGGCCACCACGCCGGAGCTGATTTCATGGGGGGCTACTGCTTCCTGAACAATGCCGCCGTGGCGGCGCAGGCGCTGCGCAACAGGGGCTGCGCGCGGGTGGCGGTGCTGGACGTGGACTATCACCACGGCAACGGCACGCAGAGCATTTTTTATGCACGCGATGACGTGCTGTTTGTCAGCCTTCATGGCGACCCGCGCACCGAATACCCGTTCTACCTGGGCCATGCCGACGAGACCGGCGACGGCGCGGGCGCCGGCTTCAACCTGAACCTGCCGCTGGCGGCCGGCACGCCAGCCGTTGTTTGGTTCGAGGCGCTGGCGCAGGCCTGCGAACGCATCGCCCGGTTCGGCGGCGATGCGCTGGTGGTCTCGCTGGGGCTGGACACGTTCGCGGGTGATCCGATTGCCAGCTTCTCGCTGCAGTCGGATGACTATTTCCGGCTCGGCGAGCGCCTGGCCGGGCTGGGATTGCCGACGGTTTTTGTGCTGGAAGGCGGCTATGCGGCAGCCGAACTGGGCGTGAACGCGGTCCGGGTGATCGAAGGTTTTGAAAATGGCTGAAGGATGATGGCTCATGGACCAGGTTGACGCAGTGGTGATCGGCGCCGGGGTGGTGGGCCTGGCAGTGGCGCGGGCGCTGGCGCTGCAAGGGCGGGAGGTGATGGTGCTGGAACGGGCCGAGGCGATCGGCACCGGCACCAGCTCGCGCAACAGCGAGGTCATCCACGCAGGCATCTACTACCCCGCCGGTTCGCTGAAAGCGCGCCTGTGCGTGCAGGGCAAGGCCTTGCTCTATGCCTATTGCGAGCAGCGCGGCATCGGGCACCGGCGCTGCGGCAAACTGATCGTGGCCACCGATGATGCACAGGCGGCTTCACTGGCGGGCATCCAGGCGCGGGCCGCCGCCAACGGTGTTGACGATCTGGTGCTGTTGACGGCCGCGCAGGCGCAGGCGATGGAGCCGCAGCTGGCCTGCGTGGCGTCGCTGCATTCGCCCAGCACCGGCATCGTCGATAGCCACGGTCTGATGCTGTCGCTGCTGGGTGATCTGGAAAACGCAGGCGGGCTGCTGGCGGTGGATTCGGCCGTCAGTGGCATCGATGCGCGCCATGCCGCAGCCGATGGCCTGGTTCTGACCGCGCAGGACGGCACCGAGATTGCCGCCGGCGTCGTGGTCAATGCGGCGGGGCTGGAAGCACCGGCGCTGGCCACTCGCACGCTCGGGCTGCGGGCGGATGCCGTGCCGACGGCCTGGTTTGCCAAGGGCAACTACTTCACCTTGTCCGGCCGCTCACCGTTTGCCCGGCTGATCTACCCGGTGCCGGAGTCGGCGGGCCTGGGCGTGCACCTGACCCTCGATCTGGGTGGCCAGGCCAAGTTCGGGCCGGACGTGCAGTGGACCGACCGGGCCGACGATCTTGTGGTCGATCCGGCGCGGGGCGAGGCGTTTTACGCGGAGGTACGCAAGTACTGGCCGGGCTTGCCCGATGGCGCGCTGGTGCCGGGCTACGCAGGCATTCGCCCCAAGATCAGCGGTCCGGGCGCGCCGGCGGCCGACTTCCTGATCCAGGGCCCGCGTGCGCACGGCGCGGCCGGGCTGGTGAACCTGCTCGGCATCGAGTCGCCGGGCTTGACCAGTTCGCTGGCGATTGGCGAATACGTGGCGGCGCTGCTGGCTGATTGAGCGGTTGACGGGAGAACGGACCGGCTGCGCGGCGCCCGGCCGATGCGGGCGGGCGCGGTCAACCGCCTTTGCGCAGCGGGCTGCGGGCCTGGAGGTGATCCAGGTAGTCGCCAACGCCTTCGCCCTCGCGCTGCAAAAAGCGCCCTACGGCGTCGGCAAAAGCCGGGTGGGCCAGCCAGTGCGCGCTGCTGGCCTTGACCGGCAGCAGCGCGCGCGCCATCTTGTGTTCGCCCTGCGCGCCGCCTTCAAAACGCGAGATGCCATGCGCAATGCACCATTGCAGCGGCTGGTAATAGCAGGCTTCGAAATGCAGGCAGTCCACCCGCTCCAGCGCGCCCCAGTAGCGGCCATAGGCAACGGCCGGTGACGCGCTGCTGATCGGGGACCCCCCAGGCTCCAAAAGTTCAGATTTTGAGTCATTTTGCGAAAGCCCCAGCGTCAAATCGTCTTGTATTGCTATCAAAGATGAAGCGATCGGACGGCCGTCGCGCGTGGCGATGAACAGCAGCCAGTTGTCGGCCATGTCGTGGGCCATTCGCTGGAAGAAGTCGCGGTTGAGGTACGGGGCATTGCCGTGCTCCAGATAAGTGCGTTCGTAGCAGCGGTAGAAGAAGTCCCAGTCAGCAGCGCTGATATCGGTGCCGCGTGCCCAGCGAAACGTCACACCGGCTTCGCGGACCTTGCGGCGCTCCTGGCGGATCTTCTTGCGCTTTTCCTGGCTCAGGCTGGCCAGAAAATCGTCGAAATCACCGTATTGCCGGCCAGGCGTTGCGTCATCAGGCGCCGGTGTCTCGTTTTGCCAGTGAAACTGCACCGTGTCGCGCTGCATCAGGCCGGCGGCGTCGCACGCGGCCAGATCGGCCCTGGCACCGAACAGCAGGTGCAGTGATGAAACGCCTGCCTCGCGGCACAGGCCCAGCGCGGCCAGCAGCAGCGCCTGCCGCGCGGCGTCGCTGCGCGCCAGCAGGCGGGTGCCGGGGACGGGGGTGAACGGCACGGCGATCACGGCCTTGGGGTAGTAGGTCAGGCCGTGCTGCTCGTAGGCATTGGCCCATGCCCAGTCAAAGACGTACTCGCCGTAGGAATGGTCCTTGAAGTACAAGGGGCAGGCAGCGGCGAGGGTTTCGTCCTGCCAGAGAGTTACCACGCGCGCCAGCCAGCCGGTGGCCGCCGACGCGGCGCCGCTGGCGTGCATCGCCGCCAGGTAGGCATGGCGCATGAACGGGGTCGGGTGGGGCTGGGTCCGCAGCAGCCCGTCCCACTGCGCTGCGCTGACCTCCAGCACCGATTCATACACACGGATGACATAATTCTCCACCCCTGCCGGCTGCGTTGCGGCACCGGTTGCGGATGCGCCCTTCGGGGGCGTGCCGGCGACGTCGCCGCCTGTCTGGTTTTTCTGCACCTGTATGACTCTCAAACTCTGTATTGCCCAGCTCAATTTTGTCGTTGGTGACCTGCCGGGCAATGCGCAAAAAATCATTGACGCGGCGCGGGCCGCTCATGCCGACGGCGTGCAACTGGCGCTGACCCCCGAACTGTCGATCTGCGGGTATGCGGCCGAGGACCTGTTTCTGCGTCCCGCTTTCATTGCTGCCTGCGATGATGCCGTGAAAACCGTCGCCAGTGCGCTGGCCGACCTGAAAGACCTGACCGTGGTGGTCGGGCACCCGGTGGGCGGCGACCGCCGCACCCGCAGCGTCGCGGTGCCCGGGCGCCACAACGCGGCCAGCGTGCTGCGCGGCGGTGCAGTCATCGCCACCTACGCCAAACGCGAACTGCCAAATTACCGGGTGTTTGACGAGCGCCGCTATTTCACGCCGGGGCAGGGCGTCTGCGTGTTCGAGGTGGGGGGCTTTCGCGTCGGGCTGCTGATCTGCGAAGACGCCTGGTTTGCTGCGCCCGCCCGGCTGGCACGCGAGGCCGGTGCCGAACTGCTGGCGGTCATCAATGCCTCGCCGTTTCATGCCGGCAAGGGCAACGAGCGCGAAGAACAGATGCGCGAGCGGGTGCTCGACTGCGGCCTGCCGCTGGTCTATGCCCACCTGGTGGGCGGACAGGACGAGGTGGTGTTCGAAGGCCACTCGTTCATCCTGGACGCCAGGGGGGTGACGGTCGGGCGGGCGCCCAGTTTCAAGGAAAATCTGTTCATAGCCAGCGTCAAGCGGTCATTTTCAGCTATTGAATTCGAAGCGGAAATGGCGCCTGCACGCACCTTGGACGCCGACCTGTGGGATGCGCTGGTGCTCGGTGTGCGCGACTATGTCGGCAAGAACGGCTTTCCGGGCGTGATTCTGGGCCTGTCGGGCGGCATCGACTCGGCGCTGGTGCTGGCGATTGCGGTGGACGCGCTGGGCAAGGACCGGGTTCGCACGGTGATGATGCCCTCGCCGTATACGGCCGACATCAGCTGGCTGGACGCCCGCGAGATGGCGGGGCGGCTGGGTGTTCGCTACGACGAAATTTCCATCGTGCCGCAGTTCGAGGCGTTCAAGGCTGCGCTGGCGGGCGAATTTGCCGGGTTGCCCGAAGACGCGACCGAAGAGAACATCCAGGCCCGCATCCGCGGCACGCTGCTGATGGCGCTTTCCAACAAGTTCGGATCCATCGTGCTGACCACCGGCAACAAGAGCGAAATGGCCACTGGCTACTGCACGCTTTACGGAGACATGGCCGGCGGCTTTGCGGTGATCAAGGACGTGGTCAAGACCAGCGTGTTCCGGCTGGCGCGCTGGCGCAACGCCAACGATCCGTACAGCACCGGGCTGAACCCGATTCCCGAGCGCATCATTACCCGCCCGCCCAGTGCCGAGTTGCGGCCGGACCAGACCGACCAGGACAGCCTGCCACCCTACGAGGTGCTGGACGCGATCATTGAGCGCTACATGGAGAACGACGAAGGCGTGGCCGAGCTGGTTGCTGCAGGTTTTGATGTGGCCGATGTTGAAAAAGTCACCCGCCTGATCAAGCTCAACGAATACAAGCGTCGGCAGGCGCCCGTGGGCATCCGGGTCACCCACCGAAGCTTCGGCAAGGATTGGCGTTATCCTATTACGAGCAAATTTCGCGCATGAATGCACCTGGAGCAGAAAGAAAAGCCATGAAACAGATTACCGCCGTCATCAAACCGTTCAAGCTGGAAGAGGTGCGCGAAGCGCTGGCCGAGTGTGGCGTCACCGGCCTGACCGTGACCGAAGTCAAGGGCTTCGGCCGTCAGAAGGGCCACACCGAGCTGTACCGTGGTGCTGAATACGTGGTCGATTTCCTGCCCAAGGTCAAGATCGAAGTGGTCGTGAAAACCGAAGACGTGGACCGTTGCGTCGAAGCCATCGTCACGGCTGCCCGTACCGGCAAGATCGGTGACGGCAAGATCTTCGTGATGCCCGTCGAGCGCGTGGTGCGCATTCGCACCGGCGAGGAAAACGAAACCGCGATCTGATCTCGGTCTCGGTCTCGGTGACGTTGTCGCCGGCCTCAGATGCCGGCCAGTTTCGCCTCCGGCGCCAGCCCGGCCGCCTGCACCAGTTCAGTGAGCAAAGGCTCGACCCGAGCGTCCGTGCGAATCAGTCCCATCTGCCAGTCGCCCAGAAAGCCCTTGTCGACCGTTGACTGCAGGAACTGCAGCAGCGTGTCGTAGTAGCCGTTGAGGTTGAGCAGGCCGACCGGTTTGTCGTGGTAACCCAGCTGGCGCCAGGTCCAGACTTCGAAAAACTCCTCGAAGGTGCCGATGCCGCCGGGCAACGCGACAAAGGCGTCGGATCGTTCGGCCATCATGCGCTTGCGCTCGTGCATGGTGTCCACCACGTGCAGCTCGGTGCACATCGCGTTGGCCCATTCCTTCTCGACCAGCGCAGTGGGGATGATGCCGACGACCGTACCGCCGGCCTGCAGCGTTGCTGCGGCCACGGTTCCCATCAGTCCGCCTTTGCCGCCACCATAGACCAGCTGGCCGCCGTGTTCGCCGATCCAGCGGCCGGTTGCCTGCGCGGCTTCGGTGAAAGCGGGATCGTTGCCCGGACGGGAGCCGCAATAGACACAGACGGAAAAAGCCGGTTTCATGAAAGGTTTCGCGGGTTGATGGCGGCTGCCGGCGTGTTCAGTTCGTGCGACTGTCGATCAGCCGGGTGCCGGCCAGCGCGTCGTGCCAGAACTGGCCTTCGGGGTGAAAGCGGCTCAGCACAGCCCAGATGGCCACCCAGCCAAAAACGATCACCCCGGATTCCACGGCATTGAGGCCGAATGGCAGAGCGGCGACCAGCGGCGGCGCAAACCACAGCCAGGAGAACAGGTAGCGCAGAAAGGCACGTGGCTGCGAGACCGGCCGACCGGCACGGTCCACCAGCCGCAGATGCCAGGTTTTCATGGCCAGCGTCTGTCCCCGTGCCCAGAACCAAGTGAAATAGATGGCGAAAACGACGAACAGGAACGCCTGCAGCGAATGGCGGTTGTCCAGCGCATGGCGTGTCTGCGTCAGCGCGCCGAACAGGTAACCGGCAATGAAAACGACGCCGAACAGCAGCATGCCTTCATAGAGCCAGCAGGCCATCCGGCGCCAGATGCCGGGGGCGGGCAACCACTGCTGCGCTGGTTGGGCGGCGGGGCCGGCTAGTGCGTCAGGGGCGGTGCCAGTTCGCCGGTGGGTGGGTTGGTGCATCGGCAGCCGGAATCACTTCGCGCCGCTGGCGGGCTTTATCGGCAGCAGCGTGTGTTGATCCACCGGCCGGCGGGCGCTGGCCGCTGCAGCACTTGTGGTCGCGGTTTTCGCTGACGCGGCAGTGCGCGGCGGTTTGGACTGGGGTGGTACGGCGAGTAGCGCCGGTGGCGTCGGTTTGATCGCCGTCGCTGCACCTGGCGGCCGCTTGGACGCGCTGGCCGCCAGGCGTGCACGTTCTTCGGGGCTCAACTGCTGGTATGCCTCCCACTGCGAAAGCTTTTCTTCCTGCGGGAGCTTCTTGGTTTCAGCGAAATTCAGCCGTGCCTGGGTGCGGTCCTTCGGGCTGAGGGCCGCCCATTCGGTCATGCGGCTGTGCAACGTGGCCTGTTCCTGCGGCGACATGGCACCGTAATTGCTGGCCAGCGCACGCCATTTGCGTTTCTGACCTTCGCTCAGTTTGCCCCAGTTGCTGGCCAGGGGCTTGAGCGCTTGTTGCTCGGAGGGCGTCAGTTCGTTCCACGCCAGCTGGGAAACGGCATCCTTTGATGCGGGCCGTGGCGGAACGGGCGCGGAGGCAGTCTTTGATGGCCCCGCAGCAGGCGCAGCCTGCGCCAGAGCCGATGTGGCCAGCGTGAGCAGGAAGACGCCGGTCAGCGAACAGTGAGCCAATCGGGGCGAAAACGCGTTCATCAAAGCCAATCAGTCCGGATGCGAGTGACTGGCCGCCGATTTGAGAAATTGCAAAAATCCGGGATCGGTGTAGGCCGCTGGTGGCAACGGGTCGGTCAGCAGGGCAGCGTCAACTTCCGCCACTTCGCGTGCCCGATTGTCGTTCTGCATAACGTTGATCGCTACGAGGCCCACCACCAGAGCGACCAGCGGCAAAGCCGCTGCGAGTCCGCGCCAGGGATTCATGCCCTCGTCCCGTACAGACGCGGTGTTGCCGTTCAGCGCCAGACCGGACGCCGGTACCAGTTGCCGTTGGGGCAGGGGTTGAAGCTTCCGGCTGGCAACCGCTTGTTGCCGGGCGACGCGAAGTCGCTCGGAAATGTCATGCGGAAATTCGTCATTTTGCGCGGACAGGCGGCCGGCAATACGCCGGCCGAACTGATCCTGCAGTAGGACTGATCGTTGATCGTGCTTCGCGTCTGTCATGGTTGTATTCCCCTTGCCTTCAGTGCCTTGCTGAGGGCGTGTACTGCGCGGGAGCAGTGTGTCTTGACACTGCCTTCCGAGCAGCCCATTGCGGTGGCGGTTTCCGCAACGTCCATATCCTCCCAGTAACGCATCAGGAAGGCTTCTCGTTGACGCGCCGGCAATTCCCGGATTTCGGCTTCGATGCTTTCGAATATCTGCTTGCGCCGGGTACTGTCTTCCGCGCTTTCGATCTGGTGGCTTTCATCGCTGCCCGAAAACGCCTCCAGCAGGTCGAATTCGGCGTCATCGGACGCCGATTCGAAGTCGCTCATGCTTGAAAACAGCGCATTGCGCGTCTTTTTCCGTCGGAACCAGTCCAGCGTGCAGTTCGACAGGATGCGCTGAAACAGCATCGGCAACTCGTCGACCGGTTTGTCGCCGTAGTGCTGCGCCAGCTTCATCATGCTGTCCTGCACGATGTCGAGCGCGGCTTCCTCGTCGCGCACGTGATAGACGGAACGTTTGAACGCCCGCTTTTCCACGCTCTTGAGGAAGTCGTTGAGTTCGTGTTCAGTGGCCAAGTCGGGTCAGGACAGCAGCTGCGAGGCGCTGCCAGCGTTTTCTTGTCGGAGCGAGGCCCCGGGGAAATTGACCGCAACCGGGGAGGGCTGCGCGTTTGCCGAATTATGGCATCGACCGAGGTGCAAAGAACCCGTTTCGTAAGCGTCGCATGCTGCGGTGCGATAATGCGGGTTGCAAATCAAACTGCAAACGGGTCACGGTCCGGCGGCGCCAGTAGCACGCCCATGTCCGTGGCCTCAAGTCCCGACGCAACTTCACGAGAGTCCATCGAAGGGGCACCCAAGGTTTTTCGTCAGAGAAATTCACAAAGGTTGATCATGGAAATATCAAAAGCTGAACTGAAATTGGCTGCGGCCGCAACTTCCGGCGATGCCGGCCAGGAACTTCGCGGCGCGGAAATCCTGGTAAAGACGCTGCAGGCCGAAGGCGTCAAGTACGTCTGGGGATACCCTGGCGGCGCGGTGCTGCACATTTACGACGCGTTCTACAAGCAGGACACCATCCAGCATGTGCTGGTGCGGCACGAGCAGGCGGCGGTGCATGCCGCCGACGGGTACGCGCGGGCTACCGGTGACGTCGGCGTAGCCCTGGTCACATCCGGGCCAGGGGTCACCAATGCCGTGACCGGCATCGCCACGGCCTACATGGACAGCATCCCGATGGTGATCATCACCGGACAGGTGCCGACGGCAGCGATCGGTCTGGATGCCTTCCAGGAGTGCGATACGGTCGGCATCACCCGGCCGATCGTCAAGCACAACTTCCTGGTGAAGGACGTGCGGCACATGGCCGACGTCATGAAGAAGGCATTCCACATCGCGCGTAGCGGTCGCCCGGGGCCGGTGGTTGTCGACATTCCCAAAGATGTTTCGTTCAACAAGGCGCTGTACGAAGGCTATCCGGCGACGGTGGAAATGCGCTCCTACAACCCGGTGCGCAAAGGACACGGCGGCCAGATCCGCAAGGCCCTGCAGTTGCTGATGGGTGCCAAACGACCTTATATATATACCGGCGGCGGCGTGCTGCTGAGCAACGCCTCGCAGGAGTTGCGCACGCTGGTCGACATGCTGGGTTATCCCTGCACCAACACGCTGATGGGCCTGGGCGCCTATCCGGCGTCAGATCGCAAGTTTCTGGGCATGCTCGGCATGCACGGGACCATCGAAGCCAACAATGCCATGCAGAACTGCGATGTGCTGCTTGCCGTCGGCGCCCGGTTCGACGACCGTGTGATCGGCAACCCGAAGCACTTTGCCCAGAACGAACGCAAGATCATTCACATCGACATCGATCCGTCCAGCATTTCGAAACGCGTCAAGGTCGATGTTCCGATCGTCGGCGATGTCAAGGATGTGCTGCTGGAACTGATCGCGATGATCCGCGAAGGTGCGCTCAAGCCCGATACGGATGCGCTCGGCGCTTGGTGGGACACCATCGAAGGCTGGCGCAAGCGTGACTGCCTGAAGTACGACCGCGGCAACAAAGACGTGATCAAGCCGCAGTATGTGGTCGAGACGCTCTGGAACATGACCCGTGACGCTGATACCTACATCACCTCGGATGTGGGTCAGCACCAGATGTGGGCCGCCCAGTACTACCGCTTTGACGAGCCGAGACGGTGGATCAATTCCGGCGGTCTTGGAACCATGGGCGTCGGCATTCCCTATGCGATGGGAATCAAGCTGGCTCGTCCCGACAGTGAAGTCTATTGCGTCACCGGTGAGGGCTCAGTGCAGATGTGCATCCAGGAGTTGTCAACCTGTCTGCAGTACAACACGCCGATCAAAATCGTGTCGCTGAACAACCGCTATCTTGGCATGGTGCGCCAGTGGCAGGAAATTGAATACTCCGGCCGCTACAGCCACAGCTACATGGATGCGCTACCCAATTTCGTCAAGCTCGCGGAGGCCTACGGTCATGTGGGCATGTTGATAGAACGCCCTCAGGACGTGGAGCCCGCGTTGCGCGAGGCGCGCAAGCTGAAGGACCGGACGGTCTTCATGGACTTCCGCACCGATCCGACCGAGAACGTCTTTCCGATGGTGACGGCCGGCAAGGGGATCACCGAGATGCTGCTGGGGTCCGAAGACCTCTGATCCGAACGGCGCAACACCCGCTGCGGCGGTGTGTCGCCGTTTTTCCAGAAACATTTACTGACGAATCTATTGACCGCCAAGCCCGCGCATTACCGTGCGCGGGGGAGGGCGGCGAAAAGAGGAATCGACTCATGAAACACATCATTGCTGTCTTGCTTGAAAACGAAGCGGGTGCCCTGTCGCGCGTTGTCGGGCTTTTTTCCGCCCGTGGCTACAACATCGAATCGCTGACGGTCGCGCCCACGGAAGACCCGAGTCTGTCCCGTATGACGATTCAGACCACGGGTTCGGATGACGTGATCGAGCAGATCACCAAACACCTGAACCGCCTGATCGAAGTGGTCAAGGTCGTCGACCTGACCGAAGGCGCCTATACAGAACGCGAACTGATGATGGTCAAGGTTCGCGCCGTCGGCAAGGAGCGCGAGGAAATGAAACGCATGGCCGATATCTTCCGCGGTCGCGTCATTGACGTCACCGAGAAAAGTTACACCATCGAAATGACCGGTGACCAATCCAAGAACGATGCCTTTCTGCAGGCCATCGACCGCAGTTCGATCCTGGAGACGGTTCGCACCGGCGCCAGCGGCATCGGCCGTGGTGAGAGAATCCTGCGCGTTTGATCAATTTGTCCGACAACCAATCTACTGAGGAGTGAACATGAAAGTTTTTTACGACAAGGACTGTGACCTGAGCCTGATCAAGGGCAAGACGGTTTCGATCATCGGCTATGGCTCGCAAGGTCATGCACATGCCCAGAACCTCAATGACAGCGGTGTCAAGGTGCTGGTCGGTTTGCGCAAGGGCGGGGCTTCCTGGCCGAAGGTCGAAAAGGCCGGACTGAAGGTTGCCGAAGTGGCCGAGGCCGTTCGCGCTGCAGACGTGGTCATGATTCTGCTGCCCGATGAGCAGATCGCCGATGTCTACCGCAACGACGTCGAACCGAACATCAAGCCGGGCGCATCGCTGGTATTTGCTCACGGCTTCAACATTCATTACAACCAGGTTGTGCCGCGCGCCGATCTGGATGTCTGGATGGTGGCGCCCAAGGCGCCGGGCCACACTGTGCGCAACACCTACACGCAAGGCGGCGGTGTTCCTCACCTCGTTGCCGTGCACCAGGACAAATCAGGCAAGGCCCGTGATCTGGCTTTGTCGTATGCGATGGCCAATGGTGGCGGCAAGGCCGGCATCATCGAAACCAACTTCAAGGAAGAAACCGAAACCGACCTGTTCGGCGAGCAGGCTGTGCTGTGCGGCGGCGCAGTCGAACTGGTGAAGATGGGTTACGAGACCTTGGTAGAAGCTGGCTACGCACCTGAAATGGCGTACTTTGAGTGCCTGCACGAACTCAAGCTCATCGTTGACCTGATCTATGAAGGCGGTATCGCCAACATGAACTACTCCATTTCCAACAATGCGGAGTATGGCGAGTACGTCACGGGACCGGAAGTCATCAACGCCCAGTCGCGCGAAGCGATGCGCAACGCGCTCAAGCGCATCCAGACCGGCGAATACGCAAAGAGCTTCATCCTGGAGGGGCGTACCGGCTATCCCAGCATGACGGCGCGTCGTCGCCTGACGGCCGAACACTCCATTGAGCAGGTGGGTGCGCAGCTGCGCGCGATGATGCCTTGGATCGCCAAGAACAAGCTGGTTGACCAGACCCGCAACTGATCCACGTGCGCAAAGCGGCGAACGCCACCCCGCAGGGTCACTGCTGTGGCTTTGTTTCGTGGGTGGCGTTCGATCTGCTGAAGCTCGATGAGGAGTCGCGCCATGAATGAACGCCCTCGATCCGACAGTGGCGGACCACAGGATGGGGTGATTACCCGCAAGCGTCGCAAAGGCATCTACATACTGCCCAATCTGTTCACGCTGGCAGCATTGTTCGGGGGCTTTTATGCGGTTGTGATGGCGATGAATGGTCGCTACGACCTTGCCGCATTCGGGATTTTCTGCGCAATGGTGCTTGACAGCCTTGACGGGCGTATCGCGCGGATGACCAACACCCAGAGCGCGTTCGGTGAACAGATGGATTCACTCTCGGACATGGTGTCATTTGGCGCTGCACCGGCGCTGATTGCCTACGAATGGGGGCTGAGGGGACTGGGCCGATGGGGCTGGATTGCGGCGTTTGTCTACTGCGCTTGTGCCGCGCTTCGGCTCGCGCGATTCAATGTCAATACGACTGTGGTTGACAAGCGCTACTTCCAGGGTCTCCCGTCGCCGGCCGCTGCGGCGCTGGTGGCCGGCTTTATCTGGATCTTTACAGAGGCCGGCTTCAAAGGACATGAAGTCGCTTGGCCGATGTTTGCGCTATCGTTGTATGCTGGGCTGACGATGGTTACGAACCTGCCGTTCTACAGCTTCAAGGACGTGCAGATGAAAAAAAGCGTGCCTTTTGCGGTGATTGTGCTGATCGCGCTGGGAATCGCGGTGATCAACATTGACCCACCTAAGGTGCTCTTCGGTTTGTTTGTCGTCTATGGTTTCAGCGGCTACTTCGTGTATGGCTGGCGCAAAGCCAAAGGGTTGCAAACCAGCGTCATCAGCACGTCAACGGACGAGCCCGATGAACGTGGGCTGCACAAGTGACGTCTGCCGGACCGCTTTGTGCTACATTCGGATTATGATTTTTCGCACATTCTCGCTACTGCTAACGCCTCCAGGGCGGGATTTGTAGCGCGCGCGTCAAATCCGATTCAAGGCCCGTATGCGATTGCTGCGGGCCTTTTTTCTTGTTCCCTCAGGATTGCCGACACGATTTTGCTGATTGAAAGGAGTTTCAGATGGCCGACAAATTGATTATTTTCGACACCACGTTGCGCGATGGCGAGCAGTCTCCGGGGGCGTCAATGACGCGAGACGAGAAACTGCGCATTGCCCGTCAACTGGAGAGGCTGCGGGTCGACGTCATTGAAGCCGGTTTTGCCGCCAGTTCCAATGGCGACTTCGAGGCGGTTCAGACCATCGCGAATGCCATTCGCGAGTCGACCATCTGCTCCTTGTCCCGCGCCAATGATCGCGATATCTCCAGGGCGGCCGAAGCGCTGAAAGGTGCGAACAGCTCCCGCATCCACACCTTTATCGCGACATCGGCGTTGCACATGGAAAAAAAGCTGCGCATGACGCCCGAACAGGTGCTGGAGCAGGCGAAGCAGTCGGTGAGGTTTGCGCGCAATCTGGTGGCGGATGTCGAGTTCAGCCCCGAAGACGGTTATCGCAGTGACATGGACTTCCTCTGCAAGGTTCTGGAGGTGGTCATTCAGGAAGGCGCGACGACGATCAATGTGCCTGACACGGTCGGGTATGCCGTTCCGGAACTCTACGGGGAATTCATCCGTACGCTGCGGGAGCGCATTCCCAATTCAGACAAGGCGATCTGGTCGGTGCACTGCCACAATGATCTGGGCATGGCAGTTGCCAACTCGCTGGCGGGCGTCAAGATCGGTGGGGCCCGTCAGGTCGAGTGCACGATCAACGGTCTCGGCGAGCGCGCGGGCAACTGTTCACTTGAGGAGATCGTCATGGCGGTCAAAACCCGCAAGGACTACTTCAATCTCGAGATGAACATCGACCCGGTTCATATCGTTGCCGCCAGTCGGATGGTCAGCCAGACGACCGGTTTCGTGGTGCAGCCGAACAAGGCGGTGGTGGGTGCCAATGCCTTTGCCCATGCTTCGGGTATTCACCAGGACGGCGTTCTCAAGGCACGCGATACCTATGAAATCATGCGTGCCGAGGACGTGGGCTGGAGCGCCAACAAGATCGTGCTGGGGAAGTTGAGCGGGCGCAATGCCTTCAAGCAGCGGCTTCAGGAACTGGGCGTGAGCCTCGACAGTGAGATGGAAATCAACGCAGCATTTGCCCGCTTCAAGGAACTGGCCGATCGCAAAAGCGAGATCTTCGACGAGGATATTCTTGCGTTGGTGAGTGATGAGAGCATCACCAGCGAGAAGGAGCAGTACGGTTTTGTGTCGCTTTCCCAGCACAGTGAAACCGGCGAGCGACCGCATGCGAGCATCGTGATCACGGTGGACGGCAAGGAAACACACGGCGATTCGGACGGAAACGGTCCGGTCGATGCTTCACTGAAGGCGATCGAGTCGCAAGTCAAGAGCGGTGCAGAGATGATTCTCTATTCCGTGAATGCCATCAGTGGCTCCACCGAGAGTCAAGGCGAGGTGACCGTACGGCTACAGAACAGCGGGCGAGTGGTCAACGGCGTGGGCGCCGACCCTGACATCGTCGTGGCATCTGCGAAAGCTTATCTCAGTGCCCTCAACAAGTTACACAGCAAAGCCGACAGGGTTGCGGCACAAGGATAGGGTAAACACTTATATTGGATCACTTGCCTGAGGAATATCGGGCAAGTATTTGATGTTGCGTAATATTTTTCTTTCTATACACTTGGGGTCGGTTGCTTGCTTCTGACATGGGCGAACTCCGGAAACCGATCCCAAGGTGAATCATCAATGATCCGAATTTCTCCTCTCTTCACATTTGTTCTCGTTGTCGCTTCATTGCTTGCCGGGCCGGCGGCAGCTGGCGAAAAAAACAAATCTTCCGGCGTTTCGAAAACGAAATCGGCCAAGAGCAGTTCCGCTGCGAAGTCGGGCCGGCAAACGGCTCGCGTTTCAAGCAAACGTCCGGTGGTTGCAGCGACGAAAGTCGAACCCAAGGCTTCTTATGGTCAGTTGGCAGGGCTGCATGACACGCAGGACCCGCTCGACCTGAAGTCCAGTGTCGCGCTGGTGGTGGACCAGGATACGCACGAAGTACTTTTCCGGAAAAACGAAAACGCCGTATTGCCGATTGCATCGCTGACCAAATTGATGACCGGCCTTGTCATCACGGAAGCCCGGTTGCCGATGGACGAGGTGCTGGTCATCACGCAGGATGACGTCGATACCGAAAAAGGTAGTCGCTCGCGTCTGAATGTCGGCACGCAACTCAGCCGGGGCGAGTTGCTGCACCTGGCACTGATGTCCAGCGAAAACCGCGCGGCGCACGCGTTGGGGCGAACCTATCCGGGTGGCCTGCAGGCTTTCGTCAATCAGATGAACATTCGGGCCTTGTCACTGGGGATGCGTGACACCCGCTACGTCGAACCCACCGGGCTTTCCAGTCGCAACCAGTCCAGCGCCAAGGACCTCGCGACCTTGGTTGCTGCGGCCTACACCGACCCCACGCTTCGTGAACTGTCCACATCCCCCGGTCATGAAGTGGAAGTTGGCCGGCGCACGCTGCAGTACAACAACACCAACCGGCTGGTGAAAAACCCGACCTGGGATATCGGACTGCAAAAGACTGGCTATATCTCGGAAGCGGGCCAGTGTCTGGTGATGCAGGCAAAGGTGGCCGGTCGCAAGCTGATCATGGTGTTCCTTGATTCACAGGGCAAGCTCAGCCGGATCGCGGATGCCGAACGGGTGCGCCGCTGGCTTGAAAACGCGTCTCCGACATCGATCAGTCAGACGCTGACCGCAGTCAAAGCCAGCAGCTGAGTTCAACCGCCTGTGTACCCCATCCGTCTGGATATCTCTGCGGTTGTAGCCTGAAGTCGGGGCAGCCAGCTCTCGTCCAGGCGATCTGCAGGCGCTGAAATTGACAATCCGGCGACCAGTTTTCCCTGGTCGTCGCGAATGCCACTGGCAATGCAGCGCACACCCAGTTCCAGTTCCTCGTTGTCGCGGGCAATACCGCTTTGGCGCGTCTTGGCCAACTCCCGTTCCATGGCGGCCAGTTGCGTGATGCTGTTGCGGGTATGCCCGGCCAGACCGGTTCGAGCCGTATAGGCGCGCAGGCGTTGAGCGTCGTCCGCCGCCAAAAACAGCTTGCCGACAGAAGTCAGGTGCAAAGGCGCGCGGCCACCGATAGCGCGGACCACCTGCATCCCCGACCGTTCGCTGTAGGCCCGTTCCACATAGACGATTTCGTCGCCCTGGCGCACGCTGAGATTGACTGGTTGCTGAATCTGCGTATGCAGTTCCCGCATCGGCTGCAAGGCCGCTTCGCGCACACTCAGCCGACTCTTGACCAGGTTGCCAAGTTCGAGCAGACGCAGGCCAAGGCGGTAGGTCCCCGCTTCCGGGCGATCGACAAACCGGCCCGCTACCAGGTCATTCAGGATGCGATGCGTGGTTGAAGGGTGCAACCCGGTGAGCGCGCTGATGTCTTTCAGCGACATGGCTTCTTCCCTGGATGCAAGCACGTCAATCAGCGCGAACATGCGCTCCATGACCTGGATTGCCGGAGTGGGTGCAAGGGTGGTGTCTGTTTTACGCATGGCGGGACGACCTCATTTGATCGTCATTTTATCTGGTGAAATCTAAGTTCACCGGATTCGGCGCGTGCGCTTAGTCGGGGCCAGGCTGCCACTGACCATTCTGGAAGACCTCGTTGGGTTTGAAGCCTGCCTTGTAGTTCATCTTGCTGCTTTCTTCGATCCAGTAACCCAAGTACAGACAGGAAAGGCCCAACTGGCGCGCCTGGTCAATTTGCCACAGAACACTGTAAGTCCCATAGCATGCACCGGACTCCGGTTCGTAAAAGGTGTACACGGCCGATACACCATCCGTCAGTACATCCAGGATGGACACCATTTTCAAGGCGCCGGATTCCGGGTCGCGGAATTCCACGAGACGCGAATTCACGCGGCTTTGCAGGAGGAATTGGGTGTACTGGTCGATGCTGTCGTGATCCATGCCACCGCCGGCATGCCGGTGGTTCTGGTAACGCAGGTACAACTGATAATGTTCGGGAACGAAGCAGAGCTTCTGCACCCGCGCTTGCAGCCGGCTGTGGCGCTTCCAGGCACGGCGCTGGCTTCTGTCGGGTTTAAAGCTGACGGCATTCACCCGGATCGGCACACATGCATGACAGCCATCGCAATAGGGCCGGTAAGTGAACATGCCACTGCGCCGGAAACCATTGAGCACCAGTCCGAAGTAGGCGTCGTTATGGATCAGGTGGCTGGGCGTCGCCACCTGCGAGCGTGCCAAGCGGTTCGGGAGATAGCTGCAGGGGTAGGCGGCGGTTGCGTAGAACTGCAGGGTTTGAAGCGGAAGATCCTGAAGATGCGTCACGACGGAACAGTCTCTCGGGTCAGCAAGTGCTGCCAGTATAGGTGCTTGAATTGCCAGGCCGGTCCGGGCAACTCGCGGTCCTGCGCGACCCTGTCCAGAAACAAACCCCGAGAAATTTCGCGGGCGCCGAGCGAATGCAGATGACGCGTATTCTGCTGGCAATCGATCATCCGGACGCCACTGGCCCGACAGAAGGCGATCAGCGCCGACAGGGCAATCTTGGAGGCATCGGATACCCGAGAAAACATCGATTCACCGAACACTGCACGGCCGAGGGCTACACAGTACAGGCCGCCCACCAGTTGCCCATCGATCCAGGTCTCCACGCTGTGGGCGAAACCCGCATCATGCATTCGGCGATAGGCCTGCACCATGTCCGGAACAATCCAGGTACTGTCCTGACCGGCAGGACCGCGCCTTGCGCATGCTGCGATCACCTCGGCAAACGCTGAATCCATGCGAATCTCGCAAGTCGTCGACCCGGCAAACCGTAGCAAGGCCTTGCGCAAGGAGCGATGCAGCTTGAAGTCGTCGACATTCAGCACCATCCGCGGATCGGGACTCCACCACAAGATCGGCTGATCGTCGTTGAACCACGGGAAGATGCCGCTGCTGTACGCCGCGTACAGGGATTTCACATCCAGCGCCCCACCGCCCGCCAGCAAGCCCGGCGCAGGTGAGCCAAGACCCCATGCCTGGGAGGGTGGTGGGAAGGGTTCGCCCGGTTCAAGCCAGGTGAGTTGGGTTGCCAAGATCTGTGGAAGGTATGGGTCCGAACGACCGGTGTTCGACAAGTCTATCCTCTTGAATATTCTTGGCCTGGGACGCTCAGTGCACCCGGTTTGTTTCAACTATGGGGCAGCCCCGTCCTTCATGATCAGTCCGCGGCAAGCGTGGTAACGTCTGCCACTTTGCGCGGGCATTTCTGATGAATTCTCAATCCCATTTCACCGAAGCGGGTCCGAACTTGCACCCTGATCCGACCTCCCGCCGGCATCAGTTGATTCCGTTTGCCTTTGCCCTCCTGCTCGCCGGCGTCCTGATGCCCGCCGGTGCGGCTGACGTCACCGGGGAAAAAACCGAGAAACCATCGGTCTGGGATGCGCCAGAACCCTGGCGGACAGACCGCATCTATTTCCAGACCAGCGTGTATACCGCGCACTTCAACCCCAGCCCGGATCACGTCAACAACCAGCACCTGTTGAATCTCGAATGGCGGTTTCAGGACCGACCGCGCTATGGTCAGTGGGTCGCGGGCCTCGCAGGATTTGCTAATTCCTTCGGTCAGCCTTCCCAGTACCTGTATGGCGGCTGGCTGGCCAGACCTTTCGACAAGCTCCAGCCCCTGTATTTCAAGATCACCGCAGGCGTGTTGCACGGCTACGAGGGCGAGTACAAGAACAAGATACCGTTCAACAGTTCTGGCTACGCGCCAGCCGTCCTTCCGTCGATGGGCTATTGCATCAACCGGTTCTGCTCTGAACTGGTGCTGTTCGGGACGGCCGGTGCGATGTTGACCCTGGGCCTGACCCTTCCCTGAGCCGCCATGGCGGTTGACGTCTGCCCTGCGATCGGCAAGCCGGTGCCACCGTGCCGATTTCTGAAGGTTCGCTGCCCCGCAAACTGGCGGGAGGGTCCTCTGATTCCACGTTCAGATGCGACTGCTCATCGGTGATGCTGTAAATTTCGAGGGGTGGTTGGCGTTTCGAACGGATGAATACGATCACCGGCTGATTGGCTCACCGCAGCTTCTTGTACCTGTTGCACTTGGGAGTCCCTGTATGAAAAGTAGCCGTCTGCGCGCCCCGGTATTCCTCGTTTCAGCAATTTTCTCGGTTGGTTCAGCCGCGCTGCATGCTCAGATCCCCGGCACCGCGACCACTGCGGCAAATCCGGCTGCTGCTGCCATACCTGCCGATCCTTGGCCGCGGCAGATCAGCCTTTCCAATGCAACGGTGCTGATGTACCAGCCCCAGGTCAGCCAGTGGGCAGGCAACCTGATCACCTTCAAGTCGGCGCTGGGCATCAAGCAAAAGGGCGTCAAGGACGAAACGTTCGGCGTGATGTTCGCGACAGCACGAACCCAGGTCGACAAGGTCAGCCGCACGGTGGTTTTTGAAAACCTTCAGATCACCAAATCGGTGTTTCCGACGCTGGCTGATGGCGGTGCCGCCTACACGGCCGAATTGCAGTCAGCGGTGGCCGGCAATGTGCGTACCATCTCGCTGGACAGGCTGAGCCGTTCCCTGGCACTCAACGGCGTCAAGCCGCCGACGGTCAATGTGCGCAACAACCCGCCTGCCGTGGTCATCAGCTATTCGCCAGCCATTCTGGTGCCCATCGACGGCGCGCCGGTGCTGAAACCTGTTGCGGGACAAGCCGGGCTGAGCCGGGTGATCAACACCAAGGCGCTGATCGTTCGCGCTGACGCCGGGTCCGCTTACTACCTGCACGTGTACAACGGCTGGCTGACCGCGAAGGCCATCGAAGGACCATGGACCCGCGCCAGTTCGACGCCGGCGGGATTGGACACACTGGCGGCGCAACTGGCCAAAACCGGTGAGGTGGACTTGCTCGCCGGCAACCCTAAAGCCAATCCCAGGCCCTCGCTGGCTGGTGGCGTGCCAACCATCGTCACCAGCCAGACGCCCACCGAACTGATCGTCTTCAACGGCCAGCCCGATCTCGTGCCCGTGACGGGCACGGGTCTGCTATGGGCGACCAACACAACGTCAGACGTATTCGTCGACACCCGCAACAGCCAGTATTACGTCTTGCTGGCCGGCCGCTGGTTTACCGCCGGCGGTCTCAACGGGCCCTGGAGCCATGTCGCCAGCACCTTGTTGCCGGCCGATTTTGCAAAAATTCCGCCCGGTACACCGGCTGCTGCCGTATTGCCAACGGTGGCGGGTACACCACAGGCACAGGAAGCCGTGATCGAAAACACTATTCCGCAAACCGCGACAGTCAAGCGCGAAGGCGGTCCGCAGTTCACGCCTCGCTTTGACGGCGCGCCGCAGTACTCGCCGATTGCGAACACATCGCTGTCGTATGTGGTCAATTCGTCGCCACCCGTGATTCAGGTGTCTGAAAACGCCTGGTACGCGGTACAGGCCGGCATCTGGTTCATGGCCAGCAGCCTGACCGGGCCCTGGTCGGTGGCCACAGCCGTACCCGACATCATCTACACAATTCCACCGTCATCGCCGCTCTATTACGTGACCTACGTACAGATTTACGACGCGACGCCGCAGTACGTCTACACCGGCTACACCCCCGGTTATCTGGGCACCGTGGTGGGCGCCGACGGCACCGTGGTCTACGGCACGGGGTACGATTACACGCCTTGGATCGGCTCCTACTGGTACGCGCCACCTTATACCTATGGACTGGCGGCGGCGCCTGTCTATAACCCCTATGTGGGTTTTACGTTCGGCTTCGGAATCGGTCTTGCCACGGCGGCGTGGTGGGGCGGTGCCTGGTATCACCCGGGTTACTGGGGCGGTGGCTTTGGCTGCTGCGGAGTGGCCAGTGCCAATGTTTACGGGCATTGGGGCGCAACCGCCTATTCCGGCACCCGTTCCTGGTACGCCGGCGGTGGGGTCGCGGGTACGCGAGGCAGTGGCGTGTATTCCAACGCCCGTACCGGTGTTTCCGGCAGCTACGCAGCCGGTCGCCAGTACAACGCGTGGACCGGGAACGCTACTCGCGGCTACGACCGCACGATGAATACGCCTGCAGGTGGCTCGGGCAATGTAGCGCGAGGCGCCAACTACAACACCTACACCGGTCAGCGCTCCTACGGCTCCAGCGCTTCGTTCACCGGTGCGGGCGGCAGTTCGATCAATCGCACGGCTGGAGCCACGGCGGGACCAAAGGGCGTGGCACGCGGTTCGCAAACCACCACCTACAACGCCAAAACCGGTGAAACGCACACCTGGAACAACGGCCGACCCGCGGGCAATGATCACTATGGCGACAACAGTGGCAACGTCTTCCGCAGCGACGGCAGTGGCGGATGGCAGCAGCACTCGGCGAGCGGATGGGGCGCTGCTTCGGGAGACACGTCTTTTGCCGACCGGGAATCTCAGGCCAGGGGCGCCGGTGATTCGGCCTTCGGTGGTTTCAGCAGTGCCGCCCACTCGGGTGGCCTTTTCGGTGGCGGGGGCCTGTTTGGTGGAGGCAACCGGTTTGGCGGAGGTGGCGGTTTCGATGGCGGCGCATTCAGGGGCGGCGGCGGATTTGGCGGCCGTTTTGGCGGCGGTGGCTTCGGAGGCGGAGGTTTCCGCGGTGGTGGCAGGCGTTGACACGATCGACCGCGCAAGGGCACTTCTGCAGCGAGCCTCTCTCGTGCTTTTTTGGGAAATTTCAGTGAAATTCGATAGAAACCAGCGTCAAATGGACGCTTGTTGCTATCGATAGGAGATTATGATCGAGCGAAATGGCCCTGTTTCACGGGTCGAGCGAGTTGCCAAGTACCGTGCGTCGCCAAGACCTCCATCGAGCAGCGCTTAATCAATGGGTTCCGCAAGCGGGCTAAAACCGGCAAAGGAAAGCTGTCGGCCAGCGGCCGGCTTGGGTTCAGAATTCTCAGGGGCCCGTCAGGGTCGTGCAATCGGTGACAATTGCAGGGTTTGCCCGCATCAATGATGCGTGCAGACGCTTTGCCAGCTTTGCGGGGCGCCACATCCATGGCGTTCGGCAGGCATCATTCGTACACACCATTGTTTGACCTGAAAGTACTCCATCATGCGTTTCAACCTGACCCCCGCCGTTCTGGCGCTTTCCCTTCTGGCCTTGCCGGCACTGGCCCAGCAGGCACCCGTTGCCGCCCAGGTCACTGTCAACGAGCCCGGCAAAGTGGGCGTGATGGAGACGGTAAAGGTCACGGCAACCGTGACGGCCATTGACCAGGCCACCCGCAAGGTGAAGCTGAAAACGGCGGCTGGCAAGACCATCGATCTGGTTGTCCGTGACGATGTCAAGAATCTGGCCCAAGTCAAGGTGGGTGACCAGCTCGTGGTGCAGTTCGTTCAGGCGCTGACATTGCAAGTCAAGAAGGGTGGCGGCATTCGCAGCAGCACCCAGACCACCGATTCGGCCCAGGCCAAGCCTGGCGAGAAGCCTGGTGCTGCCGAAGGCCGCGAAGTGACGATGGTCGGAGACGTGCTCGCTGTGGATCCGAAGAAAAAGACCATCACCGTGAAAGGCCCGGGCGGCAACATCATCGATCTGAACGTCCAGAATCCCGAACACTTCAAGGTCGTCAAGAAGGGTGACCAGATCGAACTGGTCTACGTGGAAGCCGTTGCTGTGGCCGTCGAGCCGGCGCCGAAAAAGGCCGCTACCAAATAAAGCGGGCCATTCAGCGGGTCGGGCGCTCGAGCAAACGCCAACGTCCGATCTCAGCCTTCTTGGCGGTCGCAAGTCCTGGCATGGCGCTTCGCAGGCTTTTTTGAAAAGTTGATGCGCAAGCGTCAAACGTTGGCTGGTGATGCGGCAAACTTGAGCCGCTGCCATTCGTCCAGATTGGCGCGGGCCGTGCGAGCGGCTTCGCGCATTATTTCGTCATGGTCTGCGCGCTTGGCCGTGAGTTCAATGACATAGCCGTTCGGATCTCGGAAGTAGATCGAATCAATGAACCCGTGGTTGGACACGCCACGGGTTTCAATGCCTTCGACCTTTCCTTTGGCAAACATGGCTTCAAGGTCTTCCGGCGTCACCTCCAGCGCGATGTGAAGGTCAAAATCGTGCCGATCCTGGAATTCGAAAGGCATGTCGGGCGCTTCAAAGAAAGCCAGACAGGAACCGTCATCCATCTGGTAGAAGGAATGTAGCGTCCGAGTGGTTCGCCCCGTCTGAGTCTGATTGATCGTGAAGGCTTGCACCAGCGGCAAGCCCAGAAACTCGCTGTAAAAACGGCGCGTTTCCTCGGAATCTCGGCAACGGTAGGCGTTGTGGTGCAGTCCCTTCAGCATGGCTGTCTCCTTATTGTGCGTTGACGGTCGCCCGTGCACGCGGCAGACTTGTCCGAATGTCGCAGCGGCCCGGTACCCATCGCATCTTGACCGCCCCGTCGGTTCGGGGTGTTCGGGCAATGATCGGCGCTGACGCCCGTTATTGACCATGTCCCGACGCAAGCACTATCACGTCTATGTGGTCGAATTGTCAACCGACGTTTTGTACAGCCCACGGTTTCTGAGAGGGAATCCGGGTTACGTAAAAGGCAAGCCTTGCGTGTATGTCGGAATGACGGGATTGGACCCAGACGTGCGCTTTGACAAGCACAAGGCCGGCATACAGTCGAACCGGTTCGTCAAAGAGTTCGGTCTGCGACTGCTGCCCGAACTTTACGAACTGTATAACCCGTTGACCTACGACGAAGCACGCTCTCTGGAGGTTGAATTGGGTATCGACCTGCGAGAGAGCGGCTATGGAGTCTGGCAAGCGTGAACGCGAATATCGCGCTCGTCGCAGCGGGAAAAAGTAAGCATTTTGGCTTTCGACCCAGGGCTTCAGGGCGATTCAAGCTTCGTGGGACGTCGCGGCGGACTCCGGGAGCCCGAAGATTCGATCAAACGCCCAGGTGAACGCAATCGCATAAAAGAAGAAGAAAGCCAGCAGACCCAGATTCGCCAAGAACGCGTCCAAAGCCGAAATTTCCAGCCACAGGGCCATCACCGGAACCAGCATGACGACAAGGCCGCCCTCGAAGCCCAGACCATGCAACAAGCGCCTGGTGAATGAACGGCCTCGTTCAGATTGACGCGACTCCCAGCGTTCGAAAAGAGTGTTGAACACATAGTTCCAGGCCAGCGCAATGCTGGACAGGACAACAGCCAGGCCCAGGGTTGATGAAGGCGGTTTGTCAAATGCGAAGCTCAGAACCGGGCCCACGAAGGCGATGGCGAATGCCTCGTACAGGATGGCTTGAAGCACGCGACGAAACCTGGGCGTCATGCAGAGAACTGGTTCATTGGGTGAATCGGGGCTGACGGGTGACAGGTATTGATTGACCGAATCGCTGAAGCAGTGCGCCGTTTTGAAGCAGGCCCATCCGACCATGAAAAAAGCACCAGGGCTTTTGACCCGGGTGCTTGATTCGTTTCTTGATTTTGGCTCCTCGACCTGGGCTCGAACCAGGGACCTACGGATTAACAGTCCGGCGCTCTACCGACTGAGCTA
>JACSRS010000103.1 GCA_014879655.1 Burkholderiaceae bacterium
GGCGTGATCGCGGCGCCGAGCTGAAGCTCGGCATTCAGGTCCAGCACCCGCGCCAGCGGCATGCGGGCGGCGTTGTCGTGCGGATCGGGTTGCAGCGGCGCATGGTCTTTGGCGTCGGTTTCGAGCGACAGCTGCGCCAGCGGCCCGCAGAGCGAACGCGCCCACGGGTCGATCAGCAGCCGCGCCGGGTTGAAGCGGTGGCCGGCCGGCGGGTGCCAGGGGCCGTGTGCCCGCAGGCCGTAGAGCTGGCCCGCGCCGGGGCCGGGCACGAAGCCATGCCAGACGCCGTCGGTGCAGGCCGGCAGCCGCCAGCGCGCCGTCTCCGGGCCGCCGACCCGATCGAACAGGCACAGCTCGATGGCGGTGGCGTGCGGCGCATGCACCGCCACGTTCAGCCCGGCGCGGCCGTCCACGCGGGCGGGCACGACGCCCATCGGCCAGGGCGCGCCGCGCTCGCAGGTCAGCGGCGTGGGGGTGAAGATTGGAGGGGGCGTGTCGCTCATGCGGCATCCGCAGGGGTCAGCCAGAGCACCGACAGCGGCGGCAGGTGCAGCGCCACCGAATGCGCCTGGCCGTGCATCGGCTCGGCCTCGGCCGATACGCGGCCCCAGTTGCCGGCGTTGCCGCCGCCGTAGTGGCCGGAATCGGTGTTCAGCCGCTCGATCCAGTCGCCGCCGCGCGGCACGCCGATGCGCCAGCCGCTGCGCGCCACCGGCGTCAGGTTGCACACCACCAGCACGATGTCGCCAGCCCCGTGGCCCAGCCGCAGGAAGCTGTAGACCGAATGGTCGCGGTCGTCCGCCTCGACCCAGCGCAGGCTGTCGGCCTCGTGGTCGCGCGCGTGCAGCGCCGGCAGCCGGCGATACAGGCCGTTGAGGTCGCGCACCAGCGACTGCACGCCCGCGTGCTGCGGGTCGTGCAGCACGTCCCAGTCGAGCTGCGCGTCGTGGTTCCATTCGGCCGGGGTCGCCAGTTCGGCGCCCATGAACAGCAGCTTGCCGCCCGGGAAGGCGTACATCAGCGCGTACAGCGCGCGCAGCCCGGCCAGCTTCTGGCGGGCGTCGCCCCACATCTTGCCCAGCAGCGAGCCTTTGCCGTGCACCACCTCGTCGTGCGAGAGCGGCAGCACGAAGCGCTCGCTGAAGGCGTAGGTTGCAGCAAAGGTAATGCGGTTGTGGTGCCAGCGCCGAAACAGCGGGTCCAGCGCAAAGTAGGCCAGCGTGTCGTGCATCCAGCCCATGTTCCACTTCATGTCGAAACCCAGCCCGCCATCGGCGCTGGGGCCGGTCACGCGCGGGAAGGCGGTGGATTCCTCGGCCACCATCACCACGCCGGGCACCTGCGCATGAACGGTGTCGTTGGCCTGGCGCAGGAATTCGATGGCCTCGTAGTTCTCGCGGCCGCCGTCGCGGTTCGGTATCCACTCGCCCGGCTGGCGGCTGTAGTCGCGGTACAGCATCGAGGCCACGGCATCGACGCGCAGCCCGTCCACGCCGTACTGCTCGACCCAGAACAGCGCATTGCCGGTCAGGAAGTTGCGCACCTCGTGGCGGCCGAAGTTGTAGATCAGCGTGTTCCAGTCGCGGTGCAGGCCTTCGCGCGGGTCGGCATGTTCGTACAGCTCGGTGCCGTCAAAGCGCGCCAGTGCGTCGGCGTCGGACGGAAAGTGCCCCGGCACCCAGTCGAGAATGACCTTCAGGCTGGCGTCGTGCGCGGCCTGCACGAAGCGGCGCAAGGCCTTTGGCGAGCCGTAGCGCGCGCTGGGGGCGTACAGGCCGGTGGGCTGGTAGCCCCAGGAGCCGTAGAACGGGTGTTCGCTGACCGGCAGCAGCTCCAGATGGGTGAAGCCCAGATCGGCCACGTAGGGCACCAGTTGCCCGGCCAGCCAGTCCCAGTCGGGAATCTCGCCGCCGGGGCGCCGCCACGAACCGGCATGCACCTCGTAGATCGCCATCGGGCTGCCCGGCGCCGCGCCGTCGTGCGCGAGCGAGCCATCCGGCTGCGCCCCGGCGGCGGGCGCGGACGTCCAGTCGCACACCCGCGCCGCGTTGCCGGGCGGGCCTTCGCAGGCACGCGCCAGCGGATCGATCTTCAGCGTGCGCGCGCCGTCGGCGCCGATCACCTCGAACTTGTACAGCGCGCCGGCCGCCACGCCGGGCAGGAAGATTTCCCAGACGCCGCATTCGGCGCGCCAGCGCATCGGGTGGCGCCGGCCATCCCAGCGGTTGAAATCGCCCACCACCGAGACCCGCGCCGCATGCGGCGCCCAGACGGCAAAAGCCGTGCCGGCTACACCTTCCATCGTGGTCAGGTGCGCGCCCAGCTTTTCCCAGGGGCGCAGGTGCCGGCCCGCGGCCAGCAGCCAGACGTCGATCTCGCCCAGCCACGGGCCGAAGCGGTAGGGGTCTTCGGTGGTGACCACCGACTGGCCGTCGTCGATGCGCAGCCGATAGTCATTGCGCGCAGCAAGGGGCAAGGTGCCGGTGAACAGGCCGTGTCCGGCCGACTCCAGCGTGCCCAGCACGGTGCCGTCGGCGCGGCTCACCGCTTCCACCCGTTGCACATCGGGGGCGAACACGCGCAGGCTCAGCGCGTTGGCGCCGGGGTTGGCGTGCGGACCCAGATGGCCGAACGGGTCTCGGCAGCGGCCCTGCTGCAGGGCCAGCCCCAGTGTGTGGAGCGCGTCAGGGTCGGACATGGTCGGGATTGCGGGTCAAGGGTCGGTGTCCGGGTCGGAACGGTCGCAGTGTCATTCTGTCACCGCCGTTGCCCGCGGGCGACACCACCCGGTGCCTTCCGTTGTACCGGCGCTGAAACGCCGTCAGCAACCCGTCAAGGCCCGGTAGGCGGCGCGGGTTTCGGGCGAAACGGCCGCCAGCACCTGCGCCCACGAGGTCTTGTGCCGTGCCAGCAATCGCGCCGATGCCACCGCGCGCGAGCGGCAGTACCAGTGGCAGGTGTGCTGCATCAGGAACAGTTCGGCGGTCAGCATGAAGGCCTTGTCCTTTTGCGAGCGCCCGGCCGCATTGGCTGCCACCTGCGCGATGCCGTGGCCGTGGATGGCCAGCGCCTTGCGCAGGTCGAACGTGGCGGCGGGGAACAGGCGGGTGGCGCCCGGCACGGCAATCGGCAGCGTGCTGACCCGCGTCAGCGCCGGGTCGACCGCGGCAAAGCCGGTGGCAAAGCGCTGGAACTGGGTGCACAGCTCAGCCTCGGCAGTGGGCAGCAGGCTCCAGATCTGCGTGCGGCGCTCGGGGTCTTCCTCGCCCAGCGCCCGCAGGTAGCCGCTGGTGAGGTTTTCCATCAGCTTCTCGATCTGGTGCTGGCCCAGATGCTGGCCCAGCAGCGCAATGCGCTGGCTTTGCTCGCGCGCCTTGAGCAGGTAGAAGCCGGCCATCAACAGCGTTGCCAGGACCAGGATTTCCATCGGGTCAAACGGGTGGGTTGCAGGAGTGCCCAGTGTAGGCGGGCCGTGCCTGGCCGACGGTCGGCAGCCTCCAGGCCGGGAGGGGGGTAGCGCCTCCGGACATCAAAAAATGAGTCTTTTTGGCATCAAACCAGCGTCAAATCGATGGTTGATGCTATGAAAACAGGATTTTTAGGTCTGCCTCGCACGGCTGTCGGCGGGCGTTCTCGTGACGCGGACCCTGCTCGCTCAGGCCGTGCGCGCGCGTTCTGCCCGCAACCAGCCCAGCCCGACCGACGTGCCGCCCGCTTCGCCACCGCGCCGGGGGCGGTATTCGCAGCCTACCCAGCCGTCCCAGCCGCAGGCGGCCGCAACTTCGTCGATCACGGCAAACAGGTAGGGATGGTGCAGTTCGCCGATGTCGGGCTCGTGTCGCTCGGGCACGCCGGCAATCTGGAAATGGCCGACACGCCCGGTCGGCAGGTACTGGCGGATTTTCATAGCCACATCGCCTTCGACGATCTGGCAGTGGTACAGGTCCATCTGCACCTTCAGGTTGGGCGCGTCCGCTTCGGTCACCAGGGCGTGCGCGTCGTCCTGGCGGTTCAGGAAGAAACCGGGCACATCGCGCGTATTGATCGGCTCGATCAGCACCTCGCACCCCTCGCGCGCCGCCTCGGCCGCGGCCCAGCGCAGGTTGGCCAGGCAGGTGGCGCGCGCCTGTTCACGCGGCTGAATGCCCGTGAGGCCGGCCATCAGGTGGATGCGCGGGCAGTCCAGCGCGCGGGCGTAGTCCAGCGCCAGCGCCACGCCGGTGCGGAACTCGGCTTCACGGCCCGCCACGCAGGCGGTGCCGCGGTCGCCGGCGGTCCAGGCGCGGTCGATGGTGGCGCCATTGGTGCCGCCCGGCGGCGCGTTCATCAGCACCTGCTGCAAGCCGTTGAGCCGCAGCCGCGCAGCGAGTTCTTCGGCCGGCCAGGCGTAGGGGAACAGGTACTCCACCGCCTCGAAGCCGTCGCGGGCGGCGGCCTCGAAGCGGTCCAGAAAAGGCAGCTCCGGGTAGAGCATGCTCAGGTTGGCGGCAAAACGGGGCATGGCAGAACTTTCGTGGGATGGCTGACGGCGCATTGTGCGACGGCGGCGGGCCGGATCGCAGCGGCAACGATCGCGCCAGGCTGGGCCCGGGCGGATTACCAGCGCGCGCCGAAGGTCTGGCGCAGTTCTTCGATCTGGCTATCGGTGAGCGGCGTCGGCGGGGTGGGATACAGGGTGATGAGCCGCGCCGTTTCTTCCAGTTCTTCCAGCGTAGCCATGGCGGCTGCCGGGGAGTCGTGCCAGACGTTGGGGCCCAGCCGCTCCAGCATCACCGCGCGCAGCGGCGTGCCCTGTTGCCCGTAGCGGGTGATCGTCCGCGCAACGATTTCGGCCGCTTGCGCATCGCCGGGCCGGTGATACGCAATCACCGGCACATGCCCGACCTTCATCACGAAGTAGGGGGTGACGGGGGGCAGCAGTTCCACTACATCGCCGGCATCGTCCGGTTTGCTGGCGCTTCGCAGGGTCAGCGCGACGCAGTGGGTGCTGTGGGTGTGAATGACGCAGCGGGTGGCCGGGTCGAACGGCAGGGCCGCCTGGTAAATCTGCCGGTGCAGCGCGATGGTCTTGCTGGCGCGGTCGCCGCTGATCTGCTGGCCCGATGCATCCAGACGCGCCAGGCGGGCCGGGTCGAGGAAACCCAGGCAGGCGTCGGTGGGGGTGATCAGGAAGCCGCCGCCGTCTTGATCGTCCAGCCGCACGCTGATGTTGCCCGCCGTTGCATGCACATAGCCACGCTCGAACATGCTGCGCCCGACGCGGCAGATCTCGTCACGGGTCTGGTTCTCGTTCATGGCAGCAGCGTAAACGCCTTGGAGAAAAAGTCGTCCGTGCCGAAGTTGCCGGACTTGAGCGTCAGGTGCAAGCCGCCACCGCTGCCGCAGGCCGGGCTGAGCGCGTGGCACCAGGGCACGCCCGGGTCGATCTGCGGCCCGATGCGCATCTGGGCGATCTCCAGCGCCTGCACGCAGGCGCCTGAAGTCTCGCCGCCCGCCACCACCAGTTGCCGCACGCCGCGCTCGACCAACCCGCGCGCAATGCGGCTCAGCGCGCGTTCGACCATCGCACCGGCGTCTTCCACGCCCAACTGGCCCTGCACCGATTTGACGGCGCCCGGGTCGGCCGTCGAATAGACCAGCACGGGGCCGTCGGCCAGCAGGGGCTGTGCCCAGTCCAGTGCTTCGGCTGCCACGTCCACACCGGCGGCGATGCGCAAGGGGTCGATCCCCAGGGCTGGACGGCCGCTCTGCATGAAATGGTGCACCTGCCGCTGCGTAGCCAGCGAGCAACTGCCGGAAACCACGGCCTGCAAGCCGCGCGCTGCTGGCAGTGCACTGGCCTGCATGGACGGCGCAATGCCAAAGTTGGCCGGCAGCCCAATCGCCACGCCCGAGCCGGCGGTCACCAGCGCGATGCCCTTGAGCGCCGGGCCCAGGCGCAGCAGGTCGTCGTTCGAGACGGCGTCGACGATGGCCACCTGAATGCCTTGCGACTTCAGTTCTTCCATGCGCGCGCGGATGGCCGCCTCGCCCTGCGCCACGGCGCGGTGATCGATCAGCCCCACCTTGCGCGTCATCTGCGCCTGCAGCACGCGCACCAGATTGGGGTCGCTCATCGGGGTGAGCGGGTGGTTCTGCATGCCCGATTCGTTCAGCAGCACCTCGCCGACAAACAGGTGGCCCTTGAAGACCGTGCGCCCGTTGTCCGGGAAGGCTGGCGTGGCAATGGTGAAGTCGCCACCCGGCGCATCGGCCAGTGCGTCCATCAGCGCCTCGGTCACCGGGCCGATGTTGCCGCGTACCGGGCCGGAGAAGGTGCTGTCAAAGGTTGAGCAGTACTTGAAGTAGATCTGCCGCGCGCCCTGCGCCTGCAGCCAGGTGAGCGCTTCCAGCGATTGCTCAATGGCGTCTGCCGGCGCAATGGTGCGCGACTTCAGCGCCACCACAACGGCGTCGACATCCGCATCCAATGGGCCCTCGGGCACGCCGATGGTCTGCGCCACGCGCATGCCAGCGCGCACCAGGTTGTTGGCCAGATCGGTGGCGCCCGTGAAGTCGTCGGCAATACAGCCCAGAAGCAGGGCCCCCACGCTTGCCACTTCGTATGCTGCGCTGCCCCCCGAGGGAACCGCGCCTTGCTTGGGGCGGCACGGCGCTGCGGCGGTCATGGCTTTTCGGGCAGTGAGATGCCCGGAAAAATCTTGATCACGGCGCTGTCGTCTTCCTTCGCAAAGCCCGCGGTGGAAGCCTGCATGAACATCTGGTGCGCCGTGCTCGACAGCGGCAGCGGGAACTTGCTGGCGCGGGCCATGTCCAGCACCAGCCCCAGGTCTTTTACAAAGATGTCGACCGCTGAAAGCGGCGTGTAGTCCGCCGCCAGCACGTGCGCCATGCGGTTTTCAAACATCCAGCTGTTGCCGGCGCTGTGGGTGATCACCTCGTACAGCGCGGCCGGGTCCACGCCTTCGCGCAGCCCCAGCGCCATGGCCTCGGCCGCCGCCGCAATGTGCACGCCGGCCAGCAACTGGTTGATGATCTTGACCTTGCTGCCGGCACCGGCGCTGTCGCCCAGCCGGTAGACCTTGGCGGCCATGTCGTCCAGCACGGCGCCCGCGCGCTCGTACGCCTCGGGGCGGCCGGCCGTCATCATCGTGATCTCTCCGCTCGCCGCCTTGGCCGCGCCGCCAGAGATGGGCGCATCCAGGTAGTGGATGCCCCTTCCGGCCAGCCGCGCTTCAAAGCGGATGGACGCCGCAGGGTCCACCGTGGAACACATCACAAACACGCTGCCCGGCTTCATCGCGCCGGCGCAGCCGCTGCCATCGCCATCGAGCCCGAACAGCACAGCCTCCGTCTGCGTCGCGTTGACCACGACGGAGATCACCACGTCACAGCCGCTGGCCAGTTCGGCGACCGAGCCGCAGGCGGTGCCGCCCTCTTGTGCGAACGCCGCGGCCGCTTCAGGCCGCGTGTCGAATACGCGCAGCGTATGCCCTGCGGCGTTCAACGACCGCGCCATGCCGCCGCCCATGGCGCCAAGGCCGATCAATCCGATGACAGGTTTCATGCTGAAGGGCTTTCTGGATGGAAGCTGGGGTGATTATTCATACGGTTATCATACAACTTGAAAGAAGGAAGGTCAAAGTTTGGAGGTTGCAATCCGTCTCGCCCGCGATGGTTTCAAGTCCATCGTCACCAACGTTTTCGGCCCTCTGACGCCTGTGATCTGTTGCCAGAGCCACCGCGAATCTGAGACCCGTTGACGCGCGGAGCCGGCAATGCACTCAAATCACCTTGGGCCAAAGGCCACCCCAGCGGCTCATTTTTCGATTTGTTTGATGAAATTTCCAAGAACCCAGCGTATTTTGGTGCTTTGTTGCTATCAAGACAGGACTCAAAACCGATTCCCGAAGGCGGTGCGTCGACTTGTGACGGGCACTGTGAAAGGGGGAAATTAGAATCTGACCCCCCATTGTTGCGAAGCCAGCACTGTTGAAGGTGCTGGTGTGCTGCACATGGGCCTGGCTGCCAAACAGCCGGGTGAAGGCGGTCGCCAGATAGCCGCCCAGGCTGTGGCCGTTGACTTCGATGCCGTTGACAAGATCGGCGGCAGGGATCAAGCCCGTGCCTTGTGCCGGCGCGGCCAATTCAAAGAAATCGCCGACAGCACCACCGGCCACTTTTGTCTTGATCTGGACGACTGATTGGTCCGTTGGGGTGCTGATTCTGAGCCACCAGTTGACCATGTCCACGAGCTGGCGATGGCCGCTCGCGAAGACGGCCAGGTTGACGTCGGTCAGGAAATCCTGCAGCCCGGTCGTGCCTTGCATAGACACGGTGAGTTTGCCGGTGACGTTGTTCTTCCAGACCGTTGCGTCAAAGCCTGAGCCGAGAACGTCGCCCGTCTCAATGTGCGTGACCACTGTGTAGGTGTCGCCGATGTATTTGGCGAGGGTGGGGGTCATGCGAACGTTTAGCAATCGCTCAAGATCTATGCCTGATGTATTTGGCAAGGCATCATCGTCGAGTGCGTATGTCGCGTCTGCGAGCAGTGCATTGTGGTAAACGGTTGTTATTGATGGCATTTGAACTTCTCCTGTCTAGTTGATTTGTGATATCCGATTGACGTAAAAGACATTCTTTTTCACTGCGAGTCCGCAACCATTCCCGGAAAACAACATCGGATGTTCGGAACCCATGCCGAGTGGCGTGTAGCGCATTAACCAGCCCCCGAAGGCGTAATAGTCTTTGTACAGAGCTAACACTTGGCCGCTCTCAGCATCTTTAAGCACGACGTCGTCAACTTTGATAGGCATAACCGTACCGCTCAAGAGTCCACGTTCGCTGTATTCGACCTTGACCCGCTTGCCCCGCGCCCGGGAGACATCCGCACTCTCAATGCCATTGGCCCTGCAAAGCGCCTCGAACTGGTATTTGCCGATGATTTCGTCGATGAAGGGCAAGGTCAGCAAGACGAGGAGAACCGACCACTTGATCGTGGCGCGCAACAGGGGCTTCTCCGCCCTGCTGGCAAATGTTGTGACCAGTCAGACAAGCCCCCATATCAGTAGGATCACGACAGCTAGAAGGATCAGCCCACTCATGCCGCGCTCCTGATCTGGGCGTCGTTTGTCGCAGTTCGCCCGGCCCACGGAGATTGCCGCGAATGTCCAGTCCGCAACCCAGGCCGCCACGCGGTCAATTGCCGTTTTTTGGCATCAAATTGCCCATAACCCATCGTCAAATGGACACTATTCGCTATCTTCCTGATACCGAACAGGGGACCGGCCGGGCCACGCTGTAGCGGCCGCGCACCCGCGTACAACAGCGCAGCACTCGCAGGGGCGTGGCTGGCGGCATCTACCGGTTGCAGGATGAGCACCCCGGCCGGCCCGGTGGTGGTCGGCCCGGCGGGGGCGTGCAGTCTATTCAGGATTTCCGTGAAGACGCCCCGGCGCCCGTACGCCTGACTGCCAAGCCTTGCGTCTGCGACTTGGCTCCCGCCAGTTACCCGGAGGCGCCGCCATGCCCTGTCGTTCGCGAATGTCTTCACGCCAGCCTCCCTGAATACCCGTTTTGAAAGGGGTTTGTTGTCAGTTGGGGTGAAGTGTAGAGGTGGTAAATGAGGCCGTCTACCTGTCAGATTTGGCAGGGTTCGGCAACCGCCATCGGCGCTACCCGCGTCGCGTCATGCCATTGCGGGCGGCAAATTTCGTGCGTCCGCAAGTGGCTGTCTTTCAGCTCACCGGCGTGCGCAGTCCCCGCACCAGCGGCTGCGCCAGCCTTTCGCCTTCCTGCTGCCAGAACGCAGGGTCGGCGCTATCAATGCGCAGGATGGCATTGTTCATGTGCTGTTCAGCGGCCGCGCGGGCCCGCGCGGGGTCGGCGTCGGTGATGGCGGCGACGATGGCCGCGTGTTCGCTCCGGACCTGGGCCATGAAGTCCGCACGGCGGGCTTCATTGGCGCGGGTGACGCGGGTGGCGCCGCGCAGAAACTGCGCCAGGTAGTCCAGCGTGCTGATGAGGAAGGGGTTGTGCGCGGCATCGGCGATGGCGCGGTGAAAACGCACGTCTTCTTCCACGCCGTCACCGCCGGCCGCTACGGCCTTGTCCAGCGCGGTGACCGCTGCCTTCAGCCGCTTGAGCTCCGCAGCGCTGCGCCGGGTGGCAGCGAGCGCGGCCACTTCAGCCTCCAGCGCACGGCGCACTTCCACCATCTGCACCACGGCGCTGCGTGACAACGCCGAGCCTGCGTCGAAATTGAGCGGGGCAAAACTGGGGTGGTCCCGCACGTAGACGCCACTGCCCTGGCGGGCATCGACCAGCTCCAGCGATCGCAGGCGCGACATGGCTTCACGCACAACCGTACGGCTGACGCCGAACTGCTCAACCAGCAGGGCCTCGGTCGGCAACTGCGCGCCGGGTGCCAGCCGGCCATCGCGGATCTGCGCAATCAGCTGTTGCGCCACCTGGTCTGAAAGGCGTGCGCCCGGTGCCACGGGTGCAAAGCGGCTGGGGTCGGATTTCGGCGCTTTGGACATGGCAGCAGCAGGCGGCGCCCCTCAGCGCGACACGCCACCGCGATCAAACTGGAACACGGCGGTGCCGGCGCGCAGATTGGGCAGGAAGCGGACTTCCTGGCCGTCGTGCAGGCCAAACGCATCGAGCACGCGCAGGGAATTTTTCTGGGCCAGCTCGGCAAAATCGGCGTGCGTGCCGACGCGGATGTTGGGCGTGTCGTACCACTGGTAGGGCAGGCGCCGCGTGACGGGCATGCGACCCCTGAGCACGCTCAGCCGGTTGGGCCAGTGGGCGAAATTGGGGAAGGCGACGATGCCCATGCGGCCCACCCGCGCGGTCTCGCGCAGCATGACTTCGGCGTTGCGCAGGTGTTGCAGCGTGTCGATCTGCAGCACGACATCAAACGAGCTGTCCGCGAACATCGACAACCCTTCGTCCAGGTTGAGCTGGATCGCGTTGACGCCGCGTTCCACGCAGGCTCGCACATTGCCGTCATCCAGCTCTACGCCGTAGCCCGAGCAGCCGCGTTCATTCTGCAGCAGTGCCAGCAGTGCGCCATCGCCGCAGCCCAGGTCCAGCACGCGCGAGCCCTTGGGCACCAGGCGGGCGATGCTTTGCTGGATCAGTGCATCGCTCATGTGGTGGCCCCCAGCGTGCGGGCGATGCCGGCAAAGTAGGCGCGCATGATGCCCATGTAGCGGCCGTCGTCGAGCAGGAAGGCGTCGTGCCCGTGCGGGGCGTCGATCTCGGCGTAACTGACGTCGCGGCGGTTGTCCAGCAGGGCCTTGACGATTTCGCGGCTGCGTCTGGGGCTGAAGCGCCAGTCGGTGGTGAAGCTGACCAGCAGGAACTTGCAGGTGGCCCGCTGCAGCGCTGTGGTGAGGTTGCCGCCGTGCGCGCGGGCCGGATCGAAATAGTCCAGCGCGCGGGTGATCAGCAGGTAGGTGTTGGCGTCGAAGTATTCGCTGAACTTGTCGCCCTGGTAGCGCAGGTAGCTCTCGATCTGGAACTCGATGTCCTGCGTGGTGTAGCGGTAGCCGGTCACGCTGTCGGCCACGGCCTCGCGCAGTTGACGGCCGAACTTCTCGTTCATCACGTCGTCGCTGAGGTAGGTGATGTGGCCGATCATGCGTGCGATGCGCAGGCCCCGTTTTGGGATCACACCCTGCGCGTAGAAATGGCCACCATGGAAGTCCGGGTCGGTGACGATGGCGCGCCGGGCCACCTCGTTGAAGGCGATGTTCTCCGCCGTCAGGTTGGGTGCGCTGGCCACGACGACGGCATGGCCGACCCGGTCCGGGTACTGCAGCGTCCACGAAAGCGCCTGCATGCCACCCAGACTGCCGCCCATCACTGCGGCCAGTCGGCGGATGCCCAGGCGGTCGAGCAGCAGGGCCTGGGCGTTGACCCAGTCTTCGACGGTGACCACCGGGAAGTCGGCGCCGTAGACGCGGCCGGTGTCGGGGTTGATGTCGCCCGGACCTGTGGAGCCGAAGCACGAACCGAGGTTGTTGACGCCGATGACGAAAAAGCGATCGGTGTCGACGGGCTTGCCCGGGCCGATCATGTTGTCCCACCAGCCTTCGGACTTGTCCTGACCGGCATAGACACCGGCGACGTGGTGCGACGCGTTCAGCGCGTGGCAGACCAGCACCGCGTTGGTGCCATCTGCATTGAGCGTGCCGTAGGTTTCGAAAGCCAGCCGGTAGTCGCGGATGGACGCGCCACTTTGCAGAGCCAGTGGCGGCTCGAAATGCATCGACTGAGGCGTTACGACCATGTTCACAAAAAAACCCGGATGCGCCAAAGAAGCGGAACCGGGTTGCGGATTCCCTCTTTAGCTGGTTTTCGAAAGCCAAGGGCTTTCGGCGCCCGCAAGCTGGAGCAAATCGGCGCGTCGAACAAGTATAAGTCCAACACTTCCGGGGCGCCATGCCCGAGCGTGCGCTGCCGGTTCCGGCCCGCTTGCAGCAATGGGGAGACCATGGGCGCAGCCCGCCGCCTAGGGACCGCCGCCTTGCGGCGTGACCCTGCCCAAAAGTGGCGCGAAAATTGCTTGGTTTTGGTGCGGATTTGGTTAATCAGCCGATCAGGCACCAAAACAGTTCGTAATATTCAAAGAGGACACTATGGAAGCACTCAAACAGGGCGCGGATGCCTTGTTCATTCTGCTCGGCGGCATCATGGTGCTGGCCATGCACGCCGGTTTCGCATTTCTGGAACTGGGCACGGTCCGCAAGAAGAACCAGGTGAACGCGCTGGTCAAGATACTGGTGGATTTCTCGGTTTCGACGGTGGTGTATTTCATCGTCGGCTATGCGGTGGCCTACGGCACCAGTTTTTTTGTCGGCGCCGAGCAACTGGCAGCGAAGAACGGCTATGAACTGGTCAAGTTCTTCTTCCTGCTGACCTTCGCAGCGGCCATCCCCGCGATCATCTCGGGCGGTATTGCCGAGCGCGCAAAGTTCTGGCCGCAACTGCTGGCGACCGCGGTGATCGTCGGTTTCGTCTACCCGTTCTTCGAGGGCATCGCCTGGAACCAGCACTTCGGCGTGCAGGCCTGGATCAAGTCCCTGACGGGTGAGGAATTCCACGACTTTGCCGGATCGGTGGTGGTGCACGCAATGGGCGGCTGGATTGCGCTGCCGGCGGTGATCCTGCTGGGCGCGCGCTCGAACCGCTACCGCAAGGACGGCGCGGTCTCGGCCCATCCGCCGAGCAACATCCCGTTTCTGGCGCTGGGCGCCTGGATTCTGACCGTGGGCTGGTTCGGCTTCAACGTGATGAGCGCCCAGACGCTCGAAAAGATGTCGGGCCTCGTGGCCGTCAACTCGCTGATGGCGATGGTCGGCGGCACGCTGGCCGCCCTGGTGCTGGGCAAGAACGACCCGGGCTTCGTGCACAACGGGCCGCTGGCCGGCCTGGTGGCTGTCTGTGCCGGTTCGGATCTGATGCACCCGCTGGGCGCGCTGATGGTCGGTGGTGTCGCCGGAGCGTTGTTCGTGGTCATGTTCACGCTGACGCAGAACCGCTGGCGCATTGACGATGTGCTGGGCGTGTGGCCGCTGCACGGCCTGTGTGGCGCCTGGGGCGGTGTCGCCGCCGGCATCTTCGGGCTGAAGGCGATGGGGGGCATGGGCGGTGTCAGCTTGGGCGCACAACTGATCGGCACGGCCATGGGCGTCGGCTGGGCGCTGCTGAGCGGCGCGGTGCTTTATGGCGCACTGAAAGCGGCCTTCGGCCTGCGCCTGAGCCAGGAAGAGGAATACGACGGCGCTGACCTGTCGATCCACAAGATCAGCGCAACGCCGGACCGCGAAGTCAGCTGGTAGCGGGGCTGTCGAGGCGGAGGGTGCTCGGCCCGGCATCAAGGGGCAGGTCGACCGGGTCTCCTCGCTTTTGCAACACACATCCGCAGCAATAGCGGTCAAATCGACAAAAATGGCCGATCAAGGTGCATGAAAGGGCGTTGTGGCGCATAATCAGGCGGCGCGCCCGAGACGGGAGCGCGAGTTTGCGGTGTTTTGGTCAGTTTCGCGTCTAGAGAATTCTTCACTGGTTTGTTGATTGCGCTTTCGGACTCCATCGCGTTTTTTGGTATTTACAGGAGTCCCTGATGGGCAACAAACTTTACGTGGGCAATCTGCCCTACACCGTTCGCGACGAAGACCTCCAGCAGGCTTTCAGCCAGTACGGCAGCGTTTCCAGCGCCAAAGTCATGATGGAGCGCGACACCGGCCGTTCCAAGGGTTTCGGCTTTGTCGAAATGGGCGGTGACGCCGATGCGCAAGCCGCTATCAAAGGCATGAACGGCCAGAACATGGG
>JACSRS010000036.1 GCA_014879655.1 Burkholderiaceae bacterium
CACCCGGCCCGTCGCCGCCGCCCCCGCAGGCCGCCAGTGAAGCGGCCATGCCGGCAACGGCCACGCCGCGTAACAGCGCGGATGCCGGCGCGTCAGTCAGCTCGGGCTCGGCGGCCGGTGTCGTCAGCAGCTGTGTCACCCGGGCCGGTCCTTCTTCCAATGTGATGTCGCTCATGGCTGCGCTCCGCGGTTGTTCGTAGAAGGCAGCGTAGCGTCGGCAGGCGGATTGCAGGGCGAATAGCGCCTGCGCCTTGCAATTGGAAACAGGCGTGGCGTAAGCAGCTGTTACGCCCCGAGGCCGCTTGCGAAGTTTTGCCAGCGGGAACGCAACCGATGGGCTGGCTCAGCTGTAACAGCGGGGTCGTGGCGGGTTCGCCACAGCTACAGCGCCTCAGGGGCGCGCAGCCTGCAACTGTTCGCGTGTCGACGTCGCCACCCGACGCGCGGCGACCGCAAAGTCGCTGCCCTGCGACGCATACAGCACGGCGCGCGACGAGTTCACGATGATGTGGCCGCTTGCCTCGCCGCCTTCGCCGCGCCAGCCGGCACGCACCGTGGCCACCGCGTCGCCGCCCTGGGCCCCGACGCCGGGAATCAGCAGCGGCAGCGTGGGGGCCAGCGCCCGCACGCGTTCGATCTCGGCCGGGTAGGTCGCGCCCACCACCAGTCCGAGCTGGCCGTTCAGGTTCCACGGCCCCTGCGCCAGTCTGGCAACATGCTCGTACAGCAACGGCTGGCCATCGACGGAGGCCAGGCGCTGGTTCTGCAGGTCGTCGCCGCCGGGGTTGGAGGTGCGGCACAACAGGAATGCCCCCTTGCCCTGGTACTGCAGGTAGGGCTGCACCGAGTCAAACCCCATGAACGGCGACAGCGTCACCGCATCGGCGCCGTAGCGCTCAAAGGCTTCAATGGCGTACTGCTCGGCGGTCGAGCCGATGTCACCGCGTTTGGCGTCCAGGATGATGGGCACGGCCGGCGCGGCGCGGCGCATGTGCTCCATCAGGCGTTCGAGCTGGCCTTCGGCGCGGTGCGCGGCAAAGTAGGCAATTTGCGGTTTGAAGGCGATCACCAGATCGGCCGTGGCGTCGACGATGGCGGCGCAGAAGTCGTAGATCTTGTTGGCGTTGCCCTTGATCGCATCCGGGAACTTCGCCGGATCCGGGTCGAGCCCGACGCAGAGCATGGAACCGTTTTGGCGTGCCGCTGCGCCCAGCATGTCGAGAAAAGTCATGGCGGCGATTTTAAGTGCCGCTCCCTTCTGCCGGCCGGTCGGCACGCAGGTGGTGGCCTGTTACCCTACCATCCATCGAAGCTTTTTCGATAGCATCAAGTTGCCATTTCACCATGGGCCCGTTGGCAATGATTGCAGAAAGCTGCCTTTTGCCGCCAAACCCCGCCACTCGGCGCAGATACCCTTCATTCCGTCGCCAATCTCATGGCGGCCAGAAAGAACTTGCCATGTAACTCGATCTCAACAAAAATCAGGTTTTTCTGTAATTTTGTTAGATACGACCATGTCCCCACCTTCTCCTGACACACCCGGCGCAGATCCGCTGGACCTGGTGATCTTCGGCGGTGCCGGTGATCTGTCGATCCGCAAGTTGCTGCCGGCACTGTATATGGCGCATCTTCACGACAACCTGCCGGCCGATACCCGCATCGTGCCCGTCGGCCGCCAGCCCTTCAGCCGTGATGAGTTCCTGAAGATGGTGGCCGACAAGGTGGTTCCGTTCATCGACCCCGACACGCTGGACACTGCAGCGTGGCAGGCCTTTCTGGCGCGACTGCACTATGTGCAGCTGGACGCCACGCAGGCCGACGGCTACGCCGCATTGGCTGATGCACTTCGCAAAAATTCAGATCGTGTCTACTACCTGGCCACCGCGCCCAGCCTGTTCACCGACATCTGTGCGCACTTGTCGGCAGCCGGCCTGGTCGACGCGCGCAGCCGCGTGGTGCTGGAAAAGCCGCTCGGCCACGATCTGGCATCGGCGCGCGCCATCAATGAGCAGGTGGGTCAGCACTTTGACGAATCGCGCATCTTCCGCATCGACCACTACCTCGGCAAGGAAACGGTACAGAACCTGATGGTGCTGCGCTTTGGCAACACCATCTTCGAGCCGCTGTGGCGCGGACCGGCCATCCGAAGCGTGCAGATCACCGTGGCCGAGTCGGTGGGCGTGGGCAGCCGCGCCGGTTTCTACGATGACACCGGCGCGCTGCGCGACATGCTGCAAAACCATTTGCTGCAACTGCTGTGCATCGTCGCGATGGAGCCGCCGGTATCGCTCGACCCCGACGCGGTGCGCGACGAAAAACTCAAGGTACTGCGCTCGCTGCGGCCGATGAGCCCGGCCGATGTGGCGCGCGACACGGTGCGCGGCCAGTACGGCCCCGGTGCGGTGGCGGGCGAGCGCGTGGCGGGCTACCTGCAGGAAGACCGCGTGCCCGAGGGCAGCGACACCGAGACCTTTGTCGCGGTGAAGGCGCACATCAACAACTGGCGCTGGGCCAACGTACCGTTCTTCCTGCGCACCGGCAAGCGCATGGCCGAGCGGGTTTCGGAAATCGTGATCGAGTTCGCCGACCTGCCCTTCACACTGTTCCCCGACGCCCCGCGCAAGTCGGTGAACCGCCTGCTGATCCGGCTGCAGCCCGAAGAACACGTGCAGCTGCAGATGATGGCCAAGGTGCCGGGCAGCGGCATGCGGCTGCAGCCGGTCAGCCTGGACCTGGACCTGCAGTCGGCGCTTAGCGGACGGCGCGCCGAGGCTTATGAGCGGCTGCTGATTGACGTGATCCGCGGCCGGCTCACCCACTTCATGCGGCGCGACGAGCTGGAAGCCGCCTGGAGCTGGGTGGAGCCGATCATTGAAGGCTGGCAGGCGCTGAACGAGCGGCCCAAGTCCTACGCCGCTGGCACCTGGGGGCCGGCTGCCTCGTCGGCGCTGATGGCGCGCGAAGGCTCGACCTGGCTGGAAGAGTCCTGAACCCGTCCACCTCCCTTTTCGGAACCCGACATTCCTGACCATGACAACTGCCTCTCCTGCCCTTTTGCACCCTGAAATCGAGCGCATCACCCGCCGCATCACCGAACGCAGCCAGCGCGGCCGCGCGGCCTGGCTGGACAACGTGGCCGCCCAGCACAAGGCCGGCCGCCAGCGCGCCGGCATGGGCTGCGCCAATCTGGCCCACGCCTTTGCCGCCTTGCCCGCCAGCGACAAGCTGAGCGTGCGCGAGGAGCGCGCGCCGCACCTGGCCATCGTCACCGCCTACAACGACATGCTGTCGGCGCACCAGCCCTATGGCGCCTACCCGGATCAGATCAAGGCCGCGGCCCGCAGCGCCGGCGCCACGGCCCAGGTGGCCGGCGGCGTGCCGGCCATGTGCGACGGCATCACCCAGGGCGCGGCGGGCATGGAGCTGTCGCTGTTTTCGCGCGAGGTCATTGCCATGGGCACCGCAGTGGCGTTGTCGCACAACGTTTTTGACGCGGCGCTGCTGCTGGGCATCTGCGACAAGATCGTGCCGGGCCTGCTGATGGGCGCGCTGCAGTTCGCGCACCTGCCGGTGGTGTTCGTGCCATCCGGGCCGATGACGTCGGGCCTGTCGAACGACGAAAAATCCCGCGTGCGCCAGCAGTACGCGCAAGGCCTGGTCGACCGCAGCGCCTTGCTGGAAGCCGAGGCGCAGGCCTATCACGGCGCCGGCACCTGCACGTTTTACGGCACGGCCAATTCCAACCAGATGCTGCTCGAAGTGATGGGGCTGCAACTGCCGGGTTCGTCCTTCGTGACCCCGGCCACGCCGCTGCGCGAAGCCCTGACCGCCGAGGCCGTGCGCCGGGCGGTTGCCATGAGCGGCACCGAGCCGCCCGCGTCGCTGGCCACCATCGTCGATGAAAAGGTCATCGTCAACGGCATCGTCGGCCTGCTGGCCACCGGCGGCTCGACCAACCACACGCTGCACCTGGTGGCCATTGCCCGCGCCGCCGGCATCCTGATCGACTGGGACGACTTTGCCGAGCTTTCGGCCGCCGTCCCTTTGCTGGCGCGCATCTACCCCAACGGCGGCGCCGACGTGAACCATTTCCAGGCGGCCGGAGGCATGGGCTTTCTGATCCGGGAACTGCTGTCTGCCGGCCTGCTGCACGCGGACGTGAACACAGTGATGGGGCACGGGCTGACGCGATTTGCATCTGAACCTTGGCTCGACAACGGACAACTGGCCTGGCGCGACGCGCCGGCCGCCAGCGGCGACCCGGCAGTGCTTCGCCCCGCCAGCAACCCGTTCAGCGCCGACGGCGGCCTGCGCCTGCTCAAAGGCAATCTGGGGCGCAGCGTGGTGAAGATCTCCGCCGTGAAACCCGAGCACCGCCGCGTGCGCGCCAGCGCCGTCGTGGTGGCCGACCAGCAGGACCTGCTGGCGCTGTATCAGCAGGGGAAACTGCAGCGCGACTTTGTCGCCGTGGTGCGTTACCAGGGGCCGCGCGCCAACGGCATGCCCGAACTGCACAAGCTGATGCCGCCACTGGGCGCGCTGCAGGACCAGGGCTTCAAGGTGGCAGTGGTGACCGACGGCCGCATGTCCGGCGCGTCGGGCAAGGTACCGGCCGCCATCCATCTGAGCCCTGAGGCGCTGGGCGGTGGGCCGATTGCCCGCGTCGAAGACGGCGACATGATCACGCTGGACTGCGACAGCGGCGTGCTGCAACTGGAGGTGGACGACGCCACCCTCGCAGCCCGCCAGCCGCCGGTGCCCGACCTGAGCGCCAACGCACACGGCACCGGCCGCGAACTGTTCGGCCTGTTCCGGCGCGCCGCCGCCACCGCCGAGGCCGGCGCATCACCGCTGTTCGACTGACCGCGCCCGCCCGCTGAATCATCCTGCACGCCCGAACGGCAACCGTTGCCGGCAACCGCTACTGAAAGACCCTGCCCATGACGACCCCGACTGCCACCTGCTTTGACCGCCCCGCCTTCCGCTCGCGCGTGGTCCCGGTTATCGTGCTCACCGACCCGGCCCAGGCACTGCCGCTGGCCCACGCGCTGCTCGAAGGCGGCATCGACGTGATGGAAATCACGCTGCGTCACGACAGCGCGCTCGCCGCCATCGAGGCCGTCGCCAAAGGCCTGCCGCAGATGCAGGTGGGCGCGGGCACCGTGACCCGCGTGGCCGACGTGCAGCGCGTGATCGACGCCGGCGCGAGCTTTGCGCTGTCGCCCGGCTGCACCGATGCGCTGGTTGACGCGGTTCGCGCGGCACGCCTGCCCTTCATCCCCGGCGTGATGACGCCCGGTGAGGTGCTGCGCGCGCGCGAACAGGGCTTTTCGCTGATGAAACTGTTCCCGGCGGCGCAGGCCGGCGGCCTGGCCATGCTGAAAGCCCTGGGTGCGCCGATTCCCGATGTGCAGTTCTGCCCGACGGGCGGCGTCAGCATTGACACACTTGCGGATTTTCTGGCGCTGCCCAACGTCGCCATGGCCGGCGGCTCCTGGCTCACGCCCGCTGACGCAATGGCCAAAGGTGACTGGGCGCGTATCAGCCGCCTCGCGCGCGAGGCGACGGCGGCGGCGCATGCGGCCAGCCGATAACCGGCAACCCAAGGCGCTGCCCTGCCGGCGAGCGCCTACTTCACCGGCCGAATGGCCGTGTCCTCGCGTACTTCGACACCGGCGAGCTTCCAGGTCAGGCCGTCGCGGCGCAGCACCAGCACCAGCGGGCCGGGGTCGCCGTCGGCACTGATCGCGGTGGCGCGCACCGTGGATAGCCCTTCCCAGCTTTGCTTGTAGGCGGGCAGCTGGCCCGCTGCGGTGCCACCGGCCGCGCGCGCGGCGATCTGACCACGCAGCAGGGCGCCGATGCCCTCGGGCGTGACCAGCGTGTCCACCAGCGGGCCGATCAGCGCGCCGGCGATGATGAACTGGCTCAGCATCTTGCGGTTGTCGCCCTTGTCGTCGGGCAGTGCGCCGCCCACCTGCTGCAGCAGCACCCGCCCCAGGCTTTGCTTGAGCGCGGGCAGATCCGCCCGGCGGGCAAGCTCGGCACCGTCGCGGCGGGCGGCGGCCTGATCGAGGGCATCCAGCGTGTTCTGCGGGCCACGCAGCACCACCACCACGAGGGCGGCCAGCGCCAGCAGCATGGCGACGGCGCCGATCCGCCCCCAGGGGAGGCGGCGGGCTTCGCCGGTGGTCGGTGCGGCTGCGTTCAAGCGGCCACCACGTCGCGCAGGAACTTCTCGATGGCGGTGGCCAGCGCGACCGGGGTTTCGTCCATCGGGTAGTGGCCGGCGTTGCTCATCACTTCGAGCCGCGCGTTCGGATAGTGCTGCAGCCAGGTCGCCTTGCAGGTATCGGGGCCAAGCGCGGGATCGTTCTCGCCGGCGACCACCAGCACGGGCACCGGGTTGTTCAGGATGCGGTCGACAAAGGCCGTCTGCGTCCAGGCAGTCAGGTAGGCGGCAAAGGCCTCTTCGTCGGCATGCGCCAGCGAACTCCTGACCATCGCATCGAGCCAGACGCCCGTCAGACGGTTGCCGGTGGTCAGGTCGATGATGGCGCGCCGGGTGCCGGCGTCTTTGGCCGCTGCGCCGAAGAAAGCCTGGCCCGCCTCATCGAGCGGCACGCCACCGGCGGGCACCGGGGTCAGCGCCACCAGCGCCTGCACCCGCTGCGGTGCGTCGGCCAGCACATGCTGGATGGCGCTGCCGCCCATCGAATGGCCGATCAGACTGAAGCGCTGCCAGCCCAGGTGATCGGCCAGCGCCAGCGTGTCTTTGGCGATCTGCGCAATGGTGTACGGGCCGCCGCTGCCGCGGCGCGCGCCGTAACCCCGGTAGTCCATGAAGGCGTAGCTGAAGTGCTGCTGGTCCAGGCTGTGCAGCAGCGGCCCCCAGCCGCGTGCATGGCCGAACCAGCCGTTCAGGCAGATGACCTTGTGCGGTCCGGCGCCGATGATCTGGGCAGTCTGGGGCATGGTGTCTCCTCGTGACAAAGGGTCGGTCTGGCGATGATACCCCTGCAGCGTTTTCAGCCGGCTTTTGAATGTTTTCCGGGCTTAGCCAGCGTCAAATAGACTCTTTATGCTATTTAAACAGAAGCATCAACGATGCCGAATCAATGCTCAGCCCGGTCGCCGCAGCTGTTGCTGCGCCAGCACCAGGTCGGCCCAGGCCTTGGCTTTTTCCGGCAGGCTGCGCAGCAGGTAGGCCGGGTGGTAGCTGACCACCACCGCAATGCCGCGGTAGTCGTGCACCCGGCCGCGCAGACGGCCCAGCGGCTCGTCGGTCTGCAGCAGCGCCTGCACCGCGAAGCGACCCAGCGCCAGAATCAGCCGGGGCTGCACCAGCGCCACCTGCCGCGCCAGATAGGCGCTGCACTGTGCCACCTCTTCGGGCGAGGGGTTGCGGTTGCCGGGCGGGCGGCACTTGATGACGTTGGCGATGTAGACGCCGCGCATCGGCGCGCCGCCCCAGCCGGGCTCGCCCGGGCGGCGGCTGCGGCCAACGGCCTTGAGCATGTTGTCCAGCAGTTGCCCCGACGCGCCTACGAAGGGCTCGCCGCGTCGGTCTTCCTCTTCACCCGGCGCCTCGCCGATCACCATCCAGTCGGCGCGGGTGTCACCCACGCCCAGCACCGCCTGCGTGCGCCCCTGGCACAGGCCGCAGGCGCTGCAGGACGCCACGGCCTCCTGCAACTCGGCCCAGTCCATCGAATCGATGCCGGTCGGTCGCGGCTGCAAGGCCACCGGTGCGGCAGCGGGCGAGGAAACCGGCTCGCGCGCTGCAGCCGCCGGACGCGGCGCAGGCGCAGCACCCCCCCCAGCGGCTTCAACAGGAGTTTTCAGGTCTTTCGGGGCAAATACCAGCGTCGGATCGTGCCTTTTTGCTATCGAATTAAAAGCTCCCGGCGCGTTGGCTTCGGGTTGCTGCCAGACATGCACGCCCATCTCGGCCAGCATGGCGCGCTGCCGATCGTCCAGTTGCAGGGTGGCGGTGGGGTTCACAGCAGGCAGGTCATGACGATGGCGTCTTCGCGCAGACCGCGACCCGCCGGGTAGTAGTCGCGCCGCTGGCCGACGCGCCTGAAACCGAAGCGCTCGTACACCGCCATCGCGCGATGGTTGCTCACCCGCACCTCCAGCCACAGCGAATGCGCCTGCTGCCCGCGCGACCAGATCGCCAGTGCGTCCAGCATGATCCGCGCCCAACCCTGTCGCTGCAGCGAAGGCGCGACGGTGATGTTGAGCAGGTGCACCTCGTCGACGCCCTTCATGGCCACGAAATAGCCCAGCACGGTCTCGCCTGCGAGCAGCAGCTGCGCCTGGTAGCCGGCCTGCAGCGCGTCGGTGAAATTGCGGCGGCTCCAGGGGTGGGCATAGGCGCTTTGCTCGACGGCCACCACCGCTTCCAGCCATGATTCGGTCAGGGTCTCGAAACGGGCTTCGACGGGCTTGAGCAAGGCATTCATGCGGGGTTCAGGGCGGTGGCAAGGTGACGTTGATGCGAGGGAGGCGGGCCGGTGGCTGCCGGGGCCTTTTCAGCCCGACGCGGCCGCCGCAGCCTTCTGCGCCGCGCGTTCGGCCGTCGTCTGCGCCACTTTATCGCGAATGTAGCGCGGCATCGCGTATTCGGCCGCCACGGCCTGCCCGGCCGCCAGCAGAGCCGGCGCGAGGCGCAGCATCGCGGTGGCGGTCGGAAGCGCTGGCACCTGCGGCCAACCGGGCAGCAGGCGCTCACCATATTCGGCAAAGGCATTGCCGGCAGCGATGCGGCGCGGCGCCGGGGCAGCAGGCGCAGACAGTGGCAATTCATTCGCCAGCGCGGTCAGCACCTCGGGCTTGCTGACCGACCAGCTCGCGGGCATCGACCATTTGGCACCGTCCCAGGCGTAACGGGCGGCATAGACCTCGTCCATGCGGGCGTCGAGCACGGCATACACGTCGAGCGGCGCGCCGCCGCCCAGGCTGAAGCGGGCCTGCTCGGCGACGGCCAGCAGGCTGTCCACCGGCAGCAGCGGAACGCCCGCGCCAAAACCCAGCCCCTGCGCCACCGCGCAGGCTGTGCGCAAACCGGTGAACGACCCCGGCCCCGCGCCGAAGGCAATGGCGTCGAGTTCGGCCAGGCCCAGCTCCGCCTGCTGCAGCAGTTCCAGCACCGCCGGAATCAATGCGGCCGAGGCCTGCGCGCCGCCTTCGCCGCTGTGCGACCAGATACGCTGCGACGCGCCGTCGGGGCGACAGACGGCGATGGAGAGCGCGCTTGTTCCGGTGTCGATGGCCAGCAGTTTCATCGGATTTTTCTTATTGTTTTCGGGAAATATCCAGCGTCGAATCGTCGGTTATAGCTATTTTTTTCGGAGCACCCAGACTGGCCGCACGCACCCCGAACAGAATGCCCAGGGTCACCAGCGCCAGTCCGGCCAGCAGGAACGGCCCCAGCGGTTCGCCGAGAAAGATCACGGCGGCCAGCGCCGAAAGGCCCGGCACCAGCGCGGTGATCATCGTCGAGCGCACCGGCCCGAACGAGCGGATCATCTGCGTGAACGTGATGCCCGAAATCACCACCGAACCCACGCCCTGGAACAGTACCTGAAAAATGATCTCTCCCCACGGAGCCGCTGGCAGCCGGCTGTGCGCCACACCCGCCAGCACCAGCGCGGTATAGACCGGCACATAGGTGACGAAGGCAAACGCGGTGATGGCGATGGTGGCGCGCACGGCATCCAGACCGTGGCGCCGCGCCAGCACGCCGTAGACCGACCAGCAGAATGCGGCGGTCATGAACAGCAGGTCGCCCTTCCAGACATCCCCACCGTCAAAGGCCTTGAGCAGGCTGGCGCCGCCCACCATCAGGTCACCGGCGACGATCAGCGCCAGCGCCGCCGCGCGGGCGGGCGTGATGCGGTCATGCAGGATCAGCGCCGCCAGCAACGCCGTCCACAGCGGCAGGCTGCCGGGCATCAGCACCGAAGCGTGCGCGGCTGGCGCGTAGAAGAAGCCGGCGTAAGCCAGCATCGCGTACAGCAGACCGCCGAACAGACCGGCTTGCACCGTCAGCCGCAGCGGCAACGGCGACAGGCCCAGCAGCGAAGAACGGGCAGCTTCGCCGCGCCGGCGCGCGCGCATGCCCAGCCACAGCCCCCACGGCAGCAGCACACAACTGGCGCCGACGATGCGCGCCAGCGCCAGGTCGAACGGGGTGAGCGTGCGCGCAGCAGAGGCCCGGGCGATCACGATGAAGGAGGTCCAGATGACCACGGTGACCACGGCGGCAGCGATGCCGATGGTCCGGGGAGAAAAGCGCATCGCCAGATTATCCGTGCGATGGAGCGTGCGCGTGCAGGGAATCCCGGGCTTCGCCTTAGACTCGCAGAACCATGAGCCCTGCGACCCCCTTCCGGCCCCGCGCAGCCCACCGGCAACGGGCCAGTGTTGCAACCGTCGCCCGGATCACGCGGGGCCTGGCCGTGCGGATTCTCGGCGGCTGGCTGCTGGCAGGCGCTGCCGGTGCCGCGCTGGCGGCCGGCGCCCAAACCGCGCTGCCGCCCGAGGTGCTGCAGTCGCTGGCCCGCGCCGGCGTGCCGGCCAGTGCGGTCAGCGTGCTGGTGGCGCCTTTGCCCGAGGCGGGCACGCCGGCAACGCCCCGGCTGAACTGGCAGGCGGACCTGCCGATGAACCCGGCATCGGTGATGAAGCTGGTGACCACCTACGCCGGCCTCGACCTGCTGGGGCCCGACTTCACCTGGACCAACCGGATCTACGTGGACGGCCCGGTGGTCAACGGCGTGCTCAATGGCAACCTGATCATCCGCGGCAGCGGCGACCCCAAGCTGGTGCTGGAGCGGCTGCAGGCGCTGATCCGGCAGATCATGGCGGCCGGCGTGCGCGAGGTGCGGGGCGACATCCTGCTCGACCGCAGCATTTTCGACGTGCCCGAGCGCAACCCGGCCGACTTCGACGACGAGCCGCTGCGCCCCTACAACGCCTCGCCCGACGGCCTGCTGGTCAATTTCAAGTCACTGATCTTCACCTTCACGCCCGATACCGGCGCGGCCCGCGCGCAGGTGAAGAGCGAACCGCCGATTGCCGGCGTGGACATCCCCGCCGCACTGCCGCTGTCGGGTGGCGCCTGCGCCGACTGGCGCTCGGCACTGCGGGCCGATTTCGCCGACCCGAAACAGGTGCGTTTCAGCGGTCGCTACGCCGCGGCCTGCGGCGAGCGGCAGTGGCCGGTGGCCTATGTCGACCCGCGCAGCTTCGCGACCCGGGTGGTGCAGGCGATGTGGCTGGCCGAAGGCGGCCAGCTCGGTGGCCGGGTGCGCGAAGCGGCCACGCCGCCCGGTGCGCGGCTGTGGGTGAGCGCCGAGTCGCTGCCGCTGGCCGACATCATTGCCGACATCAACAAGTTCTCGAACAACGTGATGGCGCAGCAGCTGTTTCTGACGCTGTCGAGCCAAAACCAGGGCACCGGCAGTTTTGAAGCCTCGCGCCAGCGCCTCGCGCGCTGGTGGCGCGCGCGCTTTGCCAACCAGGCCGAACCGCTGATCGAAAACGGCTCGGGTCTGTCGCGCCAGGAACGCACCAGCGCAGCGGCCTTGACGGCGCTGCTGCAAAAGGCCGCCAGCGGGCCGGCGGCTGCCACCTTCCAGCAGTCGCTGGGGCTGGCCGGCGTCGACGGGACCGTGCAGCGCATGCGCGATCGAAACGGCAACGCCGAGGCGCTGGGCCGGGCCTGGCTCAAGACCGGCTCGCTGCGCGACGTGGCGTCGGTGGCCGGCTACGTCACCGGCCGCAGCGGCGGCCGCTACAGCCTGGTGGTGATCGTCAATCATGAAAACGCCAGTGCCGTGCGTGCGACGCTGGATCAACTGGTCGAATGGACGGCCCGCCTGCCATGAGGTCGATCGACCCCTGCTCTCGGAGATCGGCGGCGTTGGGTCGGTCGCTGCCACCGGGAGCCATCGGCACAACGCCATGAGCCCCAGCGACCTGATCGGCTACCTCGCCGCCACACTGACCACATGCGCCTTCGTGCCGCAGGTCTGGCTCAGCATCCGGACCCGTGACCTGAGCGGCGTATCGCTGGGAATGTACAGCCTGTTCACCGCAGGCGTGGCCTTGTGGCTGGTCTATGGCTGGCTGACAGCGGCCTGGCCAGTGGTGGTGGCCAATGCCATTACGCTGACGCTGGCCCTGTGCATGCTCGTGCTGAAGCTGCGCAGCCGGTAACCGTTGACACTTTTCGTTGCCCGCACGATACATACGGGTACTTACCCGCAGTGACCCGCCTAGGGGTCTGCCCTAAGATGGACGCTGGAAAACGAACGATCGTTCTATTTTGTCACCAGGAGCAATTGCATGAAGAACATTCGATGGAAACTGGCAGCGCTCGGCGCGGCCTTGGTACTAGCCGCCTGCGGCGGCAGTGGTGGCGCTGGCAACCAGACCAGTCCGGTCAAATACAGCTCCCTGGTCGTCTTTGGCGACAGTCTGAGCGACGTCGGCAACCCCAATGTGGGCACGATTGCCTACCTCAGTGCCAACACCGGCGGCGGCGGCACCTGGACGATCAACAACACCGGTACCACCGGCAACCTGATCTGGGCCGCACGCATGGCCACATTGCTGGGTCTGCCAGCCGCCTGCGCGCAGGAAACCGGCCTTTATCCCAATATTCCGGGCCTGACCGGTGCCCCAGCGATGTCACACCCGGGATGTACCAACTACGCCCAGGGCAGCGCCCGCGTGGTCAGCCCGCTCGGCCCCAACTCGCGTGCGCTGCAGGCCTTTGGCCAGACCACGCTGGGCCTGACTGCCAAGCCGGTCAAGGAGCAGATGGCCGCGCACCTGGCTGCGGTCGGCGGAAGCTACTCGGGTACCGAACTGGTGACCGTGCTGGCGGGCGCCAACGATGTGTTCATGGAACTGGCGCTGACCGCGCCTTCCAGCCCGGCAGACGCCGTGCGCAACATGGGCATCTATGGCCAGACGCTGGGACAACTGGTCAAAACCGAGATCCTGGCCAAGGGCGCCAAGCGCGTGCTGGTACTGAACGTGCCGGACGTTGCGGGCACACCGTTTGCCAAATCGCTGCCTGCCGAGCAGCAGGGCCTGATCGACACCCTGGTCAGCACCTTCAACACCGCACTGGCGGCCGAATTGACGGGCGTTTCTGGTGTGGTGCTGGGCGACGCCTACACCGCCAGCAAGGACCAGAACACCAATCCGGCGCAATACGGCATCACCAACGTCACCACACCGGCCTGCGGACCCAACGCCCTGAGCCCGACGCCCACGACGCCGGGCACGGCGCTGGTCTGCAACGGCAACAACGTGATCGCCGGTGACGTTTCGCACTACCAGTACGCCGACGACGTGCACCCCACCCCCTACGGGCACCAGCTGCTGTCGCAGTTTGCCTCCAAGCTGCTGGCCCAGGCTGGCTGGCTGTAAGCGAACCCAGGAGTCTCACTCATGAAAAACATCATCAAGTTCTCGCTGACCGCCGTTGCTCTGGCAGCCGGCATGTCCGCCCAGGCGCAGACCGCCGGCACCTGGATGGGCCGCATCGGCGCCACCGGAATCTACCCGCAGGTCTCCAGTGGCAACCTCTCGCCACCCGCATTCCCGAACACCCAGGTTGACGTCAGCAGTGACGTGCAACTCGGTGGCGGCATCACCTACATGATCACCGACAACTGGTCGGTCGACCTGCCGCTGGCGCTGCCGTTCAGCAGCGACATCACAGGTGCCGGGGCGATTGCCGGTGTCGGTACCATCGCCACCAGCAAGGTGCTGCCGATGACGCTGTTCGGTCAGTACCGCTTCGGTGACGCCAAAGCCACCTTCCGGCCCTATCTGGGTGCGGGCCTGACTTACGCCTACTTTTACGACGAGACCTCGACCTTCACGCTGACCTCGCTGACCGGTGGAACCCCTTCGAACCCGACGACGCTGAGCACCAAGTCGAAGTTCGCGCCGACGCTGCAGATCGGCGGCACCGTCAACATCAATGAGCGCTGGTTCGTCGATGTCATGGGCGCCTACACCTGGCTGTCGGCCACGTCCACGCTGTCGACCGGCCAGTCCATCAAGGTCACGCTCAACCCGGCGACGATTGCACTGGCGGTCGGTTACCGCTTCTGAGTCTGCGCGAACGGGTCTGCCGCCGCGGCGGCAGTTTCCAGACAAAAAAAGGCCGCCCGCCGGGCGGCCTTTTTTTGTCTGGGTTTCCGTGCAGTCCCGCCCTTGGTGGCCGGAACCGATTACCAGCGATTGCGGATGTTGGTGTAAGCCTGCGACCCGAACAGCCGGTTCGACGCCGGTGTCAGGTACAGGTCGCTGGCGAACATGTAGGTGTCATAGTTCACGCCGGGCACGATGGTGTCGGGCGTGCAGGAGGTAACCAGCAGCGTGGTGCAGGCAACGTTGAGGGAATTGCCGCTGGATCCGAGATAGTTGGTCGGGTTGTTGCTGACCTGGTTGAAGTAGTTTGCTGCATCCACGTACAACACGGTCGCGCCCAGCTGATTGATCGCGATGAGGAACGATTCGTTGAATGAGCGTGGGCAGCCAGCGCAGGTCTGCGGTCCTTCATAGGACAGCTGGTTCAGCAAGGTTTCCTGGTTCACCGCGCGCGCATAGGGCGAAACGCCCAGGCCATACACCCCGGTCGCCAGGATGTGCTTGGCGCCCAGATCGACCAGTCGCTGCACCACGGCGCCATAGTCCTTGCCGATCTGGTTCACGTTGTCCAGCAACTGCTGGTAGGCCAGGTTGCCCGACAGGTAAAGGTCCATCTGCTCCTTGATGTCTTCCATGCCGGCCGAGATCATCACCACGTCGTTGGTGGCAAACGAGCTGCGGGCCACAAACGCGTCGATCTGCGCGTTGATGTCGGCCACGCGCGTGCCGCCGCGGGCAAAACCCCAGCCGCCCTGATCGGCCGCGACCAGTGTCATGCCGTAGCTGGCTGCAACCTGCTGCGCCCAGATGTTGACCGAGCCGTCATTCACCGTCCAGCGCTTGCCGCCGACCTCGCCGACGTCACTCATGCCGTCGCCGAACGCAATCATGCGCGATGGCACCAACGTCGATGCAATGGTGCTGCCACCGCAGGAGGACAGCAGCGCCGCTGTCGCGCAGGCCAGCGCGAGCAGAACGCGGCGCAATGCATTACCGGTCATAGGGAATTCTCCTGAGTTGTCTTGCGGGGTAGTTTAACGAAGGGGACCGGTGAAGCGATTCAGCTCGCGGCGGCACGGTCCAGCCGGTCTCGCACACCTTCCCAGGCGACATCCGGTGGAGGGGTTTCCACCCAGATGATGCGCGCACCCCTGTCGTCGAAATCACGAAGCACCGCAAACAGTTGCCGGGCCGTGGCCGCTGCATCGTCCGGCATGCGCCGCAGCATGATGGCCGACGACGCCGGTTTCAGCGCGGCCCGGGCGTAGACAGCGATGTGCGTTGCGTCACGACCCAGCAGGTCCAGTGCGGTCTGCAGGGATTTGGCGTCCATCTGCCGCAGCCGGGCCTTGGGAGCGTAGTGCGCCTGCAGGGTACCCGGCGCGCGGGGATCGGGCGCTGAAAGCTCGTCCCGGGAGCGCAGCGGCAGCCCGCAGGCCGCCTGCGCCTGCGCGCGGCTGATGCCCCCCGGGCGCAGCAGCACCGGCGCGCCGCGGGTGCAGTCGATGATGGTCGACTCGATGCCCACCTCGCACGCGCCACCGTCGAGCACCAGCAGTTCGTCGCCAAACTCGGCCTGCACGTGCGCGGCGGTCGTCGGGCTGACGCGACCGAACTGGTTGGCGCTGGGCGCCGCCAGGCCGAACACACCTTGCGCGGCGCAGGCTTTCAGCACCGCCTGGGCCACCGGATGCGAGGGGCAGCGCAGGCCCACCGAATCATGGCCCCCGGCTGCCGCCGTTGCGACGCCGGCGCGACGCGGCAGGATCAGCGTCAGCGGCCCCGGCCAGAAGGCCTGCATCAGGCGGTGGGCAAACGGCGGGATTTGAGCTGCGAAGTGCCCGGCCTGCGCGGGTTCAGCCACATGCACGATCAACGGATGGTCGGCCGGGCGCGCCTTGGCCGAAAAAATGGCCGCCACGGCGGCGGCGTTGTCGGCATCGGCCGCCAGTCCATAGACGGTTTCGGTGGGCAGGCCGAGCAGCCCGCCGGCGCGCAGGGCCGCCGCAGCCTTCGCGACCGACTCGGGCAGGCGTCCGTCGAGGATCATCGGTTTTCCGGGTCGCGCGGCTTCAGAAGGGCTCGATGCCCAGCAAGGCGGCCGCCTGCAGGGCGCTGGAACGCACCGCCTCCACCGTGGCACCGGTCAGGGTGAGATGGCCCATCTTGCGGCCTTTTCGGGCCTGCAGCTTGCCGTACAGGTGCAGGTGCGCGCCGGGCAAGGCCAGCACGCCACCCCAGTCGGGCACACGCGGCTGACCGTCAGCGCCGCACCACAGATCGCCCAGCAGGTTCAGCATGATGGCCGGGCTGTGCTGGCGCGGCGGCGTCAGCGGCAGACCTGCCAGCGTTCGCACCTGCAGATCGAACTGCGACTGGTCACAGGCGTCCAGCGTGTAGTGCCCGCTGTTGTGCGGGCGCGGCGCCATTTCGTTGACCACCAGCGAACCATCGGCCAGCAGGAAGAATTCGACACACAGCACACCCACGTACTGCAGCTCGTTCACTATTGAAACAGTAGCTTCAATCGACTGCTTGACGCTGGATTCTGGCAAATTCGATTCAAATACCTCGGTGACGGCGAGAATCCCCCCCCGATGCAGATTGCGCTGCGGCGGGAAGTGCACCACGTCGCCGTCCCAGCCCCGGGCGACGATGACCGAACACTCCATAGCCAGCGCCAGGCGTTTTTCCAGCACGCAAGGAACCTCTTTCAGCGACGCCCAGGCCTGTGCCAGCTCGGCGCGAGTCCCGACGGCAATCTGGCCCTTGCCGTCGTAACCCAGCCGCGCGGTTTTCAGGATGCCTGGCAGCAGTTCGTCACCGACCGCCGCAAGCTGCTCCGCGGTGCGGATTGCTGCAAAGGGCGCAACCGGCACGCCGCAGCGCACGAAGTGCGCCTTTTCCCGGAGGCGATCCTGCGCGATGGCCACGACGTCGGCGCCTGGCGCCACCGGCCGGTGCGCGCCCAGGGTCAGCAACGCAGGTGCGGGCACATTTTCAAATTCGGTGGTGATGGCTGCGCAGCGCTGCATCATCTGCGCCAGACCTTGCTCGTCCAGGTAGTCGGTCTGCACGTGATAGTGGCTGACCAGACCGGCCGGGCTGGCCGGGTCGGGGTCGAGCACGGCCGTGAAATAGCCCATGGTCTGCGCCGCCTGCACGAACATGCGGCCGAGCTGGCCGCCGCCCATCACCCCCAGCGTGGCCTGCTGGCCGGTGGCGCCGGTCCCGGGCAGGATGGCCTGGGTCATGCCGACCCCGCCGGCGGCAGCGTCATCGCGCGGGCACTTTCCGTCTGGGCGGCACGAAAAGCCTGCAGCTGCTGCCGCAGCGCCGGGTTTTCATTGGCCAGCAGAGCCACGGCAAACAGTGCCGCATTGGCGGCCCCGGCCGTGCCGATGGCAAAGGTTGCCACCGGGATGCCCTTGGGCATCTGCACGATGCTGTGCAACGAATCCACGCCCTGCAGGTGGCGGCTCGCCACCGGCACGCCCAGCACCGGTACCACGGTCTTCGCCGCGATCATTCCCGGCAGGTGCGCCGCGCCGCCGGCACCGGCGATGATGGCCTTCAGGCCCCGCGGCGCGGCGGCTTCGGCGTACGCGAACATGTCGTCGGGCATGCGGTGCGCCGACACCACCTGCGCTTCAAAGGGGATGTCAAACTGTTGGAGAATCTGGACTGCGTGCTGCATGGTGTCCCAGTCCGAACTGGAACCCATGACCACACCGATGAGCGCTTGCGTCATGGAGTGCTTTTGGAATGAATGTTGAATTTTAAGGTTTCACCCGGATTGACCCCAGCATGATTGATGTAACCATTCAGAACTTCGAAGCCGAGGTGATCGCCGCCTCGATGAACACACCCGTCCTGGTGGACTTCTGGGCCCCCTGGTGCGGGCCCTGCAAGTCGCTCGGCCCGATCCTGGAAAAGCTGGAAGTGGCCTATGAAGGACGCTTCAAGCTCGTCAAGATCAATTCCGACGAAGAGCAGCAACTGGCGGGCGCTTTCGGCATCAAGAGCATCCCGACCTGCATCCTGCTGATGGGCGGCCAGCCGGTGGACGGTTTCATGGGCGCACTGCCAGAAAGCAAGGTGCGGGAATTTCTGGACCGGCGCCTGCCCGGCGAGCACGAGCTGGCCGCCGAAGCCGAAGCCCAGGAAGCGCAGCAACACCTGGAGGCCGGCGACATCCATGCCGCGCAGGCACGCCTGGCCGAGGCGCTGGCCACCAACCCCGGCAACGACGACATCCGGTTCGACCTGGTCAAGCTCCTGATCAGTACCGGCCAGCTGGGCCCGGCCGCCGCCGAACTGGCACCGGCCCTGTCGCGCATTCCGGTGTCGCTGCGTTTCGAGGCGCTGTCGCACTGGCTCAACGCGATGGAGTTTGCCGCCACCGACCCCCGCGGAACCTGGCCGGTGGAGCGGTTTGACGAACGGATCGCCGCCAACAAGCGCGATTTCGAAACCCGTTTCGCCAAGGGCCGGGTCCTGATGGCGCGCGGCGAGTGGCCGGCGGCGATGGATGAACTGCTGGAAATCATCATGCGCGACAAGTCCTGGGACGACGCCGCGCCACGCAAGACCGTGGTGGCAATCCTGGAACTGATGACGCCGCCCAAACCGAAGGCCGCCGAACAGGCCACCGGCAAGACGGCGGGCGGCATCGAACTGGCTGGCAAAGGCGCGATCCAGGAAGACCCGCAGAGTGCGCTGGTTTCGAGCTACCGGCGCAAGCTGAGCATGATGCTCAACTGAGCGGCAATGCGGGGCAGCGGCCCGGCGGCATCGTGGCCAGCTGTCACCCGGTCAGCCGCTCCAGCGCTTCGCGGTACTTCTGCGCCGTCTTCTCGATCACCTCGCGCGGCAGGTGCGGCGCCGGCGGCGTCTTGTCCCACGGCTTGCCGTTGACCCGCACGGTCTCCAGCCAGTCGCGCAGGAACTGCTTGTCGTAGCTGGGCGGGTTGCCGCCCGGCGTGTAACTCTCGGCCGGCCAGTAGCGCGACGAATCGGGCGTCAGCACCTCGTCCATCAGCACCAGCGTGCCGTCGGCATCGAGGCCGAACTCGAACTTGGTATCGGCAATGATGATGCCCTTTTCAAGGGCGATGGCACTGGCCGCCTGGTAGATGGCGATGCTGATGTCGCGGATGCGGGTGGCCAGATCGGCGCCGATCATCGCCACCGTGGCCTCGAAACTGATGTTTTCGTCGTGCTCGCCGGCGGCGGCCTTGGCAGCCGGCGTGTAAATCGGTTCGGGCAGCTTGCTGGCGTTATGCAGCCCTGGCGGCAGCGGCACGCCACAGACGGCGCCGCCTTGCTGGTATTCCTTCCAGCCGCTGCCGGCCAGGTAGCCGCGCACCACGGCCTCGACCGGAATGGGCTTGAGGCGCTTGACCAGCATCGAGCGGCCCCGCACCTGTTCAACCTCATCAGCGCTGACCACGCTTTCGGGAGCTTCGCCGGTCAGGTGGGTCGGGCAGATATTCAGTCCCCGGGGCCCGAGCTTGTCGAACCAGAACAGTGCCATTTTCGTAAGCAACTCACCCTTGCCCGGAATCGGCTCGCCCATGATCACGTCAAAAGCGCTGATGCGGTCGCTGGCGACCATCAAGATGCGGTCGTCGCCCACGGCGTAGTTGTCACGCACCTTGCCGCGTGCCAGCAGGGGCAGGGAGGTCAGTCTGGAAGTGTGCAGGACGGAGGTCATGTCGGAGTTGTCACCGGCGGTGAAAGCCAAAAGAAAAAGCCCGCTGAACAGTCAACGGGCTTCGAACCATTCCGGCGGATTATCGCAAGAACCGGTCAGTTCACCACCTGCGCCAATTCGCCCCTGGCATATCGGGCCGCGACCACCTGCAGCGAATCGCCCTTGATCTGGCTGGCCTGGCCTTCGCAGCCAAACTCGATGTAGCGCTGCTTGCAGATCGCCTTGGCCGCTTCGCGCGCCGGCTTGAGCCATTCGCGGGCGTCGAACTTCTCGGGATGCTCATGCAGGAACTTGCGCACCGCGCCGGTCATCGCCAGCCGGATGTCGGTGTCGATGTTGATCTTGCGGACGCCGAACTTGATGGCGTGCTGGATTTCTTCGACCGGCACGCCGTAGGTTTCCTTCATGTTGCCGCCGTACTGCCGGATGATGGCCAACAGGTCCTGCGGCACGCTCGATGAGCCGTGCATCACCAGGTGCGTATTGGGAATGCGGCGGTTGATTTCCTTGATGCGGTCGATCGCCAGGATGTCCCCGGTGGGCTTGCGGGTGAACTTGTAGGCACCATGGCTGGTGCCGATGGCAATGGCCAGCGCGTCGAGCTGGGTGCGTTTGACGAAATCCGCCGCCTGCTCAGGGTCGGTCAGCAACTGTTCGCGCGTCATCGTCGCGTCGGTGCCGTGGCCGTCTTCCTTGTCGCCCTTCATGGTTTCCAGGCTGCCCAGGCAACCGAGCTCACCTTCGACCGTCACGCCCAGCTTGTGCGCCATGTCGACCACCTTGCGCGTCACCTCGACGTTGTAGTCGTAGCTGGCGATGGTCTTGCCATCGGACTCCAGGCTGCCGTCCATCATGACCGAGCTGAAACCCAGGTTCATCGCGCCCTGGCAGACGTCGGGGCTTTGCCCGTGATCCTGGTGCATCACCAGCGGGATGCCCGGGTACTGCTCGATCGCCGCCTGGATCAGGTGCTTGATGAAGGCCTCGCCGGCGTACTTGCGGGCACCGGCACTGGCCTGCAGGATCACCGGCGCGCCGGTTTCCTTCGCGGCTTCCATCACCGCCTGCACCTGTTCCAGGTTGTTGACATTGAAAGCCGGAATTCCGTAGCCGTTTTCAGCGGCATGGTCGAGCAGTTCGCGCATGGAGACGAGTGGCATGGTGTAAGTCCAGAGGAGTGGCAATGGCGTGAAGATCAGGCGGAAAGCTCGATTGAACGCGCTGTAACCGTCTGGTAACCGGACTTCAATTTTAGCGTGCCCGGCCCGACGCCCGGCTGACAGACCGGCCGCCGGAACGCTGTGGTCGCCCTGCAGTTACACCCAGCCAGGTTGCACAAGCAGGCACCCTCCCGCCCGATCGGGCGCCCGGCGGACCGTTGCGGCGTCAGCCCACCTTGCAAATCTTCAGCATGTTGGTGCCGCCGGGCGAGCCCATCGGTTCACCGCAGGTGATGGCGTACACATCCCCGGCTTTCACGATGTTGCGCTCTTTCAGATGGTGCTCGGCCTGCGACAGCGCGGTGTCGCGGTCGGCGCTGGTATCGGTCAGCAGCAACGGCCGCACGTTGCGGTAGAGCGCCATCTTGCGCTGGGTGGCCAGCTTGGAGGTCAGCGCGTAGATCGGGATGTTGGTGCGGTGGCGGCTCATCCACAGCGGCGTCGAGCCCGAATCGGTGAGCGCGACGATGGCCTTGGCGCCCAGGTGGTGGGCGGTGAACAGCGCACCCATCGCGATCGACTGGTCGATGCGGCTGAACGTCTGGCCGGTGAAGTCGGCGTCGAGTTCAGCGTGCTCGGTGTCCTCGGCTTTTTCGGCAGCCTCGCAGATCTTCGCCATCTCCAGCACCGTCTCCAGCGGATAGCGGCCGGCGGCGGTCTCGGCCGACAGCATCACGGCATCCGTGCCGTCGAGCACCGCGTTGGCCACGTCACTGACCTCGGCGCGCGTGGGGACCGGGTTGGTGATCATGCTCTCCATCATCTGCGTGGCCGTGATCACCACCTTGTCGTGCAGGCGCGCCAGCTTGATCATGCGCTTTTGCAGGGCTGGAACCGCCGCATTGCCCACTTCAACCGCCAGGTCGCCGCGCGCGACCATGATGCCGTCGCTGGCCTTGAGGATTTCTTCGAGGTGCGGAACCGCTTCGGCGCGCTCGATCTTCGCGATCAGGCCCGGCTTGTGGCGGAACTCCGCAGCGGCCACATTGCACAGCTGGCGCGCCATCTCCATATCGGTCGCGTTCTTCGGGAAGCTCACCGCGACGTAGTCGGCCTGGAAGCTCATCGCCGTGCGGATGTCCTCCATGTCCTTGCCGGTCAGCGCCGGCGCCGTCAGGCCGCCGCCCTGCTTGTTGATGCCCTTGTTGTTGGACAGTTCGCCGCCGAGCCTGACCGTCGTGTGGACCTGCTCGCCTTTGACCGCGACCACGGTCAGCACGATCAGGCCGTCGTTGAGCAGCAGCAGGTCGCCCGCCTTGACGTCGCGCGGCAGCTCCTTGTAGTCCAGACCAACGCCATCGATGTCACCCGGCTCGGTGCGCGACGCGTCGAGCACGAAAGCGGCGCCAGGCTCGAGCATGACCTTGCCGTCGGCAAATTTGCCAACGCGGATTTTCGGACCCTGCAAGTCGGCCATGATGGCCACTTCGCGGCCGGCGCGCTGCGCGGCTTCCCGGACCAGCTTCGCCCGGTCAATATGATCCTGCGCCTTGCCGTGGCTGAAGTTCAGGCGCACGACATTGACGCCGGCGCGGATCATCGCCTCCAGAAGGGCGGGATCGCTGGACGCAGGGCCCAGGGTGGCAACGATTTTGGTGGCGCGGCTTGGCATCTCTGGTCTCCGTCGCACCCTTTCCGGGCGCTGTTGATGTAACTTGGTTACGCATTTTCACACGGATTCGGTTACCAGACGGTTACGGACTGCCGCCGCGCCCCTTCAGGCGGCCGCGTCGGCCAGTCCCAACATCTGCCGGGCCTCCTGCGGCGACGCGATCTCACGCCCGGCGCGCCGCGCACAGGCAGCAAGCGCCTCGATCAGCACACCGTTGCCGGTGGCGCGTTCACCACCGGGCAGGTAGAAGGTGTCTTCCAGGCCCGTGCGTAGCATGCCACCGAGGTCGGCCGCCTTCTGGTGCACCGGCCAGATCTCCGCACGACCGATCAGCGTCGCCTGCCAGACGGCATCCTTCACCATCCACTGCGGCAACAGTTCCAGCAGCGCCGCGTCGCAGGGCATGCCCGAGGCCACGCCCATCACCAGGTTGTATTCGGCGCGGCCCATGCCCGGCTTGAGCATGCCGTTCTTCACGTACATGCTGACCGAGCGCACGATGCCGACGTCAAAACACTCGAATTCCGGGTGCGTGCCGCATTGCTCCATCACATCCAGAAATGCCTGCACCTTTTCGACCGGGTTGTCGAAAACCATCGGCGGCCAGGCCCACTGGCCGTCTTCGCGCAACTTCAGGTAGTTCAGGCTGCCGGCATTGCAGGCCGCAATCTCCGGCCGCACCCGCCGGATGCAGTCGAGCGGACCGGAGATGTCCTTGCCGATCACGCCGGTTGTCAGGTTGATGATGACGCCCGGGCAGGCGGCGCGAATGGCCGTGACGATGGCTTCGGCCACGTCCGGGTCCCAGCTCGGCATGTGGCCACGCCCCTCCTGCTGGCTGCGCATGTGCACATGCATCACGCTGGCGCCGGCCGCGAACGCATCCCGGGCCTCGGCGGCCATCTGGGCCGGCGTCACCGGCACCGGGTGCTGGGAAGGGTTGGTCAGCACGCCCGTCAGCGCGCAAGTCAGTATGGCCTTGTCCATCAATCGTTCTCCTCGATTTCGAGTTCCACCAGCAACTGGCCGGCCTCGACGTTTTCTTTCAGCACCGCGTGAACGGCGACGACACGGCCGGCCGCGCCAGCGGCCAGCCACATTTCCATCTTCATCGCTTCGACACAAACCAGCGGCTGGCCGGCCGCGACAGAGTCACCCGGCGCCACGCTGATGGCGGCGACCGTGCCGGCGACCGTGGCACAGGCACGGCGCGGATCACCCGCATCGGCGTCCTGCGGATAGGGTCGGACTTCACGGATCGTGAAGACGGCGGCGTCGTGCGCCAGATGCAGCGCGTCGCCGTCGGCGACGTAGATCCAGTCGCGCTGCACACCGTCGATCGAGATGCGCTGACGGTGGCCCTCGCCACCGAGCCGTTCCACCCGGACCGTGCGGTCGCCGTCTTCCACATCCACCTGCGCGCCATGCGGGCACACGCGCAGCACCCGGCGTTCATCGCTGCTCTCCAGTGTCAGCCCCCAGCGCGCCACACTGGCCGGCCGGAATACAGTTGCCGCCCGCTCGCCGACCCTGACAGGCGCGGCGAACCAGGCTGCCGCCAGATACCATCCATCAGGCGGCAAAACAGGCGCCTGCAGCAGCGGCTCGCCACCTTGCTGCCACTCGTCCAGCAAGGTGGTGTGCATGCGCGCAGCACGAAAGTCGGGATGGTTCAGCAGGTCGCGCAGAAAACGGCCGTTGTTGCGCAGGCCGAGCAGCGGCGCGCTCTCCAGCGCCGCGATCAGCCGGCGAATCGCATCGGCACGGTCGCGGCCGTGCGCGATGAGCTTGGCCACCATCGGGTCGTAGAACGGCGTGACGACACCGCCTTGCTCGATGCCGGCGTCAATGCGGACGCCGTCCATCAGCGCCGCCCCGGGCTGCCAGTGCAGCACCCGGCCCGTCTGCGGCGTGAACCCGGCATAGGGATCTTCGGCGTACAGCCGCACTTCGATGGCGTGCCCTTCAAAGCGGACCTGTGCCTGGCTGAGCGGCAGCGCCTCACAAGCGGCGACGCGCAGTTGCCAGGCCACCAGGTCGAGCCCGGTGATGCACTCGGTCACCGGGTGCTCCACCTGCAGCCGCGTGTTCATTTCCAGAAAGTAGTGGTTCAGGTCGCCATCGACAATGAACTCCACCGTGCCCGCGCCGCAGTAGCCCACGGCCAGCGCAGCCGCCACCGCATCGGCGCCCATGCGCTCGCGCATCGCCGCGCTGACGACGGGGGACGGCGCTTCTTCGATGACCTTCTGGCGACGCCGCTGGGCGGTGCAGTCGCGCTCGCCCAGATGCACGGCGTTGCCGTGGGCGTCTGCGAAGACCTGGATCTCGATGTGCCGGCCGCCCTCGATCAGGCGCTCCAGCATCAGCGTGTCGTCGCCAAAGGCACTGGCAGCCTCGCGCCGCGCGCCGGCGATCGCCTGTGGCAGTTCGGCCAGATCCCGCACGACGCGGATGCCCCGCCCGCCGCCACCGGCCACCGCCTTGACCAGCAGCGGCACGCCCAGGCTGGCAGCTTCCTGCTGCAGGCGTTCGTCGCGCTGGTCTTCGCCCAGATAGCCCGGCGCGCAGGGCACACCCGCCGCCAGCATGCGGCGTTTGGCCCCTGCCTTGTCGCCCATCGCGGTGATCGCCGCGGCTGACGGGCCGATGAAGACGAGGCCGGCATCGGCACAGGCCTGCGCAAATTCGGCCCGCTCCGACAAAAAGCCGTAACCCGGATGCACCGCGTCGGCGCCGGTGCGCCGGGCAGCGTTCAGCAGCGCATCGATCTTCAGGTAGCTCTCGGCCGCCGGACCTGGCCCGATGCAGACCGCTTCGTCCGCCAGTTGCACATGCGGTGCCTGCGCGTCGGCTTCCGAATACACCGCCACCGTCCGGTAGCCCTGCGTGCGTGCAGTGCGGATGATGCGGCAGGCAATCTCGCCACGGTTGGCGATCAGAATCTTGTGAAATGTCATGTCGCGCCCCCTGGCGCCCAGCGGGGCTTGCGCTTTTGCACGAAGGCGGTGGTGCCTTCGACGCCCTCCGGCCCCAGCACGGCCCGAGCGAAGATGCCGGCGGCTTCGTCCACCAGACTGGCCGGCTCGGCGAAACGGGCTTTGGCGATCAAGGCCTTGCTCGCGGCGATCGCACCGGGCGCACACTGAAGGATGTCACCCAGCACCCGCTGCAGCGCGCCGTCGAGTCCGGCGGCCGGATGGACCTCGTGCACCAGCCGCAGGCCCAGCGCGGCTGCGGCGTCCAGCCGGCCACCGGTGACCGCCAGCCGCATCGCTTCGCTGTAGCCGAGCCGCGCCACCAGAAAGGGCGCGATCTGCGCCGGTACCACGCCGAGCGAGGTCTCGGGCAGGCGGAACACCGCGCTGTCACCAGCGATGGCCACGTCGGCGACGCAGGCCAGACCGAAGCCACCACCCATCACCGTGCCTTCGACAATCGCTACCGTGGCCAGCGGCGTGCGGGCGAACGCCACACACAACTCGCCAAAGGCGGCGTTGACGCTGCGCATGGCGCCTTCATCGCCATCGGCCGTCTTCATCCGCGCCTGCGCCATGTCGCGCAGGTCGCCACCGGCACAAAAGTGCCCGCCGGCACCGCTCAGCACCACTACCCGCACCGTGGCGCCGGCTTCCGCGTCGAGCAGCGCCTGGCGCAGTTCGCTGACCATCGCCAGCGACATGGCATTGCGCACCTGCGGCCGGTTCAGCGTCAGGTGCAGGACCTGGCCGTCGAACGACAGCGTCTGCAGCAGCGTCGGTGGTTCCGGCGGCTGGGTCGGCAGCGAGGGATGGCTCATGTTCAGTGCGCGCCCTTGGGCAGCGTGCCTTCAAGCTTGGCGATGATGCCCAGCATCACCTCGTCGGCGCCGCCGCCGATCGACACCAGGCGCGAGTCGCGGTAGGCGCGTGATACCAGGTTGTCCAGCGTGTAGCCCATGCCGCCCCAGTACTGCAGGCAGCTGTCAGTCACTTCCCGCCCGAGCCGTCCGCACTTGAGTTTGGCCATCGACGCCAGCTTGGTCACATCCTTGCCGCTCACGTACTGCTCGACCGCCTGATAGGTCATTGCGCGAAGCGCCGCGACTTCCGTGCGCAGCTCGGCGAGGCGGAAGTGCACCACCTGGTTGTCCAGGATCGACTTGCCGAAGGCCTTGCGTTCGCGGGTGTAGTCGATGGTCAGGTCGATCAGCTTGTCCAGCCCGCGTATCGAGCTGGCGGCACCGAAGAGCCGTTCTTCCTGGAACTGCAGCATCTGAAACATGAATCCCATGCCTTCCTGGCCGATCAGGTTCTTCTGCGGCACGCGCACGTTGTCGAAGAACAGTTGCGCCGTGTCGGAGCTGTTCATGCCGATCTTGTGGATCTTCTGGCGCGTGATGCCGGCGGCGTCCATCGGCACGATGATCAGGCTCTTGTTCTTGTGCACCGGGCCGTCGCTGGTGTTGGCCAGCAGGCAGCACCAGTCGGCCTTCAGACCGTTGGTGATCCACATCTTGCTGCCGTTGATCACGTAGTCGCCGCCGTCCTTGCGGGCACTGGTCTTCAGGGCCGCCACATCGGAGCCGCCACCCGGCTCGCTCACGCCGAGGCACCCCACCATGTCTCCGGCGATCGAGGGAACCAGGTATTCGCGGCGCAGCTCGTCGCTGCCAAAACGGGCCAGCGCCGGCGTGCACATGTCAGTGTGGACCCCGATGGCCATCGGAACGCCGCCGCAGTGGGCGGCGCCCAGCGCCTCGGCCATGACCATCGAATAGCTGAAATCGAGCCCCAAGCCGCCGTATTCCTCCGGGTACTTCACGCCGAGCAGACCCAGATTGCCCATCTTCTTGAACACCTCGTGGCTCGGGAATTCTTCAGCTTTCTCCCACTCGTCGACATAGGGGTTGATCTCGTTTTCGACAAAGCGCGTCACGGTGTCGTCGAGCTGGCGGTGCTGTTCGGTGAATTTCATGGGTCGGTCTCCGGGAATGCGTGAATGAAGGAAGTTTGAGGAATGCAGTGAGGGTCAGTGGCGCCGCCTGGTCAGAACCGCGCCACGCCAAACGTGTTGGGCCGCAGCGTGCGGGCGTCGGCCTCCGCCGCGAGCGAAAGACACAGGGCCAACACGCGGCGCGTGTCACGCGGATCGATGACGCCGTCGTCCCACAGCCGGGCGGTGCCGAACAGCACGTCCGATTCGGCGTCGAGCCGTCGGCGCAACTGGTCGCTCATCGCCTTGATGCCGGCCTCGGCCTGCTCGTTCATCGGAATGCCCGATCGTTCGAGCTTGCCGCGACTGATCATCTCCATCACCATCGCCGCCTGCGCGCCGCCCATCACCGCGGTGCGCGCTGTGGGCCAGGAGAAGATGAAGCGCGGGTCGAAACCACGGCCGCACATGCCGTAATTGCCGGCGCCGAACGAGCCGCCGATGACGATGGTGAATTTGGGTACGCGGGCGTTGGCCACCGCCTGGATCATCTTGCTGCCGTGCTTGATGGCGCCCGCGCGCTCGGCCGCCTTGCCCACCATGTAGCCGGTGGTGTTCTGCAGAAAGACCAGCGGCGTGCCGCTCTGGTCACACAGCTGGATGAACTGCGCCGCCTTGTTCGAGCCGGCCGGCTGGATCGGCCCGTTGTTGCCGATGATGCCGACGCGCCGACCGTCAATGCGCGCATGGCCGCAAATGGTGTCGGTGGCAAACACCGCCTTGAATTCCAGAAAGGCCGATCCGTCGGTGATGCGGGCGATCACCTCGCGCACGTCGTAGGGTTCGCGTTCGTCGGCAGGCACGATGCCCATCAGTTCCTCGGAGGCAAACAGCGGCGGCGCCACTTCGCGCGGCTGCCTGTCCACCTCGTCCCAGGCCAGCGCATCCATCAGGTCGCGGGTCAGCGCGATGGCGTGCGCGTCGTTGTCGGCCAGGTACTCGCCCAGACCGGTGACTTTGGCGTGCAGGTCTGCGCCGCCAAGCTCCTCGTCGGTCGCCTCCTCGCCAATTGCCGCCTTCACCAGCGGCGGACCGGCCAGAAAGATGCTGGAGCGGTCTTTCACCAGCACCACGTAGTCGGAAAGACCCGGCAGGTAGGCGCCGCCGGCGGTGGATGAGCCGTGCACCACCGCCACCTGCGGAATGCCGGCTGCCGACAGCCGCGCCTGGTTGGCAAAGCTGCGCCCGCCGTCAACAAAAATCTCGGCCTGGTACATCAGGTTGGCGCCTCCCGATTCGACCAGCGCGATCAGCGGCAGCCTGTTCTCCAGCGCAATCGCCTGCGCGCGCAGCGCCTTTTTCAGGCCCATCGGCGCGACGGTGCCGCCCTTGACCGCGCTGTCGCTGGCCGAGATCAGCACGCGCTTGCCCGCCACCGTGCCGATGCCGACGATGGAGCCGCCGCCCAGCACGCTCTTCTTGCCGTCGTCGTCGTGCATGGCCAGGCCGGCGAGCGGGCTCAGCTCCAGGAAGTCGCTGTCGCGGTCAAGCAGGCGCGCGACCCGCTCGCGCGGCAGCAACTGGCCGCGCATGTCGAATTTGTCCTGCTTGGAGGTGGATTCGGCCACCACCCGGGCTTCCAGCGCCCGCACCGCCGCCAGGCGCTCAGCCATGCGCTCGGCGTTGGCCCTGAAGCCGGCGCTGCGCGTGTCGATGCGGGAGGCCAGTGGACGCATCATTTCAGAACCTCGGGCGTCACCGCGCGGTGAAAGCCGTCAAACGCCACGGAGCGGTTGTGGTCCAGGCTGGGGAACATCGGGTTGCCCAGCGAGGCGCCGCCATCGATCTGCAGCGTGACGCCGGTGATGAAGGCGGCGCCGGGGCTGAGCAGGAAGGCAATTGCCGCGCTGACCTCGGCCTCGCTGGCGAGCCGGCGCAGCGGCACATGGCCTTTGAGCTTGGGGATCATCGCCTTCACGGCGCCGCCGTAGGTATCCATGCCCGACGACGCCACCCAGCCCGGCGAGACGGCATTGACCCGGACGCCAGCGTGCGCCCACTCGTAGGCGGCGCTCATCGTCAGGTTGCTCATGCCGGCACGCGCCGCGCCCGAGTGCGCCATGCCCGGCATGCCGTTGCGGAAGTCCGCCGTCATGTTGACGATGGCGCCGCCGTTCGCCTGCATGCTCTGGTTGAAGACCTCGCGCATCATCAGGAAGCCGCCGGTGAGGTTGTTCGCCACCACGGCCTCGAAGCCGCGCTTGCTGATGGCCATCATCGGCGCAGGGAACTGGCCGCCGGCGTTGTTCACCAGGCCAGCAATCGGGCCGTGCGCGGCAACCACCTGGGCCACGCCGGCCTTCACGGCGTCTTCGTCGCGGATGTCAAAGTTCAGGGATTCGCAGCGACCGCCGTCTTCGGCAATTTCCGCCGCGACGCGGGCCAGCTTGTCGGCCGAGCGCCCGCTGATGACGACGGTGGCGCCCAGGGCGGCCAGTTCATGGGCGACGCAGCGGCCGATCCCGCTGCCGCCGCCGGTGACCCAGTGCACCTGCCCGGCAAAAAGGCCCGGACGAAAGACGCTGCGATAGCCGCTATGGGCGGGCGAGGAACTTGTGGATTCGGGATTCATGCGGCAGCCCGCCGGTCAGCGGGGAACGTTGAAACAGACTGGATTAGGCGCCAGCATGACGTTAACGTCAACCCTATTCCGTTTAGGTAATTTCCCTGAGAAGCGCGTGACCTGTTGGCCTTACCATGCACGCATCTTCAACAGCCTCCGGAACGGACCCTCCATGAATCTCCAGCAATGCACCGAATCCCTGCGCACCAAGGTCGGTGACAACAGCGGCCTGAACGCCACGCTCAAGTTCGACTGCGGCGCCGACGGCGTGGTCGTGATCGACGGCAAGGCCACCCCGAACACGGTGGACAACAACGACCGCGAAACCGAGTGCACCGTCGCCATCACGCTGGAAAACCTGACTGCCATGCTCACCGGCGAACTCGATCCGGTCACCGGTTTCATGAGCGGCCGCTTCAAGGTCAGCGGCGACATGAGTGTCGCGATGAAGCTGCAGCGGGTGGTCTGAGATGGAGCAGGGCGGCGCCCCGCGGCCGCGCGGGCAGCGCCCGTCGCCGCAGAGTGGCGCGGGCGACGCCGCGCCCTTTACACCGCAGGAGGTGGTGGCCGCACACCATGACGAAAGCACGGGCGAGCTGTTCGGCATCACCGAGCTGTGCGAGGCCTTCGACATTTCGCCGCGGGCTCTGCGCTTCTACGAAGACAAGGGTTTGCTCAGCCCGCGCCGCATCAACGGCGGCCGGGTCTACACCCGGCGCGACCGGGCGCGGCTGGCGCTGATCCTGCGCGCCAAGGCTATCGGCTCATCGCTGGCCGAGATCAAGCAGTATCTGGACATGTACGGCTCGCACGGTGAAGGGCGCACGGCACAGCTGCAGTACGTGCTGCAGCGCACCGGCCAGGCCATTGCCGAACTGGAACAGAAACGCGCCCACATCGACGCGACGCTGGCCGAGCTGCGCGTGATCAACGAGAGTGTGGGCGACCAGCTGGCCCGCCCGAACCTGCCCGGCCACTGAGGCCCGCAGGCGCCCCGCCCGAACGGGGACCCCTGGCTCGATTTTTACGAGATTTTCAGTCTTTTTGGCACAAACCCAGCGTCAAATCGTCGGTTTATGCTACTGATAATGAACCAACAAGCCCGCTGACAGCCCAGCCCCGGGGCATCAGCCCGCTGCGCGCTTCATCAGGATTTCCAGCGCCGGCAAGGTCTTGCCCTCCAGCACCTCCAGAAAAGCGCCGCCACCGGTCGAGATGTAGCCCACGTCCTTTTCGATGCCGTACTTGGCAATGGCCGCCACAGTGTCCCCGCCGCCGGCGATGCTGAAGGCACTGGATTTCGCAATGGCGCTGGCAATCGTCTTCGTGCCGTTTTCGAAGGCGGCAAATTCGAACACGCCCACCGGGCCGTTCCAGACGATGGTGCCGGCGCGCATCAGCTGATCGGCCAGCCGCTTGGCAGTTTCCGGCCCGATATCCAGAATCAGGTCGTCGTCCTGCACCTCGGTGGCCGGCTTGGTCTCGGCTTTGGCGTCGGCGCTGAAAGTCTTGGCAGTGACGACGTCGGTCGGGATCGGCACCTCGGCGCCGCGCGCGGCCATGGCCTCGATCACGGCTTTGGCCTCACCCACCAGATCGGCCTCGGCCAGGCTCTTGCCGATCTTCAGGCCGGCGGCCAGCATGAAGGTGTTGGCAATGCCGCCGCCGACGATGAGCTGATCCACGTTGGCCGCCAGGCTTTTCAGAATGGTCAGCTTGGTCGACACCTTGGAGCCGGCAACGATGGCCACCAGGGGTCGTTTCGGGTTTGCCAGCGCCTTCGTGATCGCGTCGATCTCGGCCGCCAGCAGCGGGCCGGCGCAGGCGATGGTTGCAAACTGGGCGATGCCGTAGGTGGTGCCTTCGGCCCGGTGCGCAGTGCCAAACGCGTCGTTCACAAAGATGTCGCACAGCGCGGCCATCTTCTTCGCCAGTTCCTCGTTGTTCTTCTTTTCGCCCTTGTTGACGCGGCAGTTCTCCAGCAACACGAGCTGACCGGAGGCGACCTGCACACCTTCGATCCAGTTGGCGACCACCGGAACTTCGCGCCCGAGCAGTTCGCCCAGCCGTCTGGCCACCGGGGCCAGGGAGTCCTCGGGCTTGAAGTCGCCCTCGGTCGGCCGACCCAGGTGCGAGGTGACCATGACGGCGGCGCCGGCGTCGAGTGCCAGCCGGATGCAGGGCACGCTGGCGCGGATGCGGGTGTCGTCGGTGATGGCGCCGCTATCGTCCTGCGGGACGTTGAGGTCGGCACGGATGAAGACGCGCTGGTCGCGCACGCGCCCGGCGGCGCACAGGTCGGAGAAGCGGAGGACGTTCATGGTCGGGGTCCGGGAGTTGGAAAAAATGACGGGCCGGCGCTCAGCATCGCCGCCGGCCTGGAAGGTCTATTTTAGAAGCGCCCCGGGGGCACCCGGGGCCGCGCGCTTACCAGCCCAGCCCCAGATGCAGCGGCAGGTACACCGCCATGCCGACGACGATGGTGCCCAGCACCGCCTGTCCCTGGCCACGGCGCCAGAAATAGAAACCCGCACCGGCCGCCGCGGCGTACAGCCGCGCGTCCTGCCAGGTGGCGATCAGCGCGCCGTTGGCCATCACGATCTCCGGCACGATGACGGCCGACAGCGCCGCAATCGGCGCGTACTGCAGCCCGCGCTGCGCCCAGTGCGGCAGATGCCAGGGCCGATCGGACAGAAAGAAGAAGCAACGCGTCAGCACCGACACCGCGCCCAGCCCCAGGATCACCGCCAGCGTCCACAGATCGGTTGAACCGCTCATGCGGGGCTCCGTTCAGCAGGCCCGGGCGGGCGCTCCAGCAGCAGGCACAGCGCCACCGCAGCCGAGATCGCGACGACGATGTTGAGCTTGAACGGCAGCGCAAACGCCGCCACCGCTGCCGCACCCGCCACCAGCGCGCTGACGCGCCGCATGCGGCTGTCGGCCAGCGAGCAGGCCACGCCCAGCAGCGCCAGGATGCCGGCAAAACCCAGCCCCCATTGCGGCGGCACCACATTGGCCAGCGCAATGCCCGCCAGCGTGGCCGCCTGCCAGCTGGCCCAGGTAAAGACGCAGCCGCCCGCCAGATAGGCCACCTGGGCCGCGCGCTGCGCCGGCGTAGCGGCCGGCGTGGGGAACCGGCGGGTGAAGATCACGTAGCTCAGATCGGCCGTCAGGTAGCCCAGCAGCAGGCGTGGCCCGCGCGGCAGATGCATCAGGTAGGGCCGCAGGTGCGCGCTGAAGACGACAAAACGCAGGTTCACGCACATCGCCGTGGCCAGAATGACCCAGGCCGGCGCGCCCGCCGCGATCAGCGGAATGGCGGCCAGTTGCGAACTGCCTGCAAAGACGATGAACGTCATCGCCAGCGCCTCGGTCAGGCTCATGCCCGAATTCATCATGGCCACGCCGGTCATCAGCCCCCAGGCCGCCAGCCCCGGCGCGACTGGCGCGATCTCGCGCACGCCGCGTCCGAACTCCGGATGGACAAGCAGCCGCCGCAAATGCCCGCCGTGGCTGCCCGTTGCGGTCACAGCTCGCCCGGTGTTTCGAAACGGTCGCCAGCAGCCAGCTCGAAGCCGCGCAGGAAATCGGCCACCGGCAGGCGTTTGCCGCCCGGCCGCTGCAATTGCGTCAGGCGCAGCACCCCGTCGCCGCAGGCGACCCGGATTTCTGCGCCGCTTGAGGGCAATATCTGACCCGATCCAGCGTCAATTGGTCGATGACCGCTATCGATTTCAGATTCCCAGAGCTTCAGCAGCTCGCCGCGCAGCCGCGTCTGGGCGCCCGGGAACGGGTTGAAGGCCCGGATGCGCCGCTCGATCACTGCGGCTGGCTGCGACCAGTCGATCACGCTCTCGGCCTTTTCGATCTTGTGCGCGTAAGTCACGCCCTGCCGAGGCTGCGGCACCGGTTGCAGGCGCCCTGCTCCGGCTTGCTCCAGCGCCTGCACGATCAGGTCGCCGCCCAGCGCCGCCAGCCGGTCGTGCAGGCTGCCCGTGGTATCCGCCGGTCCGATGGGGATGGCTTCGGTGAGCAGCATGTCGCCGGTGTCCAGCCCGGCGTCCATCTGCATGATGGTCACGCCGGTCTGTGCGTCACCGGCCTCGATGGCGCGGTGAATCGGCGCGGCGCCGCGCCAGCGTGGCAGCTGCGAGGCGTGAATGTTCAGGCAACCCAGCCGAGGCGCATCGAGCACCCATTGAGGCAGGATCAGGCCGTAGGCGGCGACGATCATGGCATCGGCGCCGGTGGCCGCAATGGCGGCGCGGGCTGCGGCGGCCTCTTCGGGAAACTTGCCGTCCAGCCGCAGGCTGCGCGGCTGCGCCACGGTGATGCCCTGCGCCTGCGCGAACTGCTTGACCGGCGAGGCCTGCAGCTTCATGCCGCGGCCGGCGGGGCGGTCGGGCTGGGTCAGCACCAGCGACACGGCATGCCCGGCTTCGAGCAATCGGGCCAGCGCCGCGCGCGCAAATTCCGGCGTACCGGCAAAGATCAGGTTCACGGCAGCACTCCGTTGTCAGTCCATCGGGCGATTGCCAGCCGGTGCTGATCCGCTCGTCAGCTGACCCGGTCGGCCGGGTGCGGGCAGGCTGCGCACCCGACCGCAGGCCGCCCTCACGCCCGCTCTTCCTTCAGCTGCTTGAGCAGCTTGGACTTGATGCGGTTGCGCTTGAGCGGCGACAGGTATTCGACAAATACCTTGCCCAGCAGGTGGTCCATCTCGTGCTGGATGCAGACGGCCAACATGCCGTCAGCGGCGATTTCGCGCGAAACGCCATCCAGATCCAGCGCGGTGATCCGCACCGACACGGCGCGCTCGACACCGTCGTAAATGCCGGGCACCGACAGGCAGCCCTCTTCACCGCGCGTGCGCTCGTCGCTGGCCCAGACGATGGCCGGGTTGATCAGCACCAGCGGCTGGTCGCGGGTTTCGGACACGTCGATCACCACCACGCGCTGGTGCACGTCGACCTGGGTCGCTGCCAGGCCAATGCCCTGGGCGTCGTACATGGTTTCCAGCATGTCGGAAACCAGCTGGCGCACGCTGGCGTCAACGGCCTGCACCGGCTTGGCAACGGTGTGCAGACGCGGGTCGGGGTAGCGGAGAATGGTGAGCTGGGCCATGGTGATGCGTCCGGGAAGTCGGTATTTTCGCCACTTTTATCGTATCGCGCTGTAACGATGACCATTAAACATTGCCCTATCAAGGGCTTGAGCGCAGAATCGCCAGTGATTTGTCAAGACTTCAGCGCGGGGATTCGAGAACCAAATGAAACACCTGTCCACCCTGACTGCCCACGCGGCCGTGCCCGTTCTGGCCTGGCTGGTGCTGGGCACTGCGACCACGGCGCAGGCACAAACCTATCCGGTGACCCAGGCCCAGCGCGAGACCGCGCAGCAAGTGGCCCAGGACGGCGTGCCGCTGAGCGAGCTGGCGGCCAACGCCCCGGACCAGTACTCGGTCAAGGCGGGCGACACCCTCTGGGCCATCTCCGGCATCTTCCTCAAGTCGCCCTGGCGCTGGCCGGAACTGTGGGGCATGAACCTGCAGGACATTCGCAACCCGCATCTGATCTTTCCGGGGCAGGTTCTCTACCTGGAAAAACTTGATGGCCGCGCGCGCCTGAAAACCCGGCGCGATGGCGGCAAGGAAGGCGAAGATGTCGTCATCGAATCGGTAAAGATCTCCCCGCGCACCCGCATCGAAAGCCTGCGCGACACCGCCGTTCCCACGCTGAAAAGCCACCTGATCGAGCCCTTCCTGGCCGAGCCGCTGGTCGTTGGCGAACTGACGCTGAACCAGTCACCGCGCATCGTCGGCACCCAGGAAGACCGCGTGCTGCTCAGCCGGGGCGACCGTGCCTACGCGCTCGGCGGTGAAGGCCAGCCGCTGCGCACCGGCGCGGGCCAGGCCCGCGACTTCCGCGTATTCCGCGAAGCACGTCCGATGATCGACCCGGTCAGCAAGGAAGTGCTGGGCTATGAAGCGCAGTATGTCGGCCAGGCGCAACTGGCGCGCGGCGAGTCCCTGCGCACCGACGTTGATGCCAACGGCAAGGGCGTCGCCACTCTGGTCCCCGCCACCATCGACATCATCAGCGTCAAGGAAGAGCTGCGGGTGGGCGACCGCCTGTTGCCCGAGCCGCCGCGCCAGCTGCGCAGCTACACACCACGCGCGCCAGTCGTCAACGTGGACGCCCGCATCATGTCGATTTACGGCAGCGCGGTTCGCTACGCCACCCAGAACCAGGTGGTCGCGATCAACAAGGGCAGCGCCAACGGGCTGGAGATCGGCGACGTGCTGGCCATCCTGAAGTCGGGCCAGGTGATCGTCGACAAGACCACCGATGCCCGTCCGGCCCTGCAGTTGCCCGATGAACGGGTCGGGTTGCTGATGGTGTTCCGCACCTTCGAGCGCGTGTCCTACGGCCTGATTCTCGAAGTTGAGGACGGCGTGCAGGTGGGCGACCGGCTGGTCAATCCCCGCTGAACAGGCATGGGCGCCGGCGCTCGGGGGTGATCCCGGTGGCCGGTCAACCGTCGCATGAAAGCGTTTCGTGCAGCATGACGAACTGGCCGCCTGGCTGCGGCTGATCCTGACCCCGGGCGTCGGCAACACGAGCGCGCGGCGCCTGCTGACCGCCTTCGGCCTGCCCCAGCGCGTTTTTCAGCAGACCGCCGCCGCACTGGAACGGGTGCTGACCCCGACACAGGTAGAGGCCATCCAGGCCGAACCGGCTGATCTGGCCGCACTGCTGGCGTCGACCTTGAAGTGGCTCAACGGCGGCGCGGCTGACGGCAACGGCATCGGGCGACGCATCGTCACGCCGGGCGACCGCTGTTACCCCGCGGGCCTGCTGGAGATGGAAGACCCGCCGCTGATGCTTTACCTGACGGGGCAGCTGGGAACGCCGGACACCGACGCCGCACTGGCAAGTCTGGCTCGCCGCAGCATCGCGATGGTGGGCAGCCGCAATCCGACGCCGCAGGGCGAGTCCACCGCCCGCCAGTTCGCCGCCGCACTCGCTGGATCCGGGCTGACGGTGGTTTCGGGCCTGGCGCTGGGCATCGACGGTGCGGCCCACGAGGGCGCGCTGGCGGGTGCGGCCGATGCCACTGCGACGACCGGCAACCCGTGGGCGACGGTTGCTGTGGTCGGCACCGGGCTTGACCGTGTCTACCCGGCGCGCCACCGAACGCTGGCCCACAGCATCGCGCAGCGCGGCCTGCTGATCAGCGAATACCCGCTCGGCACGCCGCCGCTGGCCGCCAATTTCCCCAAGCGCAACCGGCTGATCGCCAGCCTCAGCCAGGGCACGCTGGTGGTGGAGGCCGCGCTGAAATCCGGCTCGCTGATCACAGCCCGCCTGGCCAGCGAACAGGGCAAGGAGGTTTTCGCCATTCCTGGGTCGATCCATGCCGTGCAGTCGCGCGGCTGTCACGCATTGATCAAACAGGGGGCGAAGCTGGTGGAATCGGTGCAGGACGTGCTGGAAGAGCTGCAACTTCCCGATGCAACGACCAATTTCAATCCTGATTCAGTAGCAAAAAATGACGATTTGACGCTGGAATACGCCGAAAATGACGAGAAAAACAGTCTGCTGACCGCCATGGGGTACGACCCGGTGGGGCTTGATGCGCTGCTGGCCCGCACCGGACTGGACACGGCCAGCCTGCAGGCGCAACTGCTGGAGCTGGAACTCGACGGTTTCGTGGCCCGCCTGCCGGGCGGCCTGTTTCAGCGCATGGCCTCGGCCTGAGCCGGCAGCCGAGGCCCAGCCGGCCCCGACCGGGTCGTCAGCCGAGCAGGCGTTCGGGATTGGCATCGAGTTTGGCCAGCGCCTGCCGAGTGGCGCGCACGGTCAGCGTCTCGTCTTCGGCCGGCACCAGCAGGCCGGCCTGCAGGTACGCCGCCAGCCGGCCCGCCTGGATCAGGTAGCTGGTGCCCGAGGGTGACGCGAACAGGTAGAGCTGGCCGCGGTCGCTGCGCCACACCAGCTGGACCTGCACCATCGCGGCGTTGTGATCCAGCATGAACCAGTGGCCGAGATCGAGCTCCTTGGCCCAGGCCACCATCGCCTGGCTGGGCGCCGAGCCACGGTTGGCCAACACTTCGAACGACGAAGTGTCGACGCCGAGCATCAGCTCCAGCGTCTCGGGGTTGAGTTCGATATCTTTTACGTCGTCGTCGCTGATCGCCACTTCCAGTTGCTCCAGCCGGCGCGACATGTCGTCAAGCTCTTCCTGGGCGATCGGGGCGGTGCGGGACTGGAAGGCGTCGGCCAGGATGTCGCTGATGATCTTGATCTGCGCGTCCTGGGCGTCCTGCGCCAGCCCGAGCAGCGACATGCCCTTGCGCAGGCGCTGCAGGATCAGCGGCAGCTCCTGTATCACACGGGCCCGGTCTTCGCGGTTGGGCTTGGCGCTGGCGGCCCACAGCAACTCGGAAGCGGTGCGCTTGAGGGCCAGGGTTTCCGGATCCTGCGCGCCGTTGCGCAGGGCCGCCACGGCCAGAACCTCGGCCCATATCTTGAACAGGAATTCGCGGATTTCGTCCCGCACCCGCATCTTGTTGAGCATGCTGCGCATCTCGATGGTGTACTGGATTGCGAGGGTCTCCTTCTGCTCGACCTGCTGGGCCACGCTGACCAGCCGCTTCGTACCCTCGGCCTGGGTCAGGAACTTCGACAGAAACTTCTCGAATTCCTCGAAAACCAGCTGGAACACGCGCCGGCCCGTCTCCGGGTACTGCTCGATGACCTGCACGACGCGCCGGATTTCGGCCTCCATCGGGCCGCCTTGCACGCCGCTGGCATCAAAGCCCATCACGCACGAGCCCATGCGGTCGATCAGCTGGCGCGCCGGGTGCTGCAGCGTGCCAAAAAACTCCGGCTCGGCCAGCGCCACCCGCAATACCGGCATCTGCAGCCGCGCAAACCAGACCCGGATCGCCGCCGGAATGCGCTCCTCGGCCAGGATGGCCTGGAACATCAGCGCCACGATTTCGATGGTGGCCTTCTCGCTGGTGCTCGACGCCTTGCGCTTGAGCTCCGTGCTGCGTTGGCGCAGCTCGGTCGACAGGCGCTGCACGCTGGCGCCGTCGTAGACCATCGCGCCCGCGCCGGCAGCGGCGCCTTCGGCGACCGCCCCGCCCGCCGGCCCATAGAACTCCTGCAGGACGGTGGCGTCTTCCTGGTTCATCGCCTCCACCAGCGCCGGGGACGGCGCACCGCGCACGGTTTCTTCGAAGTCGGCGCCGCGATCGACCAGCAGCCGCTTGAGCTGGCCCAGAATGCCCTGCGCACGCTGGCGTGCCCGCGCCAGCGGCGTCGTGCTGGTCATCATGCGGGTTTCTTCGGCGGTGGCGCTGCGGGTGTGCGGATGTCCGCGCAGCATTGAGTCGCGGCCATGGCTGCCCGATGTGTCGTGGCCTCCGGTGTCAGCACGGGACCCACCGCCACGACTCCCACCCGCGCCACTTCGTGAAGCCGACGCGCCCGTCTGCGACGGCGCGCCGGTGCGAGACCACGACCCGGTCGACATCGGCCCGCTTCGTCCGTCAGCGGCTGCGCCGCCCCAACTACTGCCGCCACCTGTACCGCCCTGGCCGGGGCCGGCTGCCCGTCCGCCACCTGCGGAAAAAGCACCACTGCGGCCGGGCGCACCGCCACGGTCCCAGCCGCTGGTGTCCTGATGCGAAGACGGCCCGGCGCCCCCCGCCGCGCCCAGGCGCGACGGCAAGCTGCCAGGCCCGCCGGCTGTCGGCGGCCCGCCCTCGGCCGAACGCTTCAGGCCCTGCTTGCGGTCGATCACCGGCATCACGCCGTTGCGGACCAGAAATTCGTTTGCATGCTGGTAAGCCGCGAGCATGCGGTCGGTCACCACAGGTGTCAGGCTGTCTTGCACGGCCTGCCAGCTCGCGCGCGACATGCCTGCCTGCGTCCACTGGTCGACCAGTACCGCAGCAAAGGTGTCCGGCTTGAGCACTTCGCGATCCTGCCAGTCGACACCGCCATCGAGGTGCACGACGCGCACCCGCAGGTCGTTGAGCTCCCAGCTGACCTTGTCGGCAATGGCCAGCGTCAGGCGCGAGACCAGGATCTTGTTTTCGATTTCTTCGTCGCCGATCAGCGAGAGCATGTTGCTCGACGGATCGGCCTTGCGGCTCGCCGAGATCGACGGTATCACCAGCGCCTTGCTCCAGGCCTTGCGAACGTCCAGAACCCAGCTGTCGCGTAGCCGCTGGAACGCGAGAAAGGTGTCGCGATGCTGCTGCTGTTCGCGCACATTGCCCGGCTGTTCGGCCAGGGCGCTCAGGCGCCCTTGCGCGGTGGCTGCCAGATCCAGCACCACCGCATCGACTTCCGCAACGAAACGCTCACGCGTCGCGCGGGCCAGCGACTGAGCGGAAGCGGTGGGGCGGCCGTTGCTCATGGGTCGAGCCGGTCACCCCTCAAACGGTGGCGCCTGCATTGGGGTCATTGGGGTCTTCGTCTTTGCGGACCGGATTCTTGACCATGTCTTCGCGCTTGATGCCCAGCCACATCGCAATGGCGGCAGCCACGAAAACCGACGAATAGATGCCGAACAGAATGCCGATGGTCAGGGCCATCGCAAAATAATGCAGCGTTTCGCCCCCAAACAGCAACATGGAAAGCACCATGATTTGTGTCGAACCGTGAGTGATGATGGTGCGGCTGATCGTCGACGTGATGGCGTTGTCGATGATCTCGACGGTGTTCATCTTGCGAAAACGCCGGAAGTTCTCGCGAATCCGGTCAAAGATCACCACCGATTCGTTCACCGAGTAGCCCAGCACCGCGAGCACCGCCGCTAGCACCGCCAGCGAGAACTCCCACTGGAAGAAGGCGAAGAAACCCAGAATGATGATCACGTCGTGCAGGTTGGCGATGATGGCCGCCACCGCGAACTTCCACTCGAAGCGCACCGCCAGATAGATCATGATGCCGGCGACCACCATGCCCAGTGCCTTCAGGCCGTCGGTGGCCAGTTCGTCGCCGACCTGCGGCCCGACGAACTCGGTGCGCCGCAGGCTCACGCCGGCGTCATCGGATTTCAGCGCTGCCAGCACCTTTTCGCTTTGTTGCGCCGAACTCACACCCTTTTGCACCGGCAGGCGGATGATGACATCGCGCGCCGTGCCGAAGTTCTGCACCTGCACGTCGGCATAACCCAGTTTGGCCACCGCATCGCGCACCCTGTTCAGGTCGGCCGGCTGCGAATAGCTGACCTCCATCACGGTGCCGCCGGTGAACTCCACCGACAGGTGCAAGCCGCGCGAAAACAGGAAGAACACCGCAGCCAGAAAGGTCACGAGGGAAACCACGTTGAAGATCAACGCGTGCCGCATGAACGGGATGTCCTTGCGGATCTTGAAAAATTCCATGCCGATCTCCCTCAGCCGCCGTTAGCGTCCGGCCGGACTGTCACATCGGTACCCTTCGGGCGCCAGATGGTGCCGATGGATACTGCCTTGAGTTTCTTTTGCCGACCATACCAGAGGTTGACCAGCCCGCGCGAGAAAAAGACTGCCGAGAACATCGACGTCAGAATGCCGATGCAGTGCACCACGGCAAACCCGCGAACCGGACCCGAGCCGAAGGCCAGCAGCGCCAGGCCGGCGATCAGCGTCGTGATGTTGGAGTCGAAGATGGTCGACCAGGCGCGGTCGTAACCCGCGTTGATGGCTGCCTGCGGCGAAGCGCCGTTGCGCAACTCCTCGCGCACCCGCTCATTGATCAGCACGTTCGAGTCGATCGCCATGCCCAGTGCCAGCGCCATTGCCGCCATGCCCGGCAGCGTGAGCGTGGCCTGCAACATGGACAGCACCGCCACCAGCAGCAGCAGATTGACCGCCAGCGCCAGGCCGGAAAACAGCCCGAACAGCATGTAGTACACCGCCATGAAGGCAACGATGACCAGGAAGCCCCAGGTGACGCTGTTGAAGCCTTTGGCAATGTTCTCGGCGCCCAGGCTGGGGCCGATGGTGCGCTCTTCGATGATTTCCATCGGCGCGGCCAGCGATCCGGCGCGCAGCAGCAGCGCCAGGTCGTTGGCCTCCACCACCGTCATCGCGCCCGAAATCTGGAAGCGGTTGCCCAGCTCCCCCTGGATCACCGGCGCGGTCAGCACCTCGCCCTTGCCTTTTTCGAACAGCACGATGGCCATGCGCTTCTTCATGTTCTCGCGGCTGGTGTCGCGCATGATGCGGCCACCCTTGGCGTCCACGGTCAGGTCGACCTTGGGCTGCTGGCTCTGCGAATCGAAGCCCGGTTGCGCATCCGTCAGGCTGTCTCCGGTGATGATGACCTGCTTCTTCACGATCACCACGCGCCCATCGCGCTGCAGGAAGCGCTCGGAGCCAAACGGCACCGGACCGCGGCCGGTTTCGGCGTCGCGCCCTTCGGCCGATTCGTCGACCAGCCGCATCTCCAGGGTGGCGGTGCGGCCCAGAATGTCCTTGGCCTTGGCCGTATCCTGCACGCCTGGCAGTTGCACCACGATTCGGTCCAGCCCCTGCTGCTGGATCACCGGCTCGGCCACGCCCAGTTCGTTGATCCGGTTGTGCAAGGTGGTGATGTTCTGCTTGAGCGCCTGCTCCTGCACTTTGCGGGCGGCTTCCGGACGGATCGAGGCGGTGAGTTTCAGATCGGCACCGTCGGTTCCCTCGCTCGCCTGCAGGTCGGGAAACTGGTCCTGGATCAGGTTTTTGGCGGCGGTCAGCGTGGCCGGATCGCGAAAGCGGATGTCGATAGTCTGGCCGCTGCGGCTGATGCCGCTGTGGCGAATGTTCTTCTCGCGCATCAGGCTGCGCAGGTCACCAGTCAGCGATTCGGTTTTCTGGTCGAGTGCCGCCTTCATGTCGACCTGCAGCATGAAGTGCACGCCGCCGCGCAGGTCCAGCCCCAGGTACATCGGCGACGCATGCAGCGCGGACAGCCAGGCCGGCGAGCGGGAAACCAGGTTCAGCGCGACCACATACGATGGGTCGGCCGGGTCGGGGTTCAGCCCTTTTTGCAGCGCATCCTTGGCCTTGAGCTGGTTGTCGGTGCTGTCGAAGCGCGCCTTGACCGAATTGCCGTCAAAGGTGACGACGTCGGGCGAGAGGCCGGCAGCCGTGAGTACCTGTTCGATGCGTACCTGGGTGGCAGCATCGACCCGGACCATGGGTTTGCCAGCCGAAACCTGCACCGCCGGTGCTTCGCCGAAGAAATTGGGCAGCGTGTAGATCGCCCCCACAAACAACGCGATCACGATGATCGCGTACTTCCAGACCGGGTAACGGTTCATGATCGCTGTTTTCGCTGGCTGACTGACAAAATCCAGGGCGCCGGACGGTTTCGTCCGGCCCGTGTTTACTTGACGGTGCCTTTGGGCAGCACCTGAACAACCGCGCTGCGCTGCATCTGCACCTCGACGCCGCTGGAGACTTCAACACTGATGTAACCCTCGCTCAGACGGGTCACCTTGCCCAGCATGCCGCCGGCGGTCACCACCTCATCGCCCTTGGCCAGCGCCTCGATCATGGCGCGATGTTCCTTCTGCTTCTTCATCTGCGGGCGGATCATCACGAAATACAGCACCACGAACATCAGCACCAGCGGCAGCATGCTCATCAGCGACGACTGCATGTCGCCACCGGCAGCGGCGGTCTGGGCATAGGCGGTAGAAATCAACATGGCTTCACTCCACGAAAAATCGGTCAGGGAACAGGATGCACGAACAGGAGGTAACCTGCCCGGCAGGCAACCTGTCATTGTAAGCGGCGCTATCATGCCCCTGCGCTGCAACCGGAACGCCTGCCCGCGCCAGGCCCGCCACAGACAAGGACCGACACCTTGAGCGAAGCACCGAAACCGCCACCTGCCGCCGCCGGCCACTCTCATGACCACGGCCATGACCACGGACCCGGCAGCACGCTGGGCGAAATGGACGTTCGCGTTCGTGCGCTCGAAACCCTGCTTACGAAAAAGGGCTATGTCGACCCGGCCGCGCTCGACCGCATCATCGAAACCTATGAAACGAAAATCGGCCCGCACAACGGCGCCCGGGTGGTGGCCCGTGCCTGGGTGGACCCCGAATTCAGGCGCTGGCTGCTGCACGACGCAACGGCCGCGATTGCATCGATGGGTTTCATCGGCCGCCAGGGTGAGCACATGGTGGCGGTGGAAAACACGCCCGCTGTGCACAACATGGTGGTGTGTACGCTGTGCAGCTGCTACCCGTGGCCGGTATTGGGCCTGCCGCCGGTCTGGTACAAGAGTGCGCCGTACCGCTCCCGCGCCGTGATCGACCCGCGCGGGGTTCTGGCCGAATTCGGCGTCACGCTGCCGCCGGACACGACGATCCGGGTCTGGGACTCCACCGCCGAAGTGCGCTATCTGGTGCTGCCCGCGCGTCCGGCCGGCACCGAGGCGATGGACGAAGCCCAACTGGCCGCACTGGTCACGCGCGACTCGATGATCGGCACCGGCCGGCCCCTTTCCGCCGCAGGACACTGACGCGATGAATTCGGTGCATGACATGGGCGGCCTGCAGGCCTTCGGGCCGGTCTGCCCCGAGGCGGATGAGCCGGTCTTCCACGGCGACTGGGAGCGGCGTGCGCTGGCACTGACGCTCGCGATGGGCGCCACCGGCCAGTGGAACATCGACCTGAGCCGCTCGGCGCGCGAATCGCTGCCGCCTGCGCAGTACCTCACCAGCAGCTACTACCAGATCTGGCTGGCAGCGCTGGAGCAACTGATGCTGGCGCGCGGTCTGGTCAGCGCCGAAGAACTGCGCACCGGCCAGATGCAACAAGCGGGCGCTGCCGTGGCCCGCGTGCTGCACGCCGACGCCGTCGACGCCATGCTCGCCACCGGATCCCCCGCCGACCGGCCGGCCACCGGCCCGGCCCGCTTTGCCGTCGGCGAGCGGGTGCGCGCACAAAACCGGCACCCGTCCGGGCACACCCGGCTGCCGCGCTACGTACGCGGGCACTGCGGCGTGGTCACGCACGTCCACGGCGCGCATCTGTTCCCTGACCGCCATGTCAGCCAGCCGCTGCCGCCTTTTGATCAGCGCCCCGAATGGCTCTACACCGTGGCCTTTGCCGGCGACGAACTGTGGGGCGCCGATGGCGACCCCCGTTCGGTGGTCAGCGTCGATGCCTGGGAGCCTTATCTGGAAAAGCTCGCCTGAAGCCAGCGACCCGCCTGCCATGACAACGTTCACCGACCACAAAGATTCCGCCGATCCCCGCCCGGCACCAGCGCTCGCCGATATTGCGCGCCTGTGCGGTGGCGACCTGCCGCTGCCAGCCTTCTTCGCCGGGAACGAAGCCGAGCCCGTCTTTGCCGCGCCTTGGCAGGCGCATGCCTTTGCAATGACGGTGCACCTGCACCAGCAGGGATTGTTCAGCTGGCCGCAATGGGCGGCCGCGCTGTCGGCGCAGATCCGCAGCAGCGCCGGCGACGACGACCCTGACGACGGCAGCCGCTACTACACCCACTGGCTCAATGCGCTGGAACAACTGGTGATCGAACGCCAGATCGGCTCGGCCGAGCAGATCCACGCGCTGGAACACGCCTGGGAAGATGCTGCCCGGCGCACGCCACACGGGCAGCCGATCGCGCTGGACCCGCCCGGATCAACTCATAATTGATAGCATCAGAAACCCATTTGACGCCGGGTTTTGCCAATTTTCGTTGGAAATTGACTGCTGAAAAGGGCACAGGGTCCCTTTCCGAAACCGCTGCCCGAGGTTCCGCACAAGGGCGGGCCTTCCCGGTCCGACAATGGCGATTCAGGTCGGGCGCGGCTGCGGGCGGCGCGGGCAATCCTTGCGCTGGCAATGGGCGTACAGACTCAGCGCGTGGTCGGCAATGACAAAACCCTTGGCCGTGGCCACCGCCTGCTGGCGCTTTTCGATTTCGGCGTCGTAAAACTCCTCGACTTGGCCGCAGTCGAGGCAGACCAGATGGTCGTGGTGCTGGCCTTCGTTGAGCTCGTAGACCGCCTTGCCCGACTCGAAATGGCTGCGGCTCAGGATGCCGGCCTGCTCGAACTGGGTGAGAACGCGGTAGACCGTGGCCAGCCCGATATCGGACCGCTCTTCCAGCAGCACACGAAAAACGTCTTCGGCGGTCATGTGCCGCAGCGAGCCCTGCTGGAAGATTTCGAGAATCTTCAGCCGCGGCAGTGTCGCTTTCAGACCGGTGCTCTTGAGTTCGTCGATATTGGCCATGGCGTGGTTTTTCGCGTCGGGTCGTCGGGCACCGCTGCCAGACCCAGCCGCTACAATGGACCGATCATATCGCCTGCCCACCGCCCATGCCTGCCCGCCCTTCCCGTCGCGCCCGCCCGGTACTGACCGTTTTCGCGGCTGCACTGGCCGCCGCACTGGTGGCCGGTTGCAGCTGGGCCCCCAGCATCACCAGCCTCACCAACCCCTACCGGGCCACGGTGGTGCAGGGCAACTTTGTCTCGCGCGAGCAGGCTGCTGCGCTCAAGCCCGGCATGAGCCGCCAGCAGGTTCGCGAAATTCTGGGCACCTCGCTGCTCTCGAGCATCTTTCACGAAAACCGCTGGGACTACGTGTTCACCTTCAAGGCCCGCAATGAACCGATGAAGGAATACCGGCTGACGGTGTACTTCCAGGGCGACAAGCTTGAACGTGTCGATGGCGAGCAAATGCCGACCGAGGCCGAGTTCGTTGCCCAGATCGACACCGGGAAAAGCGGCGGCAAGGTGCCGCTGCTGCAGGCCACGCCCGAAATGCTGGAAAAGACCGCCCCGTCTGCCCCCGCCGAGCCGGTCGATGCCACGCCTGAAACACCGGCGCGCACCAGCTACCCCCCGCTCGAATCACCAGCGCGCTGATCCGCCACCGGCGGGCGCCATCTTGGGCTGCATCACATGACCTCCACTTCCCGCATCCGAATTGCCGTCGCAGGGGCCAGCGGCCGCATGGGCCACATGCTGATCGAGGCGATCCGCGCGACCGACGACTGCGTGCTGACGGGCGCGCTCGACATCACCTCCAGCCCGGCCATCGGCACCGATGCCACCGCGTTCCTCGGCCAGCCGAGCGGCGTGACCATCACCGCCGATCTCGCCGAAGGCCTGAAAGACGCCGACGTGCTGATCGACTTCACCCGCCCCGAGGGCACGCTGGCGCACCTGCAGGCCTGTCGCGCTGGGGGCGTGCGGATGGTCATCGGCACCACCGGCTTCACCGATGGGCAAAAGGCCGCCATCCAGGCCGGCGCCGCCGATACGGCCATCGTGATGGCACCCAACATGAGCGTGGGCGTCAACGTCACGCTCAAGCTCCTGCAGATGGCGGCGCGCGCGCTGTCCAGCGGCTACGACATTGAAATCATCGAGGCGCACCATCGTCACAAGGTCGATGCGCCGTCGGGCACGGCGCTGAAGATGGGCGAGGTCATCGCCGAGGCGCTGGGGCGCGACCTGAAGGATTGCGCGGTCTATGCCCGGGAAGGCGTCACCGGCGAACGCGATCCGTCCACCATCGGGTTTTCCGCGATCCGGGGCGGCGACATCGTCGGTGACCACACCGTGCTGTTTGCCGGCACCGGCGAGCGCATCGAGATCACGCACAAGTCCTCCAGTCGCGCCACCTACGCCCAGGGCAGCCTGCGGGCGGCACGCTTTCTGGCCGGCCGCAGCACCGGGCTGTTCGACATGGACGACGTGCTGGGACTGGCATGAGCCTGGTCGAAATGCTGGTGCAGGGCGACGCCGTCAGCCGGCTGGTGGCCGCGCTGCTGCTGCTGATGTCGGTGTCCAGCTGGGTCGTGATTCTCTGGAAACTCTGGCTGCTGCGCCGCGCCGGCTCGGACGTCACCCGCAGTGTTGCGGCGTTCTGGCAGTCGCCCGGCCTGGCCGACGCCCGCCAGCGCCTTCATGGCTTTGACCGCAGCCAACTGGTGCTGCCGCTGATCGAAGCAGCCCAGCCGCAGGCGCCGGGCACGCTGGCAGCCGCCGGCGAGCGGGGCCAGCAGCTGACGCGGGTGCTGCGCGATGCGCTGCACCGGGTGTTGCACAGGCTGCAATATGGCCAGGTGCTGCTGGCCACCGTCGGTTCGACCGCGCCCTTCGTCGGCCTGCTGGGCACGGTCTGGGGCATCTACCACGCGCTCACCGGCATCGCCGCTGACGGCCAGATCAGCATCGACAAGGTGGCCGGGCCGGTCGGTGAGGCGCTGATCATGACCGCTGCCGGGCTGGCCGTGGCGATCCCGGCGGTACTGGCCTACAACGTCTTCGGCCGCCAGATCGGCCGCATCGAAGCTGATCTGGAAGGCTTTGCACGCGATCTGCGCGAATTGTTGTCGCATCCCGGCGCCGCCACCGGGCCGGCAGCCTGAGCCATGGCATTCGGGCGGCTCGAACGCAGCAAGGGTGCCGAGCCCTTCAGCGACATCAACGTCACGCCGCTGGTCGACGTGATGCTGGTGCTGGTGGTGATCTTCATCATCACCGCGCCGCTGCTGGCCAGCT